>NZ_JBFTLP010000015.1:0-94208 GCF_056396505.1 Arthrobacter sp. 05T410 | reverse complement strand
AGCCGGTGGTGTTTCGGGCAGGGCTGGCCGAGGTTCGAGATGCCGGTGGTGCCGCCGTCGGCCCAGGCCAGGAGGTGGTCTGCCTCGTTGTCCAGGGARTGGTTGGCGCAGCCGGGGAACGGGCACCGGCCGTCGCGGAGCCGGAGCCAGTGGCGCTGGGCCGTCGTGAGCCGGTAGCTGGTCCGGCCGATTTCGAGCGGGGCGCCGTCGCGGGGGTCGGTCAGGACCCGGTGGAAGGAGCTGGCGCCGTCGGCGATGAGGCGGCGGGCCATCGAGGGCGGGATCGGCCCGTGCCCGTCGAGGACGGCCGGTTCGTCGGTGGCGCCGAGCAGGGACAGGACCGGGACGGTGACCAGAACCTGCGCACGCGGGACCGGAACAAGCCCACCCGCAGCCGCTTCGCCGGTGGTGCCGGTGCCGCCGTCGTCCGATCCAGCACCCGTGCCGGTGCCGGTGGTGAGGAGCCAGGTGGCGGTGATGTCGGCGCGGAGCTGGGTCAGGGTCCGGGGCTCGTCCGGGCCCTGGAGGGCGCGGGCCGCCGCGGTGGCCCGGTCCCAGATCCCCGCGGCGGTATCGGCCGGGAAATAGGCCGAGAGCCAGGCCATGCCGTCCCGGTCCGGGGTGTACTCGACCCGCCGGTCCGCGGCGCTCGTGGCGTGGCGTTCCTCGATGCCGGCCGGGTGGTGGCGTTCGCGCCAGGCGCGGGCCTTGGCCCGGAACCGGGACGGAACGAGCTCCCCGGCCGGGCAGCCGCGGGCCGGGTTGGGTGCTTCGGGGTCCAGGAAGTGCGCCTCGAGCCCGGCCGCCCCGGCCGCATCCAGGCTGCTGGTTTCGTCCACGATGATCCGGGCGTGGGCCCAGGAGATCGTGCTGGACTCAAGGGCGGCCAGGGTCAGCGGCAGCGCCGTCGTCAGGGCGTAGGTTTCGGCGAGGAGGGCTGCGGCGGCGCGTTCGCTGACGGTCAGGACACAGGCGACCTCGGCCACCAGTGCCATCTCCTGTACGGCGCGGTCCCGCGGTGACGGCGCCGGCAGCGCCAGGAACCTGGTTGCCTGCGCGTAGTCGGCGGTCAGCCGCACCCTCAACGCGGCCATCCGGGCCTCCATCCGGGCGACCTCGGCGAGCCCGTCCAGGCAACCGTCCGCCAGCCGCCGCAGCGGATCGCCGTCTCCCTGCGGGCAGGCAGCAGGCGCATCGGCATGGTCAGCCCCAACGCCGGCGCCGGCCAAGGCAGCCAGCGCGGCAACAGACTCGGCGACGGCCTCTATCGCCGCCCCGCTCTCCGCACTCAACACACTGTCCTGCTCTCCACACTCAGATCATCTCAGGAGCCACCGACAATTTTTGATGAAACTGAAGTGACCGAGCACCCGGCAGTCCACTTCTGACGGCGGCTGAAAGAGCATGCAATGCCATCGACGCGAGTGTTGAGTGTCGCACGCCTGCGTAGTAGCGTGACAAGCACTGTCAATACGCGTAACACGGACTCGGGAGCGATCATGGCATATATGACACGTGGGCTGGCGGCTGTCACGGCGGCCCTGGCATTGAGCGTGACGGGTGGTGCCGTTGCCGCCCCTGCGCAGGCCGATCCGCGGGAGACCGCAAAGACGTCAACCGCCACTGGGTACGGCGGAGCGGTGAGCACCGTGGATCCGGAGGCATCCGCTGCGGCGATCGAGGTCCTCCGCAAGGGCGGCAACGCAGCGGACGCCGCCGTCGCCGCAGCCGCGACCCTTGGCGTGACTGAGCCCTACAGTGCCGGGATTGGCGGCGGAAGCTACTTCGTGTTCTACGACGCGAAGACCGGCAATGTGGGCACGATCGACGGCCGGGAGACCGCACCGGCAGGAATGCCGCACGACGCGTTCATCGACCCGGCGACCGGCAAGCCCTTCAATTTCACGCCCGAGCTCGTCACAAGCGGCGTCTCCGTTGGCGTCCCCGGCACCCCGGCCACCTGGGCGCGTGCCCTGGACCGGTGGGGCACGTTGAGCCTCGGCGATGCACTCAAGCCTGCCATCAACGTGGCCACCCGTGGATTCGTGGTCGATAAGACGTTCCGCCAGCAGACCCTCGACAACAAAGCCCGGTTCGAGGCGTTTCCCTCGACCAGCAGCCTCTACCTCCCGGGCGATGACGCCCCCGCCGTCGGCAGTGTCTTCCAGAACCACGACCTCGCCGATACATACCGGCTCCTCGCGAAAAAGGGCACGGACGGCTTCTACGGCGGGCCGCTTGCGGCCGAGATCGCGGCCACGGTGCAGGCTCCGCCCAAGACTTCCAACACAAAGCTGCCCGTTCCGGCAGGCCACCTGACGACGGCGGATCTCGCCGCATACCGCGCCCTGGATCAGGCGCCCACGCACGTGGACTACCGCGACCTGGACGTCTACGGCATGGCGCCCTCCAGCAGCGGCGGCACCACGGTGGGCGAGGCGCTGAACATCCTGGAGCCTTCCAACCTGTCCGGGATGTCCACGCCGGGCGCCCTGCACCACTACCTCGAGGCCAGCGCGCTTGCTTTCGCGGACCGTGGCAAGTACGTGGGGGACCCCGCGTTCGTGAGCGTTCCCACCGCCGCGCTCACGGACCCGGTGTTCGGCAAGGAGCGCGCCTGCCAGATTGATCCGCTGCACGCGGCGGCGAAGCCGGTCGCGCCGGGGAATGTGTCCTCGTACGACGGCGCGTGCCCGGCCGCCGCCGTGGCGCCCGCCGACGAGAAGGACACCGAGAACATCTCGACGACCAACCTGACCGTCGCGGACAAGTGGGGGAATGTGGTCGACTACACGCTCACGATCGAGCAGACCGGAGGGTCCGGCATGGTGGTCCCCGGCCGCGGCTTCCTGCTCAACAACGAGCTGACCGATTTCTCGACAGTCTACGACCCGGCCGACCCGAACCGGATCGAGCCAGGGAAGCGCCCGCGCTCGTCCATGTCGCCGACCATCATCCTCAAGGAGGGCAAGCCGTTCCTCGCCCTCGGTTCGCCCGGCGGATCGACCATCATCACAACTGTCCTGCAGACCATTCTGAACCGGGTGGATCTTGGCATGACCATCTCCGGGGCGATCGCCGCACCGCGTGCCTCGCAACGGAATGCGGCCAAGGTCACGGCCGAACCCGAGTTCATCGCCAAGTACGGCAGCCAGCTGGCACCGTTTGGCCATCAGCTCACGCCGTCGGGGGATGCGTTCACGTCGGCAGCGGAGATCGGCGCCGCGACCGCCATCGAGTTTCTGCCCGACGGCGGCATGGTCGCCGCCGCCGAGCCCGTCAGACGCGGAGGGGGATCGGCGATGGCCCTCAAGGCGTCGCGGAGGTAGAGCCAATCGCTAAAACCCTGATTCTGATCAACGGTCTTCCTGGCTCCGGGAAGACCACGCTCAGTCGTCAACTCGGCCAGGCACTGTCAATCCCCGTCATCTCCAAGGACAACCTCAAGGAAGCACTCGCAGACATCGCGTTAGGGAATGTCGGAAGCGGTCGGCTCGGGCAGATCGCTTCCGACACCATGTGGCAGTTGGCGGCGTCGATCCCGGGGGCAGCCATTGTGGAATCGTGGTGGTACCGCCCACGTGACCTGGACTACGTGGCCAAAGGCATCGCTCAATCGGGAAGCCCGAACGTAGTAGAGATCTGGTGTGAGATCGACCCGGAATTGGCCAAGGAGCGATATGAATCTCGTCAGAGGCACGCGATTCATTCAATGGGCGAAGCGGCGGCGACCGCCTGGGCCGATTGGACAGCAAGCGCGGTTCCTCTGTCTCTCGGCCCAACGCTCTCGGTGGGGACATCAGCACCCGTTCACGTTGCCGGGTTGCGAGAACGACTGGGCCCGTTGATGGCCTTCTAACCTCAGGACGGGGGTGGTTCCGACGCGTACCGCGATGGGGCCGAAGAAGGCGCAGGTGGGAATCATCATCTTGGCAAGCCCACCACTACCGGAGTGTGCTCCGCGGCGAGTTGTGGGAATGCGTGGGGGCCGGTCCTGCGATCACGACAGTTTTCGCTCCCGCTTGCTGTGGCATCGCCGGGCGGTCGCCTTCGCGCAGCCAGTCGTCAAAGAACGCGTCGAGCTGCTGGCCGGAGGCCTTTTCCATCACGGCTTCGAAGTCTTCCGTCGTCGCCGTCGAGTCGTTGTAGCGGCTCAACCACGTCCGGGTGCCGCTGAGGAACGCCGCGTCGCCGATCTTCGCGCGCAGCGCGTAGAGGGCAGCCGCCCCGCGGAGGTAGACCTGGCCCGCGAACAAGTTGTCACGGCCCGGGTCTGCGATGTTCAGCGCCCAGCGGTTGTTCGCGTCGAGGTATGCCACCGCGTCCCCGAACTGTTCCGGCGTCGTGGCCGCGCCTTGGTGTTCGGCCCACAGCCACTCGATGTACGTCGCCCAGCCCTCGTTCAGCCAGATGTCCTGCCAGTCGGACGGGCTCACCGCGTCTCCGAACCACTGGTGCCCGAGTTCGTGCACCACCGTGTATTCGTCCGCAACCTCCGAGTAGACCGGCCGCGTCTGCGTCTCCAGCGCATAGTCGACCGTGTCGTCGTCGACAATCGCGCCGAAGGCCTCGAACGGGTACCGCCCGAACTGGCCCTCAAGGAATGCGATCATCTTGGGCTGCAACGCAAGCGACGCCTTCGTCTCGGCCAGTGCCGCTCCCGTCACGTCCGCGTCGATCGCATTGATGATGGGCAGCCCGTGCGGACCGACGTCGTACGACAGGGCAAAGTCGCCGACGTTCGCCGTCGACAGATAGCTGGCCATCGGGTCCGAGGCCTTCCACGTCCACGTGGTCCATCCCGCCTTCGTCGCCGGCCGGCCGACGGGCAGGCCGTTCGCCACGGCCGTCTTCCCCACCGGCACCGTGATGCGGAACGTATAGGTCGCCTTGTCTTCAGGGTCGTCATTCACGGGGTACCAGGTCGCCGCACCCTCGGGCTCATTGACGACCATCGCACCGTCAGCGGTGGTGACCCAACCGTAGAGCGCTCCGGTGGTGTCGAGCGGCCGGCCGGTGATTCCGCCGTACTCGATCACGATCGACGTCGTCTGTCCGGCCTTCAGCTTCGGCCGCAGCCCGACCGTGAGTTCCCAGATCCGGTTCGCGTCGTTCTGCACCTGGGACCACTTGGCGGCCTTGCCGTCGACCCGGACCGACGTGACGCCGAGGCCGCGCAGGTCGAAGTTGAGCGACTCCAGGTTCTGCTTCGCACGGAGGGTGACAGTCGCGACCCCGCTGAGGCGGCCTGCGAGCACCGCGGGATTGGTCGGTGGCGAATAGCGGAGGGCGAGGTCGTAGTGCAGGACGTCGTAGCCGCCGTTGCCGGCGAACGGGAAATACGCGTCCCCGCTGCCGGGAGCGCCCGCCGTGTAATGGGAGTTGTCGTGGCTGGGCGCGGCCTGTGCACCCCCGCTGATTGCGCCGACGCCGGCCACGGCCAGCACGAGGATGACCGCTGTCCGACGCAGGAGCCCTCTGAAGTGCTGCCTCATCACCGATTTCCTCCATCCAGGTCTCGGGATGTCCATTTGGGTGAAACAGCAGAACCGTTGTTCCGAAAAACGATCTCGGTCTGAGAAGTCATGACCGTGCCCCCAATGCAGTTCTGGAATGTCGCCCATGATCCCCACCGCAACTTTGGAAAACCTTGGTACCGGTCCGAAGTGAGGCCGCCGGGCCCACGAAAACCTGCCGCCGATGCGCTGGACTCCGACTATGTACTGAGTGTATAGATGGAGGTGTGAACAACTCTCTTGCCCTCCTCGGGCTGCTGAGCCGGGAGCCCAGCTATGGGTACGACCTGAAGCATTCCTATGACCGCTATTTCGGCACCCAGAAACCGTTGGCATTCGGGCAGGTGTATTCCACGCTGGCCCGGATGTTCCGTGACGAGCTGATCATCGCCTTGGGCGAGGAGAGCGGCGGCGGTCCGGACCGCAAGAAGTATGAGGCCACCGTTGCCGGCAGGGACAAGGTGCGGCAGTGGCTCTTCACCCCCGATGTGCCCTCCGAAACCCTGCAGAGCGAGCTGTTCGCCAAGACCGTGGTCGCCTTGCTGCTCGACGACGACGCCGACCGGTTGTTGGATGCGCAGCGCGCCGAGCACATGGCCCGGATGCGCGAACTGACCCGCCTCAAGCGCGACGCCGACCTGCTGCAGGTGCTGATGTGCGACTACGGCCTCTTCCACATCGAGGCTGACCTGCGCTGGATCGAGCTGACCAGTGCCGGGCTGTCCCAACTCCGAAAGGAGCTCCAGAGCGCATGAGCACGATCGACACCACTGCACCCATCCTCAGCGCCCGCGGTGTCCGCCACGCGTTCGGACAGACCGAGGCGCTGCGCGGTATCGACGTCGACGTTCACGCCGGTGAGGTACTCGCGGTCATGGGCCCGTCGGGGTCGGGTAAGTCCACCCTGCTGCACTGCCTGGCCGGCATCCTTGCCCCGGACAGCGGCGCCGTGGCCTATGCGCCCCGCGGCCAGGAGCCTGTCAGTATCAGCGGACTGGGTGAGGCTGAACGGTCCCGGCTGCGTCTGACCGACTTCGGCTTCGTTTTCCAGTTTGGCCAGCTGCTGCCCGAACTCACGGCGCTGGACAATGTCAGCCTTCCCCTGCTTCTGGGCGGTACCAAACGGGCCGAAGCACGCCGGCGCTCGCAGGAAGTGCTCGAACGGCTCGGGCTGGACGGATGCACTGCCAAGCTGCCGGGGGAGCTCTCGGGAGGCCAGGCCCAGCGGGTGGCCATCGCCCGTGCCCTGGTGACCTCTCCCGCAGTCTTGTTCGCCGATGAACCCACCGGGTCCCTGGATTCCCTGGCGGCCGAGAACGTCCTGACGCTGATGCTGGACCTTGTCCGGGAAGCCGGCACCACCGTAGTGATGATCACCCACGACGCCCGGACCGCCGCATATGCCGACCGGGAAGTGATCGTGCGCGACGGAAGCATCGCTGCCGGCCACCGGGTGCCGGCATGAACCCGGCACTTCTGAAAATAGCGCTGCTTGGCAGCAGGTCCTCCTGGGGCCGGATGGCCGGTGTAGGCGGCGGCGTGGCAATCGGCGTGTGCCTGGTGCTCTTGCTGTGGAGTGCGGCGAACGGTCTGGCCCAGCGCGACGCGCGGGGCGCCTGGCTCCGCGAGCTGGGCCAGCCCTCGGTCACCCTTGCGCTGGCAGCCGACGGGCTCACCGCCAGCGGCCGTCCGGAACCGATCCCGTTGACACCGGACAAGATTCTGCTGGGATTCCCGGCGGATATCTTCCGTGACCAGCTCATCAGTCATCGCGACGTCGCCGCGCTCCCCACAACCACCGTGAAAATTCCGGGCATCGAGGCCCCGCCGGCACCGGGAGAGTACTACGCCTCGCCCGCCCTGCAGCGACTGATCGAATCGACTCCGGCTGAGGAGCTGGGGGACCGGTACGGTCACTTTGCGGGCGTCATCGACGACGCCGCCCTCCCGGGCCCCGATGCCTTGGTGGTCATCACCGGCGTTACGGAGGCCCGGCTCCGGCAGGGTCCGGCGGCAATGTTCGTCACGGACTTCACCACCAATCCCTACGGCGAGAGCGCCAGCCTGTACCGCACGGCGCTGCTGGTCGGCGGAATCGCGGTGCTGTTCCCGGTGCTCCTGCTGGTCAGCATCGCGACAGGCCTGGGCGCGGCCCAGCGCCGGGAACGCTTTGCCACCCTTCGCCTCATCGGCGCGTCGCCGCGGCTGATTTCAGGAATGGCGGCCGTGGAGACCGCCATCCCCAGCCTGGCCGGTGCCCTGCTCGGCGTCGTCATGGCGGCTGTGTTCGGGCCGGCCGCAGCCCAGATTCCCGTCAACGGCACCAGAGTGTTCGTGGCGGATTTCACCTTCGGCGCGGGCTCTGCGCTGGCCGCCGTCGTGCTCGTGGTGGCTGCGTGCGCGCTGGTGGCCGCGGGGCGCACTGCCCGGACTGGCATTGGCCCGCTGGGAGTTACACGGGCCGTGCATGAGAAAGCGCCCACGCTGTGGCGGGCCGTGCCGTTGCTGGCCGGCCTGGCGGGCATGGCCACAGGCGCCGTGTTGGCCAAGATCGACACGGACGGCAACCCGTGGACTTCTCCGCTGCTGCTCGGCGGCTTCGCGCTGACCGCCGTCGGCATCGTCACCTTCGGCCCGTGGCTGACCCGGATGGCCAGCACCATCGGCCTGCACCGGGCGCGCAGCGCAGCCTCCGTCATCGCCGCCAGCCGCATCCGCCGAACGCCCGTTGCCACCTTCCGCTCAGTGTCCGGGCTGGTCATTGCCGTCTTCATGGTCTCCGTCTTCGCCGGAGGCGCCAGCGCAATTGAAACCGCTGAACCGCCTGAGGCCCGTCCGGGATTGCTCCTGCCCACCAGCGTCTACGCGCTCGTGGCGCCCGGACACGCCGCCGGCCAGGTGTCGGCCGCTGCCCAGAGGGCCGGGGAACGTGCCGGAATCCGCAACGTCACCATCGGCTACGCCCCTGCTGCCCCCGGCCCGGCGGGCATCGATGACATCTACATCGCGGCCGGGGATGCACCGTCACTCGGGTTCCCGGAGAGCCGGGCAGAGCACCTTGCGGCCTTCGATGCGTCGTTCTTGAATTCCTGGACCACCGCGCCGGTCCCGCTCACGGCCGCGCCCGTCCGGAGCCTGGCCGGTCTGGCTCCGGTGGTCATGGTAGCCGGTACCGACGGGACACCTGCGGCGATTGACCGGGCGCGCACGGCCTTGAATACGTCGGGGGTCACTGCCACGCCCGCCACCTCCCGAGCGGACACCGCAACGACGAGCAGCGCCCGGCTCATCCAGGGGTTGGCGGCCCTTGCCTACCTCGGCGCCTTCGTCGCCGTAGTCATCGCCGGCATTTCGCTGGCCGTGTCCACGGCTGCCGCGATCCTGGACCGAAAACGCGTGCTGGGCCTGATGCGGCTGATGGGCATGCCCGTTGAAGTTGTTCGCGGGATCATCGCAAGAGAGGCCGCGGTTCCCCTTGTGGCAGTGCTTCTGCTGTCAGCCGGGCTCGGATTCTTCGTGGCCTGGCTGATGGTTATCTCATTTGGCGGGGGCCGGAACATCACCTGGCCCGGCCCCGCATACTATGCCGCGCTGTCCTTCAGCATCCTGCTCGCGCTGGCGGCCGTGACGGCTGCCTTCGGACTCGTCCGCGCCAATACCGCCATCATGGCCACCCGATCCGAGTGAAAACACGGACCTGGCTTTGGGCCTTCCCCGCTTTTAGCCCTCGCAGTCCGTGCAGTAGATATCGGTGCCGGACCGCCGGGCGATCTGGGAACGGTGCCGGACCAGGAAACAGGAGCTGCAGGTGAACTCGTCGTCGGCCTGCGGGATGACCTGGACAATCAGCTCTTCGGCGATGAACTCGCCGCCGGGGACTCCGGCCCCGTCCAGCCCGTCGGCCTCGTCCAGTTCCTGGACGACGCTGCGGGCGTCCGGTGCGTTGGCGGACTGAAGTGCTTCCAGGGAGTTTTCCTGGGTTTCCTTAACGTCCGAGCGGACTTCGTCGTAATCGGTTGCCACGTGGCTTGTTCGCTTTCTCGAGTCTTAACTAGGCTAAGTGCAACGTACGGCACCCCGCGGTTGTTCCGCAGGCGAGGCCAGAATCCACGCCGTGCGGCGTTCGCCGGCCACACCATGGGCGCGGTGCCGGGCGCCGCCGCAGTTCGGGCCTAGGATCAACGGCATGATGCAGGGACCAATCGACGCCGCCGACGGGAAGAACTCGCTCAGCGTCGATGCTGGGATACTCGAGAGCGTCTGGCGCCCGGGTTCCTTTGTGGACGCAGAAGATGCCAGGGACGCCATGCTTGCCGTGGACCGGATCAGTGGCGGGACGCCGATGCCAATGCTCTCCGAGATGACCGACGTGGTGTTCAGCGCGGCGGCCAGATACCAATTCGCACAGAGCAGGGGCGTGGTGGCCATCGCGGTCCTCGGATCCAGCACAGTCGACAGGGTGATCGCTTCCGCCACGAGCCGGGAGACCAAGTACCCGCACGAGTTCTTTACATCCAGGACCGACGCAATCGCATGGCTGAAGGAAGTCATCCAGAGCCGCGATTAGGAATTGCCACAGGGCCTGGCACCGCAATCAAATCCACTCCCGATCCGAGACAGACCGGTCTTTCCCGTTGTAAAGTGTCTTCACGGTCTTCCGCCCCGCTGGCTCCAGGAATGTATGCAGGGCTCTCGGGATCGTGGCCGGTTCCGGGCTCTGCCGGAACGGGAACAAAGGAATCGCCAATGTCCATTGACTTGTCGTCCCGTGCGGAACCCTCACACGGACACACGCCCACGGGCGCGTCGGTCAATGGGCCGGAGGACAGCTGGGCGCGGGGGATACGCCTGCAGGCCACCGAGATCATCGCCGAAGTGCTGTCTGATTCTTCGCCGGGGCAGGCCCGCGCACGGGAGCAGCTGTGCCGTTTGCTGCAGGCCAACCCGGGCCGGCCGGAAGCAGCGCTGGCGGAACACCTGATCGCCCTCCGGGAAGAAACTGCCCGGGACCGCCGAACCAACCTGACACTCGTCAAGGACGAAGGGGCGGCGGAAACGCCCGCACAGCCCCCGACATCAGGCGCCGGACGGTCGACCGGGCGCCGTTCAGCCGCCCGCCAACCCCTGCTGCATCACCGTCCCATCGAGCGCGTGCGCTATGGCCGCGCGGATGCGGGCGTGCTCGGAGGCTTTTCCGGGGAGGGAGCCTAGACCGGGCGGCCAGCTCGACAGGCTCACGGTTCGCGTCGGTTCGCGGCAGCCCGGCTCCGCGGCAACAGGAATCCGACGGCAACAAGCCAGAGGAGGCCGCCGAACCGCCCGACGGGCAGCAGGAACTGGAGCGGCTCGATCACCATGGAGAGGAAACTTAGTTCGGACAGGGCGGCGATGACCAGGCCGGCCCAGGCCAGCCAGCGCGGCACGAAGCGCAGGATGAGGGCGGGGACGGCGATTCCGGCGATGAGGAGTCCCAAACCGACGACATAGGCGACGCCGCCCGTGATGAATGCGAGAAACGACAATGCATGGGTCAGCGGCACATCCGTGGTGATTTCCGGGCGGCTCAGGACCCACCCCACGGCGGCCGAGAGCATGAGGAACACCGAGGCGGCAATGCCGCCAAAGAAGCCGATTGCAGGCCCGGGGACGCGCACGCCAAGCCGGAGCTGCCGGGCGTAAACGGTGGCCGCAAAGATGCCGAGCGGGACCGCCGAGCCGAATTGGAACAGGCTGGCGAGCCGCACGGCGTCGGTGTTCCCGTGAAAATATGCCGCGACCTGGCCGGCGGGGGAGAAGGGCGAGACGTAGGCCTGCCCGTTGGTGAGCATCGCGCTGCTGAGCAGGGCTGCGATCGTGAGTCCCAGGCTCACGGCCGCCAGGATGCCCGGGTTGGGGCCGCCGGGTCGCGTCGACGGAGAAGTGTGGTGGGAGGACAGGTCAGTCATGATCGCTTCTTTCCGATAATTACGTCACAACTAAAATGATTCACCTGTTGAATGATTCTGTCAATGGCGTAATATTGGGGCATGGACTCACCGGATCCGCCGCGGCCGAAGCGAACCGCTTTCCTGCTGTCCCAGCTCGGGGCGCTGGCATCGGCACGCTTCGCCGAGCGCACGCGCGAACTCGGCCTGACCCCAAGCGACGCGGGTGTCCTCCGCCTGCTCGGCCGCAGCCCCGGACTGAGCCAGCGGTCCCTGGCCGACCGCCTGGGCGCGGTGCCGAGCCGCGTTGTTCCCCTCATCGACTCGCTGGAAACGCGAGGGCTGGTGGCCCGCGTGCGCAGCAGCGCCGACCGGCGGAACTACGAGCTCCGGCTGACGGCCGAGGGTACGAAGGTTCTCGGAGCACTGCGCGGAATCGCCGAACGGCACGAGGCCGAACTCCTGGCCCCCCTGACCAGCGAACAGTCTGCGCAGCTGGGCATCCTGCTGACCAGGTTGGCCAGCGCCCATGCCCTCGACACGGACCTGCATCGGGACACGAGGCCGGAATGAACCCGGCGTGCCGGCCGGTTCTTCGAGACAATAGCCGTCCTTTTCAGCCGGCGGGCAGTGTGGGATCATCCCGGTATGGGCGAAAATACTGAACCGCGGGTGACCTTGCCCTCCGGCCCCGAGCGCGTGAAGGGCACGCATCACCGCGACGTTGATGGCTACGGAAATCCGATCACGCAGCAGCTGCGCATCATCGGTCAGCGGCGCCGCGAAGCCGAAGAAAAGCTCGACCGGCACCTGCAGGACGCACGCAAGAGCCACTGAGCGCGGCATGGGCGATGGTAAAGGCAGGCACCCGTGGGGTGCCTGCCTTTCCTTTCCGTGCCCGTCTACTTGGCGGCCACTGCGAACGGCGACGCCTCCTCGGGCGCAGCCACGGGCCCTGCCGCGGCTCGGAACGGGTTGCAGATCCTTACAGCCAGGCGGGCGGACTATTCCGCGGACCGGGTCCGGGATTTCAGTCGCCTGCGGGCCCAGCTGGTCGAACCCGACTCGGAACTCGCGCTACGCATTTCCGGAATTTCACCCGCAGCGGGTGAGGCCCATGCCGGGCCTAATGCAAACAATGGTCATACCCTCCAAAGGGAGGGCTATGGGACAGGCCGTCCCGGAAACGAGAACGCATCTTTGAGAGCAGGAAAAGCAAATGAGTTTCCGGGAAAACTATTGGGATTTTTTGACGGAACCAAGAGCCGGGTGCTGGTCTGACGGCGTTCGCGCCTTGAAGTACGTTTAGGCAGCCGTGCGCGGATTCTTCCAGGACGCGGAAACGTTTGCCTTGCTCCTGCTGGCGGCCCACATATTACTCGTGACCGTCGCAGCTGTCCTGGTGTCGATGAATCGCCGTCCATCCTCTGCCATTGCCTGGGTGCTCGCCATAATTTTCATACCGATCCTTGGTGCCGTCGCATATTTCTTCGTTGGTTACTCGAAACTGCCCAAGGCGCGCAGGGACAAACAGCGCGAAGTTAACGCTCTGGTCCTGTCACGGACTGAAGGCAGCCCGTTCATTAGCCGCGGCCTTGATTGGCCGGAATGGCTGCATTCGGCGGTGGTGTTGAACAGCAACCTTGGGGCCCTCCCTATGGTCTCGGGCAACAGTGCGACCCTGTTGGGCGAGTACAACGGAGCTTTCGATGCCATGATCGCTGATATTGATTCGGCCACAAGTTATGTGCACGTGGAGTTTTACATCCTCGTGCTGGACGCAACGACAGAGCCGTATTTTCAGTCGCTGGCCCGGGCACGACGGCGCGGCGTTGACGTGCGGGTTCTGTCCGATCATCTGGCTGGCCTGAAGTTCCCCGGCCGGAAAGAAACCCTGGAGTTCCTCCAGGAGATAGGGGCGGAATATCGCCCCATGCTGCCGGTGCGGCCGTGGCGTGGCGAATGGCAGAGGCCGGACCTGCGCAATCACCGGAAGATCTGCGTCGTCGATGGCCGCGTGGGATTCACGGGGTCCCAGAACCTCATCGACGCGAGCTACGACACGAAGAGCAACCTGAAGCGCGGGCTTCAGTGGCACGAACTGATGATGCGCGTTGAAGGACCAGTGGTCCGGGAGCTGGATGCGGTCTTCGCGACAGATTGGTACAGCGAAACGGGTGTGATCCTGCCACTGGATTCCAGCGCCATAGGCGTCAGCCATCATTCTGCACTCATCGACGCACAAGTCCTGCCCAGTGGCCCCAGCTTCGACAACGACAACAATTTGAAGCTCTACGCGACGCTTATCCACAAAGCTGAGCGCCGCGTCAGCATCACCAGTCCATACTTTGTCCCGGACGAATCCATCCTCATGGCTATTGTCACGGCAGCTGCGCGGGGGCTGAGCGTCGAGCTCTTTGTTTCCGAGGTCGGCGACCAGAGTATGGTCTATCACGCGCAGCGTTCGTACTACGAAGCACTGCTTCGCGCCGGCGTCAGGATTTACCTTTACCGGGCGCCGAAGGTGCTGCACTCCAAGCACTTCACTATCGATGAGGAAGTTGCGGTGATTGGCTCCAGCAACATGGATGTGCGTTCCTTCAGCCTCAACATGGAGGTATCCGTACTTGTGCACGGGCGCGATTTTGTGGACGCCATTCGCGGGATCGAAGACGGGTACCGCGTGGAAAGCCGCGAGCTGCAGCTCGAAGACTGGATCCGGCGGCCCGTAGCCCAAAAAGTATTCGACAATCTGGCGCGCCTGACCGCGTCTCTTCAATAGGGAACGGTCAGGTCCGACGGCGCTGCAAACACCGAGGCCCTGGCCCGGAAACCCCCGGACGTGCTCAGGCTCAGTCGGTGCTACCCGGAGGGCCGGTATTCCTGGGCCGTAAGGTGCCAGACGGCTCCGGTGGTGCTGACTATCAGCGCGTATGTCCCCGGAGCCAGGCTGATGCCGATCGCCCCGGCGCCGGCCTTGGCCAGGGACAGCACGGTGAGGGCCGGTCCTTTCACGGGTTGGAGATAGGCAATGGCGGCCCCGGTGAAGGTGTACTCGATGTGAAGCCTGCCGGTGAGGGTTACGAGTGGGCCCGGGGGTTTTGTGCCGGAGGCCTCCGCGACGGTGACCCATTCTTTCACCGGGGGCGGCGCGGCCGGATGCAGCAGTGCGTACATCGAGGCAACTGTGGCGGTGACAGTCCTGGTGACGGGGGCGGCGCTGACGCAGACCACCGCACCGGCGAGGGTGACGACCAGGACAGTCGAGGCCAGGCGCAGGCCGCGTCGCAGGGAGTTGGTCCCGGCCAACGGCATGGATGCCCCGTCGGCAGCGTACTCATTGGTGATCCGGAATAGGTCAATGAGCCACCAGATGCCGGCGCCGCCCAGCGTCAACAGCTTCAGGGTGCCGGTAAACGGCTTGTGGAGGTAGAACCTGTCCGCGCCGCTGAAGCCCAGGAACAATGACAGCAGCCACGCCGTGCGCAGGGAACGCATCGGCGGCGGGTCACCGTCGAAGACAAGCCCGTACTGCTCGGTCGTGGGCACATTCCCGATTCTGGAACAGCCACGTCCGGATGTCCACGGTCATGTGGTGTGCGCTTGCGACATGCACCGTCACGGTCCGTCCTGCGACTCGCGTTCCGGAGGCATGGTCGCTGCGGTGGCCGCAGCCGGTTCCGCCGGACGTTTTCCGGTGGCACTCCAGCTGGTGTGGAAGTCGAGTCGGCAAAGAGGGCGCGGCCCGAATGCTTAAAATTATGGCCCGGTTGCGGGCAGGACACCCAGTCCATCGATTAGGGTCGGGGCATGACCTTGAGCTTGGACGGCCCGCCGGACATTCGTGAGCAGGAATGCTCCTGTTGCGCATGTCTACCGGAGGGACACGTCGAAGAGCCCCTGGACCGGGCGGATGACACACGATGGCACCAGTCCGGGTTTTTGGACAAAGGTCCGTAAACGCCTGGAAATACGCCGTTAGCCAGCGCCCGGTCAGTCTCTTAGGATCCCACCCGCGGAGAATGCGCCGAGCCTTCGGCTCTTCATGACCGGATATTCTCGGGTCGAAGCTTATGAAGGCCCGGTCACCATCAGAGCTTCAAGTGCGCTGGAAAGTTCGTCACGCAGTCCTGTCAGGTCCGGGCAAGTCCCGGGATCGGCGATTGTGGTGATGGTCAGCGTGCCGGCGTAGGAGAAGACTGCAAAGGCAACCGTTACGTTACCGCTGATCGCTCCGAGTGGAATGATCCCGGTTACCGGCCTGCCCGCGATCGCCAGGGCGCGTTCGGGCCCCCGCAGGTTCGTGACGAATGTATGGACAAGGTGTTGGTGGTCTATGACGAAGCGGTAGGCGCCAAGGTGCGCTGCGGCCCGGGATATGGGGCCGATGATTGCAGTGGAGGCCCCGGGAGGCCGCTGCTTGACACTCCTCATCGTTGCGGCAACAGTTGCCACCCGGCCCTTGGCCGGACCGACCGCGGGAACGGTCACCGGGATGATGCCGCTCCGGTTCCCCAGATAGGTGATTGTCGTGTGGCGGCGTGCCGAAAACAGCACAGAGATGACGAACTCTTCGACATATTCGCCCCGTGCCAGGAGCAGGCGGTGCAGGGCGGTCGCGACGGCGGTGAGGATGAGATCGTTGACGGTCGCTCCCTGCATGTGCGCGGCGTCTCTGACGGCCTCCATGTCGCAGCGGAGGACGGCAAGCGTCCGTTGCGGACCTGTCGGGCGGTTGAGTGAGGTGCGGGCAGCCCGGGGTTTGCCCGTCTGCCGCAGTTCGGAGGCTCCGGCGGCTGCGGTCCGCAGTGCGGCCGGGAGCCGGGACAGTGCGTTGAATCGGCTCCTTGCAGCATCAATGGCCAGGTAGAGCGCCGAGTATGGAATCTCTGGCTCCCGGCGACCGTTCCACCCGGCTTCCGCGGCTGCCAGGGCCTCCAGGACGGCGAGACCCCCAATTCCATCTGTGAGGACATGATGGAAAACGAAAACAAGCGCTGACCGGTCCTGGCTCACGCCGGTGATGAGCTTGGCTGACCAGAGAGGACGGTCGCGGGACAGCGGCGCAGCGAGCATTTCGGCTGCAATGTTGAGCACGGCTTCCTCACCAACGGGCGCCGGACAGGCGATCACGCCCAGATGGTGTGCCGGATCAAAGCCGGAATCATCCGCCCAAATGGGCCGCCCGCAGCCGAAGGGGACAGAGACCAGCCGCTGGCGCAGCCGGGGGACAGCGCCGAGCCGACGCGCCAGTGCTTCCAGGAGGGGTGCCGAATCGTCGCTGCCGTCCGTGCTGAGCATGAGGATGGCCCCGACTTGCATTGGCGCTGAGCCGATGTCCGCGTCCAGGGACATCATGTCCTCGGCGCTCACCCGGTCAACATGTTGTCTTGGCGTCATTTTCGGTCCCCGGAACCAGATCTCTGAATTCTCTGCACTCCTGGGAGGGAAGAAAACAGCAACCCACAAGTTGCTGAGCAGAGACAGCCTGCGACCCGACGTGGTCGTCATGTCCTCACTGTTGGGTCTTTGGGGCCCAGACGCTAGGGCAGAACGTCCCGCTTGCCCGCCATAGCCGAAGAGCCACCAGCGGCGCTGGATGATTTGGAGCAACGACGGCGGCAGGCTCCAGCCGCTAGGACGCTTTCGCGCTGGTGGTACCGGGGCCGGCGTTGACTGCTGCCGCCACCAGGCGGTCGAAGCTGGCGGTTCCGTTCTCCGGAGGCACAACCGTGAACACCGCAACCCATTTCTCGGGGGCATGTTTCTCCAGCGTTGACGCCCGGGCTACATGCAGGTTCAGCCCGGGTACGCCGCTGACAAGGAGCGGAAGCTGCTCGCCGGTCTTGGTCATGTGCCGGAATTGGCTGACCGACAATTGGTCACCCGGGCTGCTCGTGACCTCTGCGAGGGTGTCATTGATCCTCTTGGTCAGCCCCCGCATGAAGCGCTGCTGGGCCATGACCGTGCGCACCGTCAGAAGCGCGGCGAAGAAGAGGGTGAACAAAACCAGCGCACCGAAACTTCTCAGGAAGGGCAGAAAGATCATCAGGAACAGGCACAGGATCAGCCCCAAAATACTCGACATGATGAACTTGAAGACGGGGTTTTCGCCCGGTTTCTTTGACCAGCGAACGAGGGCGACGATGTCCTTCCGGGGCTGATCGCGCCGTGAAATTTCCATGATTAGTACCCCTTCACTTCCATGAGCGCTTCGGCCAGGATGATTGCCTCGCGTGCCTCCTTGAGATCGCCCAGCAACCCCATGTCGGGAATGGCTCCTTTGGCCGCGGTGGAGCCGGCGATTTCGGAAAAGATGCTGCTCAACTTTTCGCGGTCCTGTGACAGCATCCGGGACGACGTCAGCTTAATTCTGCTCAGCTCAAGCTCCAGCAGTGACTTGTCGATGGCCTCACGACGCCCTTGCATGACCGCCAGCTTCTCGGTGACACGCTGGACACGGCCGCGGAGCATTGATTCCATCTTTCCTGCCACGACGTGGAGCTCGCACAGCGCGGTGTACGACTGCGGGGACCCGGAGTGAACGGCGAGCTGCTCACCGACGTAATGGCGCCGTCGTTCCCATTTCCGGACGGCGGACTCAGATGGTCCCAAGAGGAGGGAAACGGCTGCCAGTGCTTTGTCCAGCGACGCGGCCCGGGTGCTCAGGCTGCTGGTGGCGGCGTCCAGCCTCGACAGGAACGCGTCGTAGTTGTCGTGGGGCTGGGCGCTATCGGGATTCATGAGCCACCCGCGCGCGGTGGCGCGATTCCCCTCGCCGGAAATTGGCCCCGTCTCCCATGGCAAGAGGATAGAGGCTCCGGGCCCCGTTGGCATAGAGTGCGGTTTTCGATCCGGAGCATTTCGGGCCAGTGTCAGCGACACAACGCACCACTAACACCGGGGAAGCACGGCGTGCGGGTCGTCGGGGGCGTGCGGCTCGCGGAGGGCGTCCGGGTCATGGACTCCGGCGGCACCGGGAAGGGGGCGGTGGGGTAGTAACGGGCGACCTGTCGCATGTAGTTCGCCCACTGCGGGCCGGCGAGCATGTAGCCGTCAATGGCCTTGTAGAACTTGCCGTTGATGGTGATGTTCTGCCCGGGCCTCTTCTGGCCCTCCAGGGCGTCGCCGAAGAAGGAAGCCGTAGCGAGGCCGCTTGTGTAGCCCACCACCCAGGTGGCGCCATTGGTATTGGACGTGCCTGTCTTGGCCGCGACCGGGAACCGCTCCTGGACCTTGGGCTTGATGTAAACGCCGGACCCGCGTTTCAGCACGTCCTGCAGCACGGCGTTCACTCCGCGGGCGACCTCGGGCTTGATCGCCTTGTGACAGGAGCTGGTCTCGGCCGGCAGTTTCTGTCCCGCCGCGTCGTTCACTGCCGAAATGGCAATCGGCGTGCAGTAGGTTCCGTCGTTGGCAAAGGTGGCAAACGCGTTGGCCAGATGGAGAGGCGCCACGCCAATGGCGCCCAGCAGATTGCCCAGCTGGTGCATGTTGATTTGGGCGTTGTCCACGCCGCTGTGGAGCCCGGCGGCATCGACCATCTTCTGGATGCCGCAGAAGTCGAGTTGCGCGGCCTCGGCGAAGGTGGCGGTGTTGATGGAGTTATACAGCCCGTAGTCCACGCGCATGCGGCGGTAGTACCCGGCGTCGTTGTTCTGGAGGTCGTCCGCCGCGCCGAGGCTCTTCTGGCTGGTGCTGTAGGCCCCGAGCACCCTGCCGCAGCTTGATCTCCAGCGGAACCCGAGCGGATAGGAGCGCCGGGACGCGTCCACCATGGCGGAAAGGGATTTGCCCTCGTTGAGCCATTCGGCAAACGTGAACGGTTTCATGGTGGAGCCGGGCTGGAACCCGCCGGCGCCGTTGAGGTCGTTGCCGTTGGCGTCCTTGGAATCGACGTTGAAGTTCAGTTGCGTGTCGAATTTGCCAGGTGCCGGGAGAAACACGGTGTTTTGCGCCATCGCCAGGATCTTGCCGGTGCCGGGTGCGATGGAGACCATCGCGGCGCCCCACTTGTCCGGGTTGGCCCCGGCCGTGGCATCGACCTGCGCCTGCGCGGCCACTTGGAGCCGGCTGTCCAGGGTGGTGGTGATGGTCAGGCCGCCGCGGAACAGCTTCCGCTCGCGTTCGGCAATATCCGCGCCGTAGGCCGGATTGTTGAGAATGAGGTGGGAGACGTAGTCGCAGAAGTACGGTGCCATTTCCGCGCCGGCGCATCCCTGCCTCCCGGGGGTGATCTTGAGATCCACCGGGGCGGCCACGGCCGCTTCGTGCTGCGCTTGGGTGATGGCGCCATAGCTGAGCATCTTGGCGAGAACCTGGTTGCGCCGCTGGACGGCGTTTTCCGGATGGACGTCAGGATTATAGAAGCTGGGGCTGTTCACGAGGCCGGCCAGCAGGGCAGCCTGCGGCAGGGTGAGGTCCTTGGCAGTGGTGTTGAAGAAGTAGCGGGACGCAGCTTCGATGCCGTAGGCGTCCCGGGCGAAAAACACGATGTTCAGGTACCCCTCCAGGATCTGGTCCTTGGTGTATTTCTTCTCCAGTTCGACGGCGAGCCTCATCTCGCGGATCTTGTCGGCCATGCTCTTTTGCCCGTTGAGGACAATCTGGTCGCCCTTGTCCGCCGACACGAGGGATTCATTGAGCACGTTGGTGACGTACTGCTGGGTCAGGGTGGAGGCACCCTGCCTTCCGCCGTTGGTCAGGTTGGACACCAGCGCCCGGAGAATCCCCTGGGGGTCAATGCCGGCATGTTCGTAGAATCGCCGGTCCTCGATCGCGACGATCGCGTCCTTGATGTACGGGGACATTTGGTCGAGCCGGACCTTCACGCGGTTTTCAGCATAGAAGGTGGCGATCGGGTTCCCGTCGGCGGTGAGCACCCTGGTCGATTCCGACGGCGGATCAACAGTCAGTTCCGAGGGGAGGCTGTTGAACAATTTGATCGAGTCGCTGACGGCGACGCCGGTCGCGGCCACGGTGGGCACCAGAAGGCTGGCGGCCAGGACGCCGCACACCGCGCTCGCCGTCAGGAACCCGAATAGCCTCCACAGGGTCGTGGCTACTAGGGATCCGGTGCTTTTCCTGGGTGACATGCTGCCTGGACAGGCTAGGTCAATGAGTCGATGGCGACGGTGATCGCCAGGAGGAGCGGGACGTCCTCGCCGCCCGCGACTTCGACGCCGTAGGACTCGCGCACGCGGAACCACTTCTTGGAGATCGTGGCGACCGTTTGGCCGTCGCGCTCGATCTCGTACTCGTGGTCGACGATGTTGCCGTGTGCCTTCATGTCGGGGCCGCCTTTTACGTCGATCGAGAAGCGGTCCCGGAGCCCAACCAGGGCCTTGTGGACTGTCGCGGCGGTGTCGCCGTCGCGTTCGATGGCCACCTTGTCCCGGACCGAGAGCTTGCGCTCCTGGATGCTCGCCACCTCGTTTCCCGAGGTGTCCTCCAACACGAACGTGTCCCGGATTCGGACCGCCTTGCCGTTGACCTTGTAGGCGCGTTGGCCGTGGCTGTCTTCGATCCAGAAGTCGTCCCCGATCGACAGCAGTTTCTCGCGCATCTGAAACCGCTTGCCTATGGGTTCGTCATGCCGGTGCCGCAATAGTCCCATGCCCTGACCATAGGACCGCTCCGCCGGCCGGCACCTCACCCGAACCGGATGGTCCGGGCGGCTGACCTGTCCCCGCTGGTAACCTGAACATCATTGTTTGAGTAGTTGAATGGGCTGGGAGGGCCGGTGCCGGGAGTGCAGAAAGAACGCACCAAGCGGGCGGACGCCGTCCGGAACAAAGATGCCATCATTGACGCCGCGTTGACACGCCTCAGTGACAATCCCGGTGCAAGCATGGCTGAAATTGCTCGGGTTGCGGGGGTGGGCAGGGTGACCCTCTACGGCCACTTCGCAGACCGGAAGGACCTGGTTGGCGCGGTGTTCGAGAGGGCCATGGACCGCGCCGAGGCCGAACTCGCCGCTGTAGACATCGAGCAAGACACCTGGAACTCCCTGCAGGAGATCGTCCAGTCATCCTGGCGGGTCCTCCATCAATTCAACGCGCTGTTGGCGGCGGCCGAACCATACCTCTCAGCCGACCAAATCAGGGCTCACCACGACAAGCCGCTGGCCAGGGTGATGTCGGTGCTGGAAAAGGGCAGGAGTGAGGGGATCTTCCGTACCGATCATTCCCTCACGTGGCAGGCTGCCTGCTTCTACGCCATCCTCCACAGCGCGGCGGCCGAAATCCGGGCGGAACGACTGGATGAGGTCGCGGCGGCAAAGATCCTTCCGTCAACGATCCGGGCCCTCCTGGTCCCGCCGGACCTGCCGACCGATAAGTCTCTCCACTAGATCTACCGGGTGCCGCCGTGGCGCAGGAACTCGGTGATCTTCGTTGCCATGGCCTTGGACTGCGTCCAGTGCAGGTAGTGCTCGCCCCCAAGGACCACCAGCTCGTGGCGCCGTACGTTGGCCAGCTGCCGTTCGTGCGCGCCGTACCAGTCCGGCTGCTG
Organism: Arthrobacter sp. 05T410; assembly: GCF_056396505.1. NCBI lineage: Bacteria > Bacillati > Actinomycetota > Actinomycetes > Micrococcales > Micrococcaceae > Arthrobacter > Arthrobacter sp. 05T410. Next base: position 72,256 of record NZ_JBFTLP010000015.1, on the reverse strand, counting down.
GTTCATCGTGTCCTGTGACAGGAAGTAGAGCACCGGAAGTGCGTCGGGGTAGCGGAGATCCTGGAGCATGGCGGCATTCTCGCCCATCCGGAGAGTTTCATCAGTGACTGCCGCGTTGCCGAAGTTCCAGCTCGTTATCTGACGCATTTGTTGGCGTTCTGCTGCCGTGAAGCTGCCGCCGCCGGGTTCTCCAAAACCCAGCGCCGTGGCCCAGCGGACCAGGCCTGTGGTCGACGGTGCGTGCGCCCACCAGTAGCCCGCTGCAGGAGCCTCGGCGGGGTCGGTGGTTCCGCCTACGGACATCCTGCTGGCCGGAACGGTGGGGTCGATGCCGATAACGGCGGACACCTCCGCTGGATACTTGTTCGCGTAGTACAGCGTGGAAAAGCCGGCGATCGAGTGGCCCATGAGAGTGTAGGGCGCCCTGATGCCGAGCTTTGACAGCACTTCATGAAGTTCTTCGGCGATGTTTTCAACGGTCCTTGGCCGGGCAGTCATGTCGCTTAAGCCGTAGCCGAATCCCTCAACAACCACTGTTCGGAAGCCGCGCATTTCCCGGACCAGGGGGGCAAAATCGAGCCCCGGGGCAGGGGTCCCGAGTCCACTGAGCAGCACGACCGTCGGCCCGGTCTCGCCGGTGCGGGTGACATTGATGGTTCCCTCATTGAGGTGAACCATTTCGCCGTATGCGACCGTGTGGGACTTTTCGATCTGTTCCAGGATGAGATTGGCCGACGTCGAGGCGGCGAGCAAGCCGGCAATGCTCAGCGCCACTACCCCCGCCATGCGATGGCCCCGCCTCCACCGACGCTTGCGGGGCGGATTGTCCAGGACTGGGAGGGTAGGGCGCGGCATCATGGCAAGACTCCAGGACGAAGGAACTGAGGTAGGCGGTGCGACGTCTCCGCGCTGGGACCGGTCCGGTCAGGCACTTTTGCTGACCAAAATAAATTATACAGCGCTGTTTGAGATAAAGCTCTGGTTGATCATGCCCAAGCTTTTTACAACCCCCGCCCACTAGGGTCGGCGGATGACCTAAGCCCGCGTCTCGACTCATGGCCGCAGCCGGAGCGGACATACTCAAGGTCGCGGAGCTCTCCTCCTCTGACCATCAAACCGCGAGGATCGCCATGAGAATTAACTCCGTTCGCTCAGCCGTAACCACCCTGATCCTGACGGCCGGCTGGTTGGCGGTGGGCCTCCCGGCGCCGGCCCAGGCCGCGGGCACTACGTACTTCGTCAGTGCCTCGGGGAGTGACACCAATCCGGGAACCTCCAGCGCTGCGCCGTGGAAGTCACTGTCGAAGGTCAACTCGATCGTCCTCAAGCCCGGCGACACGGTCAGTTTCCGCAGGGGCGACACCTGGGCCGGAGGCATTGTGACCACCCAGAGCGGAACCGAGGCCGCACCCATCACCTTGATCGGCTACGGGACCGGCAATGCCCCGACGATTACCGGCGGCAAGTCTGGAAACTGCATCAGGATCAACGGCAACTTCACCACCGTTGACGGACTTCGGGGCGTCTCCTGCGGCTACGCGGGCATCAGCGTCACCGGCGACCGCAATACGGTCCGGAATTCCAGTGCCTCCAACAACGCTGTTGGCATCAAGGCGGGGACCGGGTCTGACTTCGGGAAATACACCGGCAACGTCCTGACCAACAACAACGTCATGAACGTCCTGACGCAGGGCACGAACTGCGGGACACCCCAGGCCGTGAACTGCAATGACGACTCGGGCGCTTCCGGCGTGCTGATCAACGGCAACGACAACGAACTTTCCGGCAACACGGTCAGCGGCTCCACTGCGTTTTCCTACGATTACACCCGCGACGGCGGTTCTTTCGAAATCTACAACGGCAGCCGGAACTACATCCATCACAATGTGTCCTTGGACAACAACAACTTCTCCGAGATCGGAAGGTCCTCCGGGACGGCCGACGGCAACACCTACCGCTACAACCTGGTCCGGTCGACCTGTGGTGCCAACTGTGCCCAGGCCAAGGGCTTGATCGCCCGCGGTGCAGGGACGTCCTTCGGGCCGACGAACGGCACAGTCTTCGAATTCAACACCGTGTATCTGAACGGGCCACAGTCCCAGGCCGTTGTCTGCCATGCGGGCTGCCCTGCATCGACCGTGATCCGCGGCAACATCCTGGCGGGCGTCAGGAACTCCTTATGGATCAACGGCTCGGGTTGGACCGAGAACCAGAACGTCCTCAATGGCCCGGTCAACTTCGTACCGAACAGCACGTCCACCACTGCGTCTGCGCGCTTCGTGAACGCACCGGCCGATCTCCGCCTGACCGGCACCAGCCCGGCCATCGACCGCGCCGGAACGAGCCTGTCCGCCGTCGACCTCGCCGGAAGTCCGGTGCCCCAGGACGGGGACTGCAACGGGACGGCCGCTGCCGATTCGGGGGCCTACGAGTTCGACTCGCCCAGCTGCTGACCTACGTTGCGCCCGCATCCGCTCAGCTTGTGCCGGCGTGGCTCCAGCGCTGCTCGATCCGGCCAAATTTCCAGACGGCGAGCGCGATCAGCCAGATGATGACGAAGAGTCCGACGACGATGTACCCGACGTTTTCGAGGTCCAGCGAACCGATGGCGGCCGCCGGCCCCGATTCGAGTCCCAGTTTGTCCGCCACGAGCCCAAGCAGCACGGTGACACCGACCACCAGCGCCACAATCACCGAGAGCACCGTGACTGTGAGGTTGTAGAAGACCTTGCGGACCGGCTTCAGGAACGCCCACCCATAAGCCCGGGACATGAACACGCCGTCGGCGGTGTCGAAAATGCTCATTCCGGCGGCAAACAGCACCGGGAGGACCAGGATGGCGTACCAGGGCAGGGAGAAGGCCGCGGAACCGGCGGCGAGCACGAGCAGGGCTACCTGGGAGGCGGTGTCGAATCCCAGGCCCATCAGCAGGCCGACGGGATAGATGTGCCATGGCTTGATGATCCGCCGGATGGTTCCGCCGAGGAGCCTTGCCAGGAAGCCCCGGTTGTTGAGCTGGTGCTCAAGCTCAGCCTCGTCCAGTTCCCCGGTCCGCATCCCGCGGAACACCCGGGCGATGCCGACCACCGAGGCGAGGTTCGTCAGACCGATCAGGATCAGGAACGTTCCAGCCACGACGCTTCCCACCAGTCCCAGCGTCTGCACCAGTGCCGAGTCCCCGTCCCGCACTGTGCCGGCCATGGCCCTCGCGCCGAGGGCCAGGAGCAGCGCCGCGCCGAACACCACGGTGGAGTGGCCCAGCGAGAACCAGAAGCCCACCCCCAGCGCGGCCTTTCCCTCACCGACCAGCTTGCGGGTGGTGTTGTCGATGACGGCGATGTGGTCGGCGTCGAACGCGTGCCGCACCCCCAGCAGAAAGGCGGTAACGCCCAGCCCCACCCCGTACACGCCGGAGCGGCCCAGCGCGAAGTTCTGCGGAGCCACGGCCAGGGTCAGCACACTCCAGCCGACCACGTTGAGCAGGAGGACGAAGCCGGTGATGCCGGCGAGATGGAACTTGTCACGGCGTTCCCAGCGACTGGACGTCGCCCGAACCGGCTGCGCTACAGGCAACAAGTTGCTCATAATCCGTAAGGGTAGGCGCGGGGGTCGCCGCTGCCAAGACCTCGCGGACTGCGGAACTGCGCGTGGCCGTGTTGCCCCCGTCATCGTCTCCGCGTGCGCCGTTGACACGGCGACGCCCGGCCCTATCCGCCGGTGCGGCCTCCATGCAAGCATGGGGATCACCGATCATGCAAGCACTCCGATCATGCACAGGGAGGGGACTCGATGAAATCCAATGAACTGCTGCTGGATGCCTTCGGCCGGATCCGTGAGACGGTGGCCGCGGCCCTGGCCGGGGTTGATGATGCCACCCTGCTCCGACGGCCCGGAGTCAACGGGAATTCAATGGCCTGGCTCATCTGGCACCTCAGCAGGGTCGAGGACGCGCAAGTCGCCTCCGCCGCGGGCCTGGACCAGGTGTGGACCTCGGAGGGGTTTGCCGCCCGCTTCGGCCTGCCGCTCTCCAAGCGGGACACCGGCTACGGCCATACGAGCGGCCAGGTGGACGCGGTGCAGGCACCGCCGGAACTGTTGCTCGAATACTACGAAGCCGTCCACCGGCAGACCGTGAATTTCCTGGAGCACCTCGGCGACGACGACTTCGACCGCATCGTCGATACCCGCTGGGACCCGCCCGTCACCCTCGGGGTGCGGCTGGTCAGCACGATTGCCGACTGCCTCCAGCACGTGGGGCAGGCGGCCTACGCAAAGGGCCTGGACTCCGCGCGCGGGCACGGCTAGGCGGTCCGTGCCATGCAGGCGGCCGAAATTCGCGGACTCTTCCCGGGGCTACAGGAAACCATCTATCTCAACACCGCCTCGATGAACGTCGGCTGTGCACCCGCCCGCGAGGCGTACGAGCTGGCCGTCAAGCGATGGTCCGCCGGCAGGTTCGACTGGATGGATGCCGAGCGGGCAGGGGAGGAGGCCCGCACCATGTTCGCGGAGATCGTCGGGGCGACGGCGGGGGAGATCGCGATCGTCCCGGCCGTGAGCTCCGCCGCCGGGATAGTGGCCGCCAACCTGCCGCCGGCGAAGCGCGGCGAGAACGTCGTGGTTGCCGGGAACGAATTCGCCTCGAACTACTACCCCTGGCTCCTGCTCCGGAACCGCGGTTACGGGGTCCGCGCCGTGGCACCGGGCGGGGACGGCGTGACGGCCGAGGAATTTGGCCAGGCGGCCGACGGCGGCACCCGCCTGATCGCCGTGAGTGCCGTCCATTCGGCCAACGGCTACCGGGCGGACCTGGCCGCGCTCAGCCGGGTCGCGGCCCGCTCCGGCGCCTGGTTCTTCGTCGACGCCTGCCAGGCCGCGGGCGCGGTGCCCCTGGATGTGGTGCGCGACGGCGTGGATTTCCTGGCCGCCGCGAGCCACAAGTTCCTGCTCGGCTCCCGGGGCATGGGCTACCTCTATGTCCGCAGCGGACTGCTTGACCGGATCCAGCCCGTCGGTCCCGGCTGGAAGGCCGCGCGCAACCCGGCCGGGAGCTTCTACGGACCGGCCATGGACCTCTCACCCACGGCCTCGAAGCTCGACACCTCCTTGGCCTGGTTTCCCGCCCTGGCCGAGCAGGCGGCGCTCGGCATCTTCCGCAGGTTTGGGATCGGGGCCTTGCTCGATCGCAACGCCCGGCTCGCCCTTCACCTTCAGGAGGCCCTGGCGGCGCAGGGCTCCTCGTTCCGGCCGTTCGCCGAGCAGCACCGCTCCACGATCTTCTCCGTGCCGGTGACAGACACCGAGGCGGTCCTGGCGCGGTTCCGCCAGGCCAACGTGGTGGCATCGGTCCGGGAGGGCAGAATCCGGCTGGCGGTACATTTCTACAATCTGGATGAAGAACTCGATCGCGTGGCCGGGCTGATCGGGCGAGGGTGAGCGTCGGCCGTGCCTCCTCACGGAAAACTGGGGCCGCCCCAGCACCGTTACTATTCGCGCCCGTGGTCCTTGTCGTCGCTGGCGTAGGCGAGGCCGATCTGGCGCCGAACTTCGTCCATGGCCTCCATGACCTGAACGCTCTGCCGGGGCGGCAGGATGTCGTTGGCAATGGAGCCGGCCGCAATGAGCCGCTCCATTTCCCGCGCCTGGTATTGCATGCCGCGGCCGGTGACGGGTTCATCGAATCGCTCGACGATGTTTCCGTCGGCGTCGTACCTGGTGAAGGCCGACGGCGTGTACCAGACTGACGGGATCTCGATCCGGCCTTCGGTTCCGATGATCGAGGCCTGGTTTGGTCCTGCCGTGTCCAGCGCGCAGTGCAGCACGGCCTGCTGCCCGTCACCGTATTCGAAGATCATCGCGGTCTGCCGGTCAACTCCGGTTTCAGTCATGCTGGCCGCTGCCCGGATCCCGGTCGGCACCCCGAAGACGTCGAAGGCGAAGGAGACGGGGTAGATGCCCAGGTCCAGGAGCGCTCCGCCGCCCAGCGCCGGGTCGTTGAGGCGGTGCGCCGGATCCTTGGGCAGATTCTGGTTGTGGTCAGCGATCACTGTGCGGACCTCGCCCAGGGCGCCGGACCGAATCAGCTCACGGATGCGGACCATGTGCGGAAGGTAGCGTGTCCACATGGCCTCAAGGGCGATCAGCCCCTTCGTCTCGGCGAGCTCCACGATCTCCCGGGCCTGCCAGGCGTTCATGGCGAAGGGCTTTTCGATCAGCACGTGTTTACCGGCGTCCAGGGCCAACAGCGCATTCTCGTGGTGGAACGGGTGCGGCGTAGAAACGTAGACAACGTCGACGTCCGGGTCGGCCACGAGGTCCGCGTAGCTTCCATGGGACGTGGGGATCTGAAACCGGGCCGCGAAATCGGTCGCGGATGCCATGGTCCTGGAGCCGACGGCCTGGACCACTGAGCCGTTGTCGATCAGGTCCGGCGTTTGCAGCCCGGCGATAAACCCGGTGCCGAGAATTCCCCATCTGGCCTGGGGCGTGGAGAGACCTGCGGTGCCGGGTGTGGCGTGCTCTGACATGCGTTTGGGTTCCCTTCGAACATGCGGTCACGAAAGCATCGGGCGGCTCGTGGAGCGTCCACGGCTTCGCGGGACGTGTTCGTATCCTAATCCCGATGCCGGAACTCATGGTGTGAGCGGACCCCGAAGCACACGCAGGGCCGCGGCGGCGTCACCTTCAATGACGGCGTTCTCTGCCAGGTTGGATCGACCCCAAAGACCCAGATACATCACCGGCAGCGGGGCGGAAATCAAGGCCACGGCGGCGCCAGGTCCCAGTGTCCAGCTGGCGGCCCCTGGCACCTGGAAGGTCACAGCTTTGTCCGGGGGCGGCATCCGGTCCAGTCGCAGCTGCCGCGGCGCGAACATCGCCAGGACCTCGTCGACACCGTCGAGCATGAAGTTGTCGGCCAGCGCGGGGATCTCCAGGCCAAGCGCCTGGCAGGCGTCGACCAGGTGGATGGCATGTTCGTGGGCCTGCCGCCGAAGCCAGAACCGGGCGGTGCGCGGAGGCGGGCCAAAGGTCCAGCATTCGCTCTCCGGATCAAGGCCCGTCATCGTCTCGAGGAAGGGTGCGGTGCCCGCGAGAAACCAGGCCGCGGCGCCCTCGGCCGGCGGTGCAGGTTCCTGGACAAAGGTGCCCGTCCGGACCACCCCGGCTGCCCACCTCTCGATTGAACCGAGATGCCCGAAGAGCTGCTCGAGCGTCCAGGTGGGGCACGCCGGAACGGCGCCGGCAAGAGTGTCCCGCGGCTGCCGGGCGAGCGTGCCGAGGTGGTCCAGGGAGTTGGCCAGTTCGGCCAGGAATTGATCGGGCGGCATGGGAGGAGCCTAACGCGACGCGGCAAAGATTCCGGCGCGCCGACACCCACGCAGCGTGGGCGGGCCTCGTGCCAGCAACATCCCTCGCATGCGTCCCACAAGCGTCGAGGCATTGAGCGGACACCCAGCACCTGCGCCTGACCGAGCGGTTTGCGGCCCAGTCCGTGATTGAGGAGCTGCTGGCAGTCCAGGCGTTCGTTCCGCCGCGTTCGCTGCTCAGGCGGATGTTCGGTGCCAGTCCGTTGAGCGACGCCAGCTCGCCCTGGTACCGGGGTGCGCTGGGCGAAATCGCTGAGGGCCGGATCCTGGCTCGCCCGCGGTGCCAGGCAAACCGGATGACCTCATAGGGAATTTCGCCGCCCTCCGGCGGTTGATTGACCAGGCACGACGCCGGGTTGCGTGGGTGCTTGGTGTCCCCGCCGTCGGCTTCTTGTTGTTGGCCACAGCAGGACCGCTGGGTGCCGCAATCCTGCACGCATTGATGAACCGATAGGGGAGACCGTCGAGCGAATGGCGCTCGCCGCCGTCGTGAATCAGCCCTTGGGCCCGAAACGCTGAGACATTCCCACGCCCGCTTCGCCCCCGTTGGGGACCGCCCGGATTTTCGGGGAAGCAAATAAACAACCGCGTTCGCCCAAGTAGCGGCCAAGTAGCGCCCGAAATAAAACGCGAATTGCCCGGGAGAAGTCGAGTGGCAACCACCCGCGCGCTCTTCAAACCCCGCTTCTAGGCTCCAGAGTACTGGGTTTATAAAGTCAATGTAGTGGTCAGAAACGGGTCTCAGCCATGTTTGATCAAACAGAATTTCGGGTGTCGTCCGGCCATTTTAATGGCCTTCTTCGCGGTGGACTTAAGGGTCGGGCACCGCATCTCCGGAAGCACCGGGCAGCCACGATCCACGCAACTCCGCACCGACACCGGCCGTGGTCCCGAGGCGCCTGGGCATCACTGCTGTCGGCAACGCTCGCACTCGCAGCGCTTTCCGTCGGCCATACCGCCGTCGCGGATGTGGGGACCATCGCCCACGATTCACTGCGGACAGGCTGGGACAAAAACGAACCCGGGCTCTCGCCGTCGGCGGTCGCATCATCGAACTTCGGCAAACTATTCTCTGCAACCGTGGACGGGCAGGTCTACGCCCAGCCGCTCGTAGTAGGCAGTACCGTGATTGCGGCGACGGAAAACAATGCCGTTTACGGGCTGGACGGCGCCACGGGTGCGGCGAAGTGGACCCGTAAACTTGGGCCGGCGTGGCCGGCGTCGACCGTTCGCTGCGGCGATCTCACGCCCAACATCGGGATTACTTCGACGCCGGTCTACGACGCGGTGACGAAGAGCGTCTTCCTGCTGGCGAAGACGAATGACGGGGCCAACAATCAGTTCCCACACTGGTACATGCACTCCCTGGATGTTGCGACCGGCGCGGAGAAACCCGGATTCCCCGTCACAATCCAAGGCGCCCCGACAAATGACCCCACCCGCCCGTTCAACCCGATGACGGCGATGCAGCGCCCAGGGCTGCTGCTCTTGAACGGGGTCGTGTATGCAGGGTTTGCCAGCCATTGCGACTACACCCCCTTCGTAGGTTATGTCGTCGGCGTATCGACCGCCGGGCGACAGACGACGATGTGGGCCACCGAATCAGGCAACGCCAATGCGGAGGGCGGGATCTGGCAATCTGGCGGTGGACTGGTGTCCGACGGTCCCGGTCAAATCCTGCTCACCACGGGAAACGGGATTTCCCCGAAGCCCGGCCCGGGATCGAAGCCCCCCACCACCCTGGCGGAGGCGGTGGTCCGGCTCCGAGTCGGCAGTGACGGCAATCTGAAGGCCACCGACTTCTTCAGCCCGGCCGACAACGCGAAACTGAACAGGAACGACGCCGATCTGGGCTCCGGCGCTCCCGTCGCGATCCCGGACGGCTATGGCACGGCTGCACACCCGCACCTGTTGGCCCAAATCGGTAAAGACGGCACCATGTACCTGCTGGACCGGGACAACTTGGGCGGCATGGCGCAGGGGCCGGGCGGAACTGACGCCGTCCTGGACAAAGCCGGACCGTACAGCGGAGTTTGGGGCCGGCCCGCGTTTCTTGGGACGCCCAGCGGCGGATATCTCTACATCGTCGAAAGCAACGGGTACCTGAGGGCCTTCAAGCTCGTGCCGGGCGCCAGCGGTGGGATTAGCCTGGCAGCCGTCGGAACGTCCGCTGGTACGTTCGGGTTCAGCTCCGGCGCCCCGTCGGTGACATCCACCGGCACGGACGGGTCCTCCGCCCTTGTCTGGGTGGTCTATGTCAGCGCAGGTACCGGGGCCGATGCGGAACTGCGCGCATACCGGGCAATCCCGGATAACACCGGGAACCTCAGGGAAGTGTTTAGCGCCCCGCTGGGCATAGGGGCCAAGTTCTCCTCGGTGGCCACTGACAAGGGCCGCGTCTACGTGGGCACGCGGGACGGGCACGTCTTGGGCTTCGGCGCCCCGACGACATCGGCGGTAGGGGCAAAGAACACCGATCTCGGCACCGCCAAGGTGGCCACCTCCGTGACCGGAAGCGTGACGATCACCGCGTCGCGGGCGGTAACGGTCAGCTCCATCACGACGCGCGCCCCGTTCAAGATCGGAACCGGGCTCACGATGCCCCGGAAGTTGGCCAAGGGTGCGAGCCTGACCGTACCCGTGACGTTTTCGCCGACTGTTCCGGGCCAGGCGGACGGCACCTTGACGGTCAAAACTTCAGACGGCGAAACCGACCTCCTCGGCGTCCACGGCATCGGCACGAAGGAGGGCCTGGGCGCGACTCCGGCCACGGTGCAGTTCACCGACGTCCCGACAAAGACGGTCAGCCGGCAGACGGTCAACATCGTCAACACCGGTACCACAGTCGCCAAGATCACCGGCGTCGCGTTGCCGGTCAGCGCACAGCTCAAGGTCGACCCGGCCACGGTGCCGGTGGTCGGCAAGACCATCCAGCCGCTCGCGTCGATTGCGGTGTCCTTGACGTTCAGTCCCACATCGGCGAGTCCGGTGACCGATACCCTCGTCGTCACCAGCGACCGCGGGAAGGTGACCGTCAACGTGGCCGCGACTGCCGTCTCCGGCGCGGCGCACCTGGAGATGCCGCGCGCCCTGGACTTCGGTGACGTCCCTGTCGGGACGTCGGTGACCAGGGCTTTCGAGATAAAGAACACCGGCAACGTCCCGATGACCATCACGAAGGCCAAAGCGCCGCAGGGCGTCTTCTCCACTACCAATCCCATTTCCGAGGGCTTGAAAATTCCCGCCGGTGAAACCGCATACCAGACCGTGACCTTCGCGCCCGCGGCCGTCGGGCAAGCAGGGACGAGCGAGACCTTTTACCTGATCACGGCGGACGACGGCCAAGCTGCGAAGAAGGTCATGCTCACAGGGAACGGTACCGACGACCCCATCGCTGCCTATGCCTGGAAGATCAATGCGGGCCGCCCCGGGTCGAGCCTTGGCCGGTCGCTGACCGCGGAGTACGCCGTGGGCGTAGGCAAGTGCCAGGACTACGTCGGAGGGGTGATCTGTTGGTCACCCAAGACCGGGGCGCATTCGGTCCGCGGCGAGATCAGCCGCCGCTACAAGGCAGCCGGCGGTGCCGCCGGCATCCTGGGCTTCCCGACTTCCGACGGGCAAGCTTCGCCGGACGGCGTTGGTGCGTACAGCCACTTCTCCGGTTCGGACGGGTCCTCGATCTACTTTTCTCCGACGACCGGAGCGCACTTTGTCCTTGGGTCGATCCGATCGAAATGGATGGCACTGGGCGCGGAGACAGGGCCGTTGGGCTATCCGATCACTGACGAGAAGCACGCCCCGGACGGAGTGGGACGGTACAACCACTTCTCCGGTGCGGGTGGGGCCTCGATCTACTGGACACCGAAAACCAAGGCCCACTCGGTGACAGGGCCGGTCCGTGCTAAGTGGGCGTCGCTGGGCTGGGAGTCGGGCCTGGGCTATCCGACCTCCGACACTACGGCGTCCGCGGACAAGGTAGGGCGGTTCAACCACTTCTCAGGTGCGGGTGGAAACTCGATCTTCTGGTCGCCGGCGACGGGGGCGCACTTTGTCCTTGGGTCGATCCGATCGAAATGGGCGGCACTTGGCTGGGAGACCGGGCCACTGCGGTATCCCATAACGGACGAGAAGGGCACACCGGACAAGGTGGGCCGGTACAACCACTTCTCCGGTTCGGGTGGGGCATCGATCTTCTGGACGCCGACTACCCGGGCGTACTCGGTGACAGGTGCGATCCGGAATAGGTGGGCCTCGCTCGGCTGGGAGACTAGCCGGTTGGGTTATCCCACGAGCGACTCGTATACGGTATCGGTCGGCCGGGCAACGGATTTCCAGCGCGGGCGGCTGACGTGGAACGCGACGGCCAGGAAGGTCACCGGATAGCCGTGCCCGCGTCAGTTCAGGAATTCCCGGACCGATTGGCGCCTGGACCTCACCGGTCTGGGCCCGATCGGTCCGGACCTGTGCGGCCAGACCTAATCGGTCTGGAACCGGGCGACGGCGGAGGCGTAGATTGACGATGCGGGCTGGCCGGATCCCGGCCCTAGTGGGGGCCCGTTAATGGGCCTGTGCATGAAACAGAGCACGAGCTCCGCCACACCGAGGAGTGATCACATGAGCCAATTTATCCAGCGCCTGCTTGCTGCGTTCAATGACCACGACCTTGAGGCAGCGGCCGCGTTGTTCCATGAGTCGTACAAAAGCGTGCAGCCGGTCCACCCGGGCAGGGCATTTGTGGGACGGGCGCAGATGCACGCGAACTGGGCAGCGATGTTCGCTGGCGTTCCCGATTTTCACGCAGAAGTGCTCCGCTCCGTGGACGACGGTAATACCACGTGGAGCGAATGGACCTGGGCCGGCACCCGGACTGATGGGCGGCCCTTCGACATGCGCGGGGTGACGATTTTCGAGATCGAGGACGGCCTCATTACGAGCGGAAGACTCTACATGCAAGAGATTGAACGAGGGGATGAGGGCATCGCAGAGGCAGTCCAGACGCTGTCGGGGCGCCGGCCTGCCCGGCCCTCGGAACCCGAGGACTGAAATGGCTGGCCTCAGGCGGCTGGGAGAAGGCTGCGCGCGCGTTTGACCGTTGTGGCCTGGTGCCGGGGCTGCGTCGAGGCGTCGTCGTTGTTGGGAAGTGGCGCCGTTGGGCCGGCCTGTGCAGGACCCTTGCCGGACATCTGACTTCGGAGGAGGATGATCGGCACACTGAGGAGGCCCGCCATGACCCAGCTTGGCAAGTTTGAGAAGTACCTGATTGAGGAATTCTTCGACGACTACCGCTCCGGCGTCATGAGCCAGCACACGTTCACGCGCCGGGTGGCGTTCATCACCGGCAGCATGGCGGCGGCCTCGGCAGCGATGCTCCTGGTGGGCTGCACGCCCGAGGAGGTTCCCCGCAGTACCGATCCCATGCCGACGCCGACGTCGTCCGCGCCGGGGTCCGGCACAGTGTCCGCGGGCGCGGTGCCGGGGGCCAAAAGCCCGTTGTCGGTCCCGGAGGGCGCGGCCGGGCTGACGACGGCGACCGTGCAATTCGCATCGGGCGGCACCGACATCAGTGGCTATCTCGCACGGCCCGACCACGGGGCCGCCGGACCGGCCGTGCTGGTCTGCCACGAGAACCGCGGGCTGACACCGCATATCCAGGATGTGGCGCGCCGCTTCGCCAAAGCCGGATACGCGGTTCTGGCCCTGGACCTGCTGAGCAGGGAAGGCGGTACCGCGGGCATGGACCCGGATGCTGTCCCGGGAGCACTGACCCAGGCCGGGGCGCAGCGTCACGTTTCCGACTTCACGGCCGGCTTTGACTACCTGAACGCCCAGGACTTCGTTGATCACGGGCGGATCGCCATGAACGGCTTCTGCTTCGGTGGCGGCATCACGTGGCAGTCGGCGACGGCGATCCCGGGCCTGTTGGCGACCTCGGCGTTCTACGGACCCGCGCCTGACCTGGACAAGGTCCCGGCCATCAAGGCGGCCGTCTTCGGCGTCTACGCCGAACTGGACCAGCGGATCACCGGCGCCATGCCGGCGCTCCGGGATGCCCTGGCCAAAACCGGTGTCCGGAACGAGCTCAAGATCTATCCCGGCGTGGACCACGCCTTCCACAATGACACCGGGCCGCGCTACAACCAGGAGCAGGCCACGGCCGCATGGAACGACACGCTCGCCTGGTTTGGCAAGTATGTGTGAAGGCAAGTTTGCCTGAAGCATGGCCCGGACATGTCCCGACCGGATGGAGACGCGATGTTCGCAAACCGCAGGACCGCGGCGTTGAGCGCTGCAGGCGCCTTGGCCCTTGCCGGGTGTGGTGCCGCACCAGTGTCCAGGGAACGGGCGCCGGCGATAGACCGTGCGGCCGCCGTGACGGCCGGGACGCAAGCCGCCGTCTCCGATGGGACGCAAGCCGCCGTCTCCGACGGGACGCAGGCCGCCGTCGTCCGCGGCTGGGGCCCAGTGGTGGCGGGGGACGAATTCAGTTACGCCGGGCCGCCTGACCCCGCGAAATGGAAGGTCTTCAAGGGGCCGGGGCACGCGGGCAAGGGGATCCGGCGTCCGGATGCGCTGGTTGTAGGCGGCGGAGTCTTGACTGTCAGCGGCGACGCCGCGGGCACCACCGGCGGCATGTCCGCCAGGTTTGCCCAACAGCGGTACGGCCGCTGGGAGGCCAGGATGAAAATTGGCCAGCGGGATCTGCAATATCACCCCGTCCTGATCCTGTGGCCGAACAACAACATCTCGTCCACGTGCGCCGAGATTGACTACGCCGAGGGCAGCACCAACACCGCACAGATCAAGTTCTTCCTGCACTACGTCTGCGGTGGCCCGAACTTCCAGACCACCGCGGCCAAGACGATCGACACCACACAGTGGCACAACTATGCGCTCGAGTGGACCCCCGCCGGGATCGAGGGATACGTCGACGGGTCATTGTGGTTTGTGGACACGAACCCGGCGCATCAGCCCACGGTAGGCATGCACCAGACGGTGCAACTGGACTGGTTTCCCAACGGGACGCCCACCAAACCCAGCCAGATGCAGGTCGACTGGATCCGCGTTTACAAGTAAGCGTTGCGCTTACTCGCCCGAGGCAAATTCCGGCCGGAACGGGCCGGCAGCCTCCGACGTCATTTCGCGGTGCCCGTCCAAAGCCTTCAACGCCGCAAGGTGCTCCAGCAGGGCCCGTTCCGGATGTCCGGGATGCGCAGCCAGCTGCTGGCGCAGCAGCTCACGTGCGCGGGCTTGTTCCGGGGCACTGTCGTCGAGGACGGCGTCAATGATTCTGGCGGCCTGATGTCGGATTCCGGCGGCAGATGCGGCATGTTCCGCACCGGATACCAAGTTCTCGGGATCCTGTTCTTCGAGGCGTCCTGGAGTGGACGACGGCTCCACCGACATGGCTGTTCCTTTGGTCATCGTTCCGGCTGAGTCCGGAACCGGCCTGCCGCCTTCCCCCAATCCCGGGTACTGTACCCGGGTCCTAAGACGGGCCACCGTGACAAACCTACAACGACGCCGGGCCGCCAACCCCACACGGGAGCGAAGTTTTCGCCAAGTTTCATGCACAAGGAACGGTGACGCTGCCCGCGGAATGCTAACGGCCGCCGGCGCCACGGGGCGTATCCGCTGCAGCGCTTGTGTTGGTCATCTGCCCGAAAAGACGCGGAAATACTCGCCGGGTAGCCTCGCACCAACGAACCCGTTCGAAAGGTAGTACGCCATGCGTGTTGGACTGATCCGGGTGATGACGACGTCGGACCGACGCCTGCTCCACGCCCACGGGAAACTCCTCCAGGAAGCATTCGGATTTACCGTCACATCCCGCTGTATTCCGGACCAGCCGTCCGGCGTCTACGACCAGGCGTCGCTCGAATCTGCGGCCCCCAAGGTCGTCCGCCTGGCGAGGGACATGGCGGGGGACGCTGACGCCCTGATTATCAGCTGCGCCTCCGACCCCGGGCTGGCCGCCACCCGGGCAGCCGTGGATATCCCGGTCATCGGAGCGGGCTCCGCAGCCGCGGCCGCGGCTCTGACCTTCGGCGGCCGGATTGGAGTTTTGGGTCTCGGCGCACACGTACCGGGCCCGATCTCGGATGCACTGGGCGAACGCATGCTGTTCATTGACGGGCAGGGAAGGATCGAAACACCCGACGCCTTCCTCATGCCTGCCGGGATTTTCGACGCCCTCGCCGCGGCCCACATGCTGGTTGACGCCGGCGCCGACATGATCGTCCAGGCCAGCACGGGCCTGAGCAGCATCGGCATGGCGGACGTGCTCCGCCGCCGGCTCGGGGTTCCGGTGGTCGACGCCGTGACGGCAGCCGGTTCGATGCTGGTCTCAGCGGTAGCCGCCCGGGAACTTCAAGGGGTTTGAGTCCTGCCGCCTGTAGCGGCGCGTCCTCGGCCAACACCAAGGCAGCCCCGCGCCGCAGTACGGCGCGGGGCTGCCTGGCGATTTGCCGGTCCTACTTGTAGACGCGGACCCAGTCGACCTGCATCTGTGAAGGCTTGGTGGCCGACCCGTCGGGGAACCAGTCCAGCTGCAGTGTCTGGTGCATGCCCACGGAGGGCAGGTGCGCGGGGTTCGTGTCGGAGAAGGTCTTGACGCCGTCGATGTAACCGGTGATGCCGGCCGGGGTCCACTCCACTGCGTAGTTGTGCCACTGGGTGGTGTCGATCGTCTTGGCCGCCGTGGTCTGGAAGTTCGAGCCGCCGCAGGCATAGTGCAGGAAGAACTTGATCTGTGCGGTGTTGGTGCTGCCCTCGGCGTAGTCGATCTCGGCGCAGTTGGGGGAGGTGTTGTTGTTGGGCCACAGGATCAGCACGGGGTGGTACTCCGGGTCCCGGGCGCTGGTCCGCATGCGCGTCTCCCACTTGCCGTATTTCTGCTGGGCAAATTTAGCCGACATGCCGCCCGTGGTGCCGGCCGAGTCGCCGCTGACTGTGGCCACGCCATTGGCAACCGACCAGGCCTGCGGGCTCCTGACACCCTTGCCGGCATGTCCGGATCCCTTGAAGACGCTCCACTTGGTGGAGTCGGGGGCGCCGGCCTTGGAGAACTCGTCACCCGCGACAACCGAACCCCAGCCCCGTGCCGTGGCGGCCTGGGAACCGTCGCCGGTCGCGGCGACGGCAGCCTGGGCAGCGACGGGCGCCGTTACCGCCGTCGGCGCCGGAGCGGCTGCCGCTTGGGCGCCAGCCGCAGGCGCGACCGGCGCGGCGGCCCGTGCAGGTGCCGCATCGGTTCCGGGAGCCGCAGGTGCACCGGTGGTGCTGGTGGCAGGCTTGGGGGCCGCCGGCTTCGGTGCTGCGGCCACCGAGGCTGGGGCCTTCGCGGCAGGATGCGCGGCCTGGGTTGCCGCCGGGGACGTGGAGCCCGCAGCAGAATGCGCGGCCCCGGTGGCCGGTGTAACGGCTGCGGCGCCCGTCGTGGGACCGGCGCTGCAGCCGGTCAGGGACAGTGCGCCCAGGCTCAGCGCAATCGCTACTTTGTTGAGCTGTGGTGCCGTGGAGCGTGCCTTCGGCCGTGCATCTTTGAACGTTGATTTATTGAACAGCGGTGTTTTCTTGAACAACGGACCCCTCCGGGCTTTCGTGGCTGGCACGCACAACCGACGCTGCCTGGGCGGCGGATAATGCGGGAAGTTTCATCCGGCCCCTGCCGCAAGGCATGGGCGAGCAGACGCCGAACGGCGCAACGGGGCCCTGCAAAGGGGCGGTCCGGGGCCCTGCATTCGGGCCGGGCCTCACGGCCAGCCGCCAACGTTACCGGACCGTTACCTCAGCCCGCAAACCTCCCGGATCCGGGACGTTCCGCATGCCGCCTCCGCCCGGGGTGCCGCGCTACACGCAGCTGGGCTGATACGCCGGGTTGCCCGGGCGGCCGGCCGGCTGACCAAGAGCGTCGGACACGAGACGCTGGGTGACGGGGTCGTTGGGCGCCTGGTCATGGTCAATCACGTCTGCCGGGCACTTGTCCTGGATGGTGATATTGGTGACCTGCTGGGCCGGGCCGGCGAGGAACTGGCTGGGGTAGGGCGTCACCACCTCGTCGCGCGTCGTGGAGATCACCGTGTAGGCCGGACCAGGAACCGTGTCGCCAATGGAGTTGAGCTCGGTGAGGAATGGTGAACCTGCCTGCTGGTCGGCGCAGGCCTGGCAATTCGACCCTCCCACTGAGGTGGCCGGCGGAACGGCGTCCGGTGTCGGCGTGATGAGCCCGCGGGTTCCGTGGTTGGACGGGGCGATGCCCACCAGGTGGTTCACCTTGTCCGCGCCTCCAAGGAAACCGAGGTAGTAGCGCGGCATCATGCCGCCCTGGCTGTGGCCCACGAGATCAACTTTCCTGGCACCCGTTGAGGCCAGTACGTTGTCGACAAACGGGGCGAGCTGACGGGCTGAGTCTGCCACCGGGCCCGTGGCGTCGACGCCGTTGGTCGCACCGTAGTTCAGCGCGAAAACGCAGTAGCCCTGGCTTTTTAGCGCCGGCGACATCGTCGCCCAGTTCTTCGCCATGTTTTCGAAGGTTCCCGGCACCAGGACCACCGGGTAGGGGTGGGCTGCCGAGGGCTTGCAGGACCAGTCATTCGCGCCGGGCGGCGAAACGTCAACGGTGTCGGCCTGGGCCGCCGGCACACCCATCAGGGATGCGCCGAGCAGCGCCGAGGTCGCAGCTGCCAGCGCTGCGAGTGCTGCGGGCGTTTTCGGGTATGGCACGGATTACCTCTTCGGTTGGACACGTCATCTTTGACGGTCTGTGGAAATGGAAGTGAGGTAGGGGATCAGCCCCGCTGTGATCCGACTCACGTCTCTCAATTCACGCTAGGGAAGGTGCTCCGCGGATCGCTCCAACATGCACGTTTGTGCATGCATTTTTCGACGGCGCTGGTGCCAGTTGGGGTTGCGTGGGGAGACTGCTGCACAGTTGTGCAGGTAGGGGCATGCCGCCCGCCGTCGCCCCCGGTCACCTCACTCTCCGGTCAACTCACTCTCCGGGCGGAAAATCGTAGGAGGCCTGGATCGTCGCCGGCGCGGTGCCGTAGGACAGGACGATCTCGTCGTGCGCCTTGAACGGTAGGTCCCGGATCCCGGCGTCGAACTTCCGGCCGTTCACGTAAACGGTCCAGCCATCCAGCGAACCCCCGCCGGTGCCGGGGGCGCCGTTGCCACCGAGGACGCCCCACTCCGTCAGGAGCTGCCCGAGTGTGAAGACCTGGCCGGCGGTGGGGGACTCGATGTGGACCACGCCCGTGGTGTCGTGGGTGTGCAGTGCTGAGATGCCGTTGGCCCTGTGGTCAGCTCCGGTGGTGATGCCGATATTGGCCGGCACCGCGATGGGCTTGCCGTCCTTCAGCACGTCCAGATGTGCGTGATAGTGGTCCACGTTGCCCTCCGCCGTCAGCACCGTGAGGCCGGCCTGGGCGATCCGGCCGGGCGCCCCCGTGATGTCTAATGCGAAATCAGGGGCCGGCGCCGCGGATGCCGCAGGTGACTCAGGCGACGGTGCGGTAGATGGCGCAGGGGCAGCGCACCCTGCCACCCCCAGCGTCATGGCGGAAAGTGCGATGGCGAGTGTCAGCTTGGTGTGCATGGTTGCGTAAACCGCTTTCGATCGGAGGCTTGCCAGTTCAGTCTAGGCAGATGGTCCGGGCCCACCGCCCAGGACGGCTTGGCACCGCGTTTCCGCCGCGAGCCGCGAGGGGAAAGAATGGACAGGTGAGTGATGCCGGCGAATTCATCGACCTCTCGTTGCAGCGCGAAGCTTCCTGGCGCCGAGCTGAGCAGCTTCAGGCGCGGCTGGAAACGGAGCCGGCGGGCAGCGGCCTCCGGTTCTACGGCACGTCCGTGGGGGCCGTGCGCGGCACGGTCCGGGATGCCGGCCGCCGCTATCCCGGGCTGTCCCGCGATGAGGTCACTGCGCTGAGTTCCGAACTGTGGGGCTCCGCGCTCGGAGGCTCCGGCCCGGGGGCCGCGCCGGTTTTCGAGCGCCGGCTGGCCGCCGTGGTCCTGCTGCAGGCCAACGTGAAGCTGCTGACCAACTCGGACCTCACCCGGCTGGAGGGCTTCATCCGGCAGGCGCGGGTGCGGGACCTTGTGGATCCGCTCGCCGTCGACGTCGTCGGGCCCCTGGTGGACGGACTCGATGTTCTGGCCAGGGTGCGGGCCGACAGCGTGCTGGACCGGTGGGTGCGCGAGCCCGATGCCTGGCTGCGCCGGGCCGCGCTTCTCTCGCCGTTGCTGGCGCTGCGCGCGGGCGCGGGGGACTGGGACAGGTTCCTCCGGCACGCCAACGAGGTGCTCGGCGAGCCGGGCGGGACGTTCGACGCCGACGGCACAGCAGTCCGGGATGCCGTCTCCCGGGTCCAGGCAGAGATGGCAAAGTGGAGGCCGGAGCTGCAATTCACGTCAATTGGAGAATGACCCTCCGAAATTTCGCCGCCGGCTCGGCTTTGGCCCAGGCATTTAGACATTCGGACTGTCAGGCCTTCGGACCCCCCGGATCGCCCTGCCCAACGGCGCTGCCGGAATTTCCGGACTTGCCGCCGGCATTTGCCGGGACCGCGAAAGTCCTCGCCGCCCGTGACCCGGCGACGGCGCCCGCGGCTATGGTGACCAGCGCTCCCACCAGCAGGGCCGCGGCCTCGCCCGGGAGCAGGACCTGAAGCTGCGTGCCGATGCTCGCCGCAGCCACCGGTACGCCAAGCTGGGCCGCCGACAACACCCCGAGCGACAGCGGGAGTCCCAGGAAAGCCAGGTCGGCGTGGGCCAGCAGGGCCCCGGCCCCCAGCAACAGGCCGAGGGCCATCATGTCCGGGTGCCCGGCCAGGTCCCTTAGAGTCAGCGATGCACCCAGCCACACGAAGAAGAGCGGACCCAGGAAGCCGTCGCTGAGCGCGAACAGTTGCCGGGCCAGCCGCCGCGGTTCGCCGACCGCAGCCATCACCAGGCCGAAAGAAAAGCCTGCCATCATCACAGACACATTGCTCCACGTCGCGACACCGGCCAGGGTGAAGAGCACGGCCAGCTGGATCCGTAGCTCCAGGGCAAACTTGCGGCTTTCCGAGAGCCGGTGCACGCGCCGACGGATTCCCTGGCGCTCCAGCCAGCGCAAGCCGACAAAGAGCACTACCGCGCACCCGGTCACCGCGAGGACACCCAGCGCCGCCTGGACTGCGTGGGGCGGATCCACCAGGAGCGGCAACGCCACAATGCAGGCTGTGTCGGCTATTGCCACCTGCGCTGTCATAGCGACGACATCTGGCCCGCCGAGGCGCAGGGAATCGACGATTGGAAGCACCAGGGCGGCCGACGAGGAGGCCAGCAGCACGACGTAGAGGGGAGCATGTCCAGTCCCGAACAGCAGTCCGATGCCGGTTCCGATCACCACCGCTGCCGCTGCGGCCACCATCGCCCGGCGGGAGCCTTTGCCGAGGGCGCCACGGATGTGCGGATCCCGCACGGGAACGTGGGTGCCTGCCACGAACATCATCAGCGCAAACCCGATATTGGCCAGCAGGGTGAACGTCGGGTCCGCGGGGTCCACCAGGGCCAGGCCTGAGCGCCCGATCGCGATGCCGGCCAGCAGCTCACCCAGCATGACAGGCAAGTGCCAGCGCGCCGGCAGGGCCAGCAGGGGTCCAGCCAAGGCGATGACGGCGATCAGCGCCAGCGACAGGAAGGTCACGGTTCGCGGCGGCCGGCCGGCGTCGGGCCTGACCGCCGTTCCACCACCGCATAGGCCTTGCCGTCCAGGAAAGCCCAGTCGTTGACAACCATGTACCCGAGCGCGTCCACCCGGTCATTGAGGATGTGCTCGTCGAAACCCCCGTCGCGCGGTTCCGCGTCCCATGTGCTCACGTGGACGTCCCCGCCGTCGAGGATCAGCAGCTCGGTGTTGACGTCGAAATCCTCTTGGGGCTGAGTGCTCAACTGGCAGATGGCGACACAATGGCTGTTCATTTTCGGGCCTCCGCTTCCGGTGGTGCTGATGGCATCATCCTATGTTCGGAAACGGCGCCGCCCTATGGGCAAATTGCGGCCCGGCATCACGGCTCCGTTACCTGAATGTGACTTTCGGGTGCGGTTCGCGCTACGGTTGATGAGTGCCTGTTGTCTCCGATACGGGCGCTCCCCAGCCGATTGCCTAACTCTGCCGCGGCCCGGGGGTAACTCGCATCAACGTCCGGCAGAGACGGGGAAACCACTTTTGATCTGCTGATATGCAGGTCTTGGGGTGAAGCCGCACAGTGCCCGCAACGACGGGCCCGGGAGTGCGGCCGGGTGCCTCCCATCCGAATCCGACAGCTCACCTCGCAGGCATTGGGAGAGGCTACATTTTTCATGACTTCAGTCAATACTTTTGCGCGCCATGCCGCCGTCCTCGCCGCCGCATCCGGCCTGGTCCTGACCAGCGGAATGGCCGCCAACGCCGCCACCGCCCCCGTGCAGCGTGACTCTGCTCCGGCGTCGACCGTCGACGTCACCGGACAGGTCAGTGCCCCCGTCAGCGCCGATTCAAGCGTCAAGATCAGCTTCGAGCGCCCCGCAGTGGATTCTGTTGCCGCGCCGGTCATCGAACAGCCCGTCGCACCGGCTCCGGCTCCCGCTGCAGCCCCGGCGGCAGCGCCCAAGGCTCCGGCCAAGCCGGTCATCCAGGTGCAGGCCGCTCCGGCAGCAGCTCCGGCTGCAGCGCCGGCTGCAGCGCCGGCCGCGGGCGGACGCAACGCCATCATGCTCTCGGCCGCCTACAGCCAGGTGGGCATCACCCAGGACTGCACCGCCATGGTGGAAAAGGCCCTTGGCGCCGCGGGTAAGCCCGTTGGCGACATCGGTCCCCGCGCGTTCCTTGGCCTTGGAACCGTTGTGGCGACGCCGCAGCCCGGTGACATGGTGGTCCAGTCCGGCCACGTCGGCATCTACGCCGGCAACGGCCAGGTGGTCAGTGGCGGCATGAACGGCAAGAACCAGACCATGGTCCACCCGCTGTCCTGGCTCACCGCGACCGGCGGCGTGACGTTCGTCCGCGCCTAAGCCGCACGGCCCCGACCCGGGGCCAGACAGTCCGGAAAGACCGGCGCTCGAGTTCCCTTGGGGGCAACTCGACCGCCGGTCTTTCCTGTCTTCGCATTCGGGAGTCCGGGATCCCGATGGCATATCTTTCCCCGGCGGATGGACCTCAGGGATTCCCGCTGCCCATGAGCGGAAGCATCAACTTCATGACGGTTCCCTCGTCGCCCGTCGCGGCCACCTCGACGGTGCCCCCGGCCGCGACGGCAATCTCCCGGACCAGGGCCAGGCCGATGCCAAAGCTCCGCTGTCCCTGTGAGGTGCCGGTGCCGGCCGTCCGCACGAACCGGTCAAAGATCCGGGCCTGATCGACGCCGGTGATTCCGGTCCCGGAGTCCGCCACCGTGATCACGGCGCGCTTCTGCTCGATTGAGGTCGTGATGGACACGCGGCCGCCCGGAGGCGTGTGGGCCAGCGCGTTGTCCGCTAGGGCCAGCACGGCACGCCGCAGCGCATTCTTCTCGATCCGGGCCAGCGGCCGGGCATCGGCAGAGAATTCCAGACGCACCTGGCGCTGCTCTGCCACCTGCTGGAGGCTGCCGGCGACGCTGGCGGCAGCGTCGGCGAGGTCGGCAGGGGGCGAGGAACGGTCCGGGGCCTCCGCGGTTGCCGCGAGGAGCAGTTCGTTGACAATCCCTGTCAGCGTCGCGGCGTCCTCCCGGATCCGGGCCAGGTCGTGGCTTTGCCTGGAGCCGGGCACAGTGTTGCGCTGGGCCAGCTGGATCCTGGTGTCCAGGATGGTCAATGGCGTGCGCAATTCGTGGCTGGCATCCTGGATAAAACGCCGCTCCCTTGCCAGGGCATCACTGAGGGGACGAATCGCGCTGCGCGCACTGAGCCACCCGACGATTCCGGCCAGCAGGATTCCCGCCACCCCGGCGATGATCATGGCTTCGAGGACGTCTTTGGAATCCAGGTAGGTGTAGGCCGTCCCGGCCGCCGCCGAGCCCGGCACTTCCGGATGGGCCAGTTGGTTCGTGAGGTACAGCGCCGTGGCGGCGAGCAGCCCGAGAACCATGACCGCGCACGCAGCACTGATCCGCACCGCGACCTTGAGGGAAGCCTTGCGCAGGATGGAGTGGTCCGGATTTCCGCCGGCCGGCCGGCCGTCACTCATGGGCTTCGCCGATCTGGTATCCGAGGCCGTGCACCGTGCGGATCACTGCTTTGGAGATCTTCCGGCGCAGGTGATGAACATAGGTATCGATCATGCCGGGCTGCTCCGAGGCGTGGAAGCACGCCGCGAGGAGCTCATCCCGGGTGAAGACGCGGTCCGGTTCCGCGGCCAGGGCAGCCAGCAGCTGGCCTTCCTTTGCGGTCAGTGACACCGTTTGCCCGTAGACGGAACGGACGGAGCGCTGCGTTGGATCCAGTTCCCAGTCCCCGATCGCCACCGGTGCCGGGGCCGGGGGAGTGAAAGTCCGCGTCAGTGCGCGCAGGCGTGCTGCCAGTTCGCCGGCGTCGAACGGCTTGGTCACGTAATCGTTGGCTCCGGCGTCCAGACCCCTGACTTTTTCGTCGGCATCGCCCAGCGCGGTCAGGATCAGGATGGGCGTGGCAATGCCTTTCGAGCGCAAAGCCGCAATGAGGGCGATGCCGTCCATGCCGGGCAGCCCGCGGTCCACCACCATGATGTCCCAGCTCCCGGTCAGCCCCTGGTGGAGGCCGTCGCGGCCGTTGGTGACCAACTGGACCCGGTAGTCCGGGTCCAGGAGCTCGGCGATGAGCGGTCCCAGGACGGCGTCGTCCTCGACGAGCAGCAGGGACGGAAGGTCAGCGGAGGTCATGTCAGCTATTCTTCCGCGGCCATTTCCTCAGTCCGCAGTCCGGCCCCGGGTTCTTCTGCCGTGTCGCCGGCGGCTTTGTCTGCGGCTGCGGCTGCGCCGCGGGAGTTCCGGCGGCGTTTGAGGAGCTGCACCACCCCCGGCACGACGGAGACGAGCACCATGGCCACGACGATGGCGTCGATGTTCCTGGCGATGATGTCAAAGTGCCCCAGCCAGGTGCCAAGCATCGTCACGGAGGCTGCCCACGCGACGGCGCCGGTGATATTCCACAGGGTGAAGGATTTGTAGTCATAGCGCGCGGTCCCGGCGGTCAGCGGAGCAAATGTCCGGACCATGGGGACGAAGCGGGCCAGCACGACGGCGGCCCCGCCGTGGCGGCGGAAGAAGTCCTCCGTGGTGGTCAGGTGCGCTGTCTTCAGGATCCGGGCGTCGTCCTTGAACCATCGCCGGCCAAATTTCCGTCCGAGCATGTAACCGACCTGGTCCCCGGCGACCGCGGCCGCGGTGACGACGCCGATCAGCACGGGCAACGTCAGTTGCAGCTGCTGGTGCAGAAGTCCTGCTGTGAACAACAGGGAGTCGCCGGGCAGGAAGGGAAAGAGCACGCCCGATTCGATGAAGACCATCACCGCGATCACACCCAGGGCGGCCGGGCCCAACCCGGCGAGCAGGCTTGCGGGGTCCAGCAGGGACAGTGTTCCGGCGGCGTGGACGGCCGGAAGGGCGGCAAAAACGTCCATGGCGGGCATTCTCATTTCTCCTCACTGCCCAGCGGCCGGCTGCCCGAACGGGCCCGAATCCGCTCCGCTATCCGCGGCGCGAGAAGGTTCCACAGTCCCGCGAGCAGGACCACGGCCGCGCTCGAGGCCAGGAACGACGCCGCGACATCAGTGGGGTAGTGAACGCCGATGTACAGCCGTGACCAGGCTACGACGAGGGCCATCACGGCCGCCGCGAGGGCCGTGACCTTGGCCCAGCGGGTTCCACGGGCCAGGAAGTACACTGCGAATCCCAGTGCCACCGCAAAGGACACGTGGCCGCTCGGGAAGCTGTTGGAACCCGTTTCCGGAGCCAGGGGATCGAACAGCAGGGCAGGGCTGGGCCGCTGGCGGGCCACGAGGAGCTTGAAGAATTCACTTGCCACCCAGCCGGATGATGCCACGAGGCCGAAGGCAATCGCCTTGGCCAGGCCGCCGCGAAACAGCCAGATGTACAGCGCCGCGGCGCCGATCAGCGCGAGGCCCGCCACTGGGCCAAACACAACATTCAGCGCCATCGCGACGGCGGTGAGGGCGGCGGCGTGGTGCTGGCTCAGGTCCTGATCGACCCCGAGCTCGGCGGCACTGAAGCCGGGTGTCAGCTGTGCCGCCAGGCCCAATGCCACGACGGCGGCGGACAGCAGGACGCCCAGCACTAACCAGTGGCGGACCTGGGGGAGGGCCCACAGCCGGGGACCCGCGGCGGGGCGCACGGCGTCGGGACGGCTTGGTGCTCCACTTCGGCTGAGTGCTCCAGCACCGCCCAGCGGCGCATCGCTCTTAACAGGGGCAGGTCCAGTCATGGGATCCTCCGGCTCGGGACAAGGGCGCCCGGACAGGCGACGACTCCCACTCTTCCGCCAGCCCGTTAAGAAACGCTTAAGAAAGTGACGCAGCGCCGGCCGCAGCGGGGTGCCGCAGGCCCGGCTGCTCCGTGCCGGCTACGCGGCGTAGCGCAACAGCGCCACCCCGTTGCCGAAGGCGCGCGTCTCCAGCAGCCGGAGCTGGGCTTTGCTGTCCGCGGCCTTGAACAGGGGCCGGCCCCGTCCGATCAGGACCGGATGGACGTACAGCCAGTATTCGTCGATCAGCCCGAGCCGTCGGAACGTGTCGGCCAGTTCTGCCCCGCCCAGGGCCAGGTCCCCGCCCGGCTGCTCTTTCAGGGCCAGTATTTCTTCCGGCAGCACATCCCGGACCACGGTGGTGTTCCAGGCGGCGGATGTCAGCGTCCGGGAATACACGATCTTGGGCATGTCACGCCAGATCCGGGCGAACTCGGCCATCACCGCGCCGGCGGCCGGGTCCTGGTCCGCGGTGGGCCAGAACCCTTCCATCAGCTCGTATGTGACGCGGCCGTCAAGGAAGGCGCCCATGGTGCTGAGCTGTTGGTTGAAGTGGCGGTGCAGCTCGTCGTCGACCATGTGCCAGCTGATGTCGCGGTCCGGGCCCTCGAAGAATCCGTCGAGGGACACCTGCATGGCCAGGATGATTTTGCGCATCGCCGCTCCTTACGTTTTCACCAGCGTACGCCGCTGCTTCGGATGGCAGACCCACTTTTTCCCGGAGCCGTGCCCTTGCGCGGGAAGCCGCCAGCGGGAAGAATGCTGGTCCATGGCCCCACCGCGGTCAGTCACCTTCGGGGAAGAATGATGCCTGCGAACGATTCGAACGACAGCACGGGGCCGGTCCGGAAGCCTGAGCCGGCGCCGCGGCACTACCGCTCCGGCGGGCACCGGGCCAACGACGGTTCCCGGCCCGGTCTGCGGTCCCGCGCCCGGCGTGAGGGGAGGACCCGGCGACAGTATCTGACGGCGGCCGCCGTCGCACTGGCCCTTGTGGCTGCCGGCGTCTATGCAGGCGTCCAGGCGGCGCTACCCGTTGACCCGCCGGCCGCCGCAGCGACGCCGACGGCGCCGGTCACGGATGCCGGCCGGACCGTTCCGCCGGCATCTGACCTGCCCGCAACTGCTTCGCCAGCAACTGCTTCGCCCGCGGCCGGCGCCGTCACGGCGGCCGCCGGGAAGCCCGCTGAGATCCCCGCCGTGCCTGCCGTCGCGGTCCCGGCCATTGACCCGGAACTGGACAGCCAGATCAACGGGATCATCGCGGCCAACAGTGCCTATGCCCTGGGGGTGTCCTTGATCGATGTCTCCGACGGCGTGGTCCACGGCTACGGGATCCAGGACAAGTTTGTGGCCGCCAGCACGGCAAAGATTCTGGCCGCGTCGGCGTATTACCACCTCGTTGAGACCGGCCGCGCCTCGCTGACCGCCCCCATGGGCAACTCGACTGCCGGCACCCAGATCCGCCGGATGGTCCAGCAGAGCAACAACGATTCGTGGGCGCTGATCCTGCGGGCGGTCGGCCAGAGGGGCATCACGGATTACGCCGCCTCGATCGGGATCACCTACGACCGCACGGTCAACCTGCTGACGCCCGCAGAAATGGCCAGGACCCTCCAGTTGCTCTACACGGGACAGCTGCTCAATGCCCGCAACACCGCCCAGCTCCTGTCCTATATGCAGAACACCAACTTTGAGACACTGATCCCGCCGGCGGTTCCGCCCGGGGTAGGGGTTCACCACAAGTACGGGCTGCTGTTCGGAAACCTGCATGACGCGGCCGTCCTGGACAAGGACGGCCGGGCCTTCGTGTTCGTCGTGTACACCCGCGGCAGGAATTACTCCGATATGGGCCCCCGCACCCAGGTCATTCAGCAGCTCACCCGGACCGTGACCGCCGCCCTGTTCTGATGGTTGGGGTTCTGGCGCCGGCCGCTGTTAGACGGACACCGGTCCGGCGGCAGCGCGTTCCTTCTCTCTGGTCTTCCTGGACTTGGCGAACCGGAGATAGAGCGAGGGCACGATGAACAGATTGAGCAAGGTGGAGGTGACCAGGCCGCCCAGGATAACCACGGCCATGGGGTGTTCAATTTCATGGCCCGGGATGTTGCCCATGACAACCAGGGGTACCAGGGCCAGCCCGGTGGCCAGGGTAGTCATGAGGATGGGCGAGAGCCGCTCCGCCGCCCCGCGCATCACCAGGTCGCGGCCGAAGGTTTGGCCTTCATAGGTTTCCAGATGCTGGCAGTGGTTGATCAGCAGGATGCCGTTGCGCGCGGCGATCCCCATCACCGTGAGGAAGCCAACGAGGGACCCGAGGGACAGGACGCCGCCGGTCATGTAGGCGGCTATGACCCCGCCCACCAGGGCTACCGGCAGCGTCAGCAGCGACAGGATGGCCAGCCGCCAGCTGCGGAAGGACGCCTGCAGCAGCAGGAGGATCAGGACAAGGGCCGCCGCGGAGTAGATCATCAGGCGGTTCGTTGCCGCCTCGCGCTCGGTGTATTCGCCGAGAAGCTGCACGCTGTATCCTGCTGGCAGATCCAGGTTCTCCAGCCGCGACTTCAGCTCGCCGGCTACGGTTCCCAAGTCCGCTCCCTGGGCCAGGAAGGATCCCACCTCGACGCGGCGGGATCCGTTGGTGCGATCAATCTGGTTCGGCGTCGCCTGCAGGCTCACGTCCGCGACGTCGGCGAGGCGAACCCGCGCTCCGCTGGGCGTATCGATGGGCAGATCCTCGATGGCGGTGACGGACGAGCGGGTGGCCGGGGTGCTCCAGACCTGGACGTCGTAGGCCCGGCCGTCCCGGAAGACGTCGCCGACCTCCTCGCCTGCCACGAGTGTCGCGGCCGCACGCCGGACATCTCCCGGTTTGAGGCCGTACTTCTGCGCCGCGGCCAGGTCAACCGTCACGGCGATCTGGGGGACTTCCACCTCGAGGGAAACATGCGGGTTCTCGGTGCCCTCGATCGAGTCCATGATGGTCTTGACCCGTTGCGCCTGTTCCCGGAGCACGTTGAGGTCGTCTCCGTAGACCCGGACCAGGATGGGTTCGCTGGCGCCGGTGATGACCTCTTCAATCCGCTCCTTCAGATAGGTCTGGACGTCACGGTGCAGCCCCGGGTAACCCTTGACCACTTCCTCCACGGCGGCCACCGTCTCGTCGTAGTCGGCGTGGCGGTCGATGCTGATCCAGTGTTCGCCGGCATTGACACCGACGATTTCGTCCGCGGCGAATGCCTGCCCGATGTGCGTGCCGCAGTTCAGGACGCCGGGGACCTTGAGGAATTCCTCACAGCCGCGCTGGGAGATCCTGAACTCTTCCGCGGCAGAGGTTCCCGGTTCCGAGATCCAGTGCATCAGGAAGTCCCGTTCCTTGAACGTGGGGAACAGGGACGAGCCCATCAGGGGAGCGAGGAGCAAGCCCACGACGGCAAGCACGCCAAAGCCTGCGTAGCCGAACCGGGGCCGGTTCATGGCCTTGGACAGGGCGGCGTGGTAGCCGCGTTTGAGCACACGGACCAGCGGCGCATCGCGTTCTTTCAGTTTGGCGTTGCCCAGCAGAATCAGGGCAAGAGCCGGCGTCACTGTCAGCGCCACGAACATGGAGGCCAGGACAGCCAGGGTGTAGGAGACGGCCAACGGCCGGAAGAAGACGCCGGTCAGCCCGTCCAGGAAAAAGATCGGTACGGCGGCGACCACAATGATCAGGGTCGCGTAGACGATCGGGCTCCGCATCTCCAGGGAGGCTTTCAAAACCACCGATGCCGCAGATTCGTCACTGCCCTGGGCGCGTCGCTGCCGAAGCCGGCGCATGATGTTCTCGACGTCGATGATCGCATCATCGACCACGACGCCCACGGCTATGACCAGCCCCGCGAGGACCATCGTGTTGATCGCACTGGAGGTGAAATAGAGCACCAGTGCGGCGGTGAGCAGGGACAACGGAATTGCGACGATGCTGATCAGGGCCGTGCGCCACTGGAAGAGGAACGCCACGAGGATCATGACCACCAGCAGGCAGCCCAGCAGCAGCGCGATGCTGAGGTTGGAGATCGCCTCCTCAACGAAGCTGGCCGGGCGGAAGATCGTGGTGTCGAAGTTGATACCGCTCAGGCCCGGCTGCAGCTCGTGGAGGGCCTCCTCCACGCCTTTGGTCACGTCGAGTGTGTTGCCCCAGGGCAGCTTCTCGACGATCAGCATGAGCCCGTGCCCGTTGTTGATCACGGCGTCACCAATGAGCGGCTGATGGTCCTCGACAACCTGGGCAACGTCGCCCAGGTGCAGCGCCACGCCGTCCTTTTCCCGAATGGTCACCTGGGCCAGATCGGCGGGGGTCTGGATCGGCTGGACGTGACGGACCCCCATCCTTTGGGTGGGACTGTCAATGAAGCCGCCGGTGCCGATGAAGCGTCCGGGCGAGTATTTCAGCAGCCCGGCGTCGAGGGCGCCGGCGGTGACTTCCATGACCTGGTTGAGGGAGACGTTCTGGGCCTTGAGCTTGTCAGGTTCCACCTGGACCTGCAGCATCTGGAGCCGCTCGCCCCAGATGGCCACGTTGGCCACCCCGGGGACCCGCAGCAGCCGGGCCCGGATGGTCCAGTAGGACAGCATGGACATTTCGATGAGCGAATGTTCCGACGACGTCATCCCGATCTTCATCACGCGGCTGGTCGCGGACAGCGGCTGCAGCATCACCGGCGGGGCGGCCCACGTCGGCAGCGCCGCAGTCACCGAAGCCATCCGTTCCGAGACGAGCTGACGGGCGTTGAGCAGGTCAGTGCCCTGATGGAAGAGCAGCACGATCGAGGACAGCTGGGGTACGGACTTGGACCGAATCTCGTCCAGGCCCGGCATGCCGCTCACGGCGGCCTCGATCGGCACGCTGACGAGTTCTTCGACTTCCTGGGCGGTCAACCCGAGGCACGCGGTCTGGATTTCCACGCGTGGCGGGGCAAACTCCGGGAAGACGTCCACGGACGCGGAACCCAACTGCAGGGAACCGAGCAGCATCACGGCACACGCGAGGGCGACAACAACCGTCTTGAAACGGAGGCTGATCCCGATGAGCCAGCGCATGTCACTCGGCCGTATCGAATTCGGTGCCGAGAAGTTCCTCGGCCCCTGTCGTGACAACCACGGTCCCTGCCGGCGGCCCGTCCGTCAGGACGGCGACGTCGCCGTTGATGCGCTGGACGGTGATGGACTGGCGGACGTAGACCTGGGGCTCGGGGTTGGTGTAGACCCATGCGTTGCCCGAGCTGTCGTAGAGTATGGCCCCGTAGGGGACGGTGAGCTTCCCGGTCTTGGGATCTACGGCAATCACAGCTGTCGCGATCCCGACCCGTTCAATGGCGTGCTCGGTGAGGGTGAGCCGGTGAAGGTCCGTGCCGGGGACTTCAGCGATAGCCGCCGGTTCGCCTTCGGACGGTGCGGCCTCCGGCGCCTGGGCGCAACCTGTGGCGGAGAGAGCGGTGAACGCCGTCACGAACAGCGCAAGGATGAAAACCGCGACCTTGTGGCCCCGCGGCGAAAGTGTGGAGTTCACGACGCATCCTGGCTTTCAGTTGGTGCTGCGGTGCCCTGACCGGTCCGCGCGCTGGGTGCTTGCTTCGGCTCGAACCGAAGCAGCACAGCGGGCACAACAAACAGGGTGAAGAAAGTTGTTGTCAGCAGGCCGCCCCAGACGATCACGGCTAGCGGCAGGATAATTTCCGTTCCGACGACGCCGCCCAGAAGGACCAGGGGCAAAAGCGCCAGGGCCGTGATCACGGTGGACATCAGGATGGGTCCCAGTCTCTCCTTGGTTCCGCGGACCACCAGCGCAGGCCAGGGCGCCGAAGCATCTGTTGCCCGTAAATCCCGGACCTGGCCCGTCAGCAGGAGTGTGCCGCGCACGGCGATCCCCAGCACAGCGGCGAAGGCGACCAGGGCCACCAGCGAGTTGACCCCGCCCGTGGCCTGGGCGGCCAGCACACCGCCGGACAGTGCCAGGATCAGGCCCAGGAAGAGCGGGCCGGCGAGCCGCCAGCTCCCCGTCGCCGTCTGCAGCAGCACCAGGATGCCGGCCGCGGCAACCGCCGCGAGCAGCCAGAGCCACTGGTAATTGTTCTGCTGCTGGGCGTATTGGGTGAGGATCTCGGCGTGATAGGAAATCGGGAACTGCATCTGCTGCAGGGCCGTGTTGATGTCTCCTTCGATGTCGCCCAGCGGACGGCCCTGGATGTCGGCCTTCACATCGATGCGCCGCGAGGTGTCGTCGTGCAGGATCACGGACTCGTTCCCGACCATGGTCACCTGCGCGACGTCGCCGAGGCGGGCGTGCCCGCCGTTGGGGGTGTCAATGATCAGGTTGCGGACGCTGTCCAGGCTGCTGCGGGTGGCCGCATTCCCCTTCACGATGACAGAGAAGACCTTCTGCTGTTCGTACAGGTTGCCGACTTCGATGCCTTGCAGCAGGGCGGCAGCCGCGCGCCGTACATCACCGGGGACGACGCCGGCTTTTTGGGCCGCGGCGAGGTCCACTCTGACCTCGGCGATCGGCTGTTCGGGGGGCAGGTCGACGTGGGGATTAACGACGCCGGCTGTGTGCTCCAGGATTGTTTGGACCTCCGCCGCCTTCTGCCGCAGGACTGTCGGGTCCAGGCCAAAGACCCGGACGGCAAAGCCGCTATCGGCTTCTTCGCGGATCCGGTCGATGCGTTGTTGCGGGTAGGTGGAAATTTTGCTGGTCAGGCCCGCGTAGCCTGCGATCACGCGGTCGACGGCGGCGGCCGTGTCCGGGTAGGACGCGTCCGGGGCCACGGTCACCCACAGCTCGCCGGAGCTGACGTCACCGACCTGATCCGAAGTGATCGCGCGCCCGACGTGTCCTCCGACATTGGCCACGCCCGGGACGGTGCGCAGTTCTACGGCAGCAGCCTCGGTGATCCGGCTCATTTCCTGGTCCGAGGTGCCTGCTATCGCGCTCCAGTGCACCACCAGCGTCTTGTCCGCCAGCACCGGCACCACAGGACGGGTCCCGGCCAGCTGGGGTGCGAGCGCCAGTCCGGCCACCGCCAGCACCGCCGCGGCTGCGAATACCCACCGCGTCTTTTGCGTCAGCCGCGTCACGGTCCGGCCGTAGGCGCCTTGCAGCCGCGCCAGGGAACGCCGTTCCGGCGCCTTGGAACCGACCGGAAGGACGAACGCCAGTGCCGCCGTGACCGTGAGCGCCACGATCATCGAGACAACCAGGGCCAGCAGATAGCTCTGGACCAGGGGTCCGAACAGGGCGCCGTTCTCACCGGAAATAAAGAGCGCGGGCATGACGGCCAGCGCCATAATCAGCAGCGAGTAGAGCATTGGCGTGCGGGCTGCCCGCAGGGCGCCCGGGATCACGGAGTCGCGTCGGCGCTGGTCCTGTGACAGGTCCTGGCCGGCCTCCGTCCCGCCGTCGGCAGTTTCGTGGCCGGACCTGGCCGCGGCGCTGCGTGCCCGCGCGATGCCGTTCAGGTCTTCCGCGACGTCGCCTACGATGACGGCCAGGGCAAGCACCATGCCGGCCAGGACCATGGTGTTCATCCCGGTGCCACGCAGATCGAGCACCAGCGCTGCCGCGGTCAGCGAGACGGGAATCGTGATCAGGGTGATCAGGGCCGTACGCCAGGAACGGAAGAAAGCGCCAAACAGGGCAACGATCAGCAGCAGCGCGATCAGCGCAGCGACGCCGAGCGTCCCGACCTCTTCGTCGATAAAGGAGGCCTGTCGGTAGACGCTGGTATCGATCACGACTCCGGGCAAGCCGGGCTGGAGCTCCCGGAGGACCTCGTCAACGCCCCGAGTCACGTCCATCGTGTTGGTCTCCGGGAACTTTTCGATGACCAGCAGCAACTCGGCTTCATTGCTGAGCAGGGCGTCGCCGATCAGAGGCTGGTGGTCGGTTGCCACCGTTGCCACGTCTTTGAGCAGGAGATTGCCGGCCGGACCTTGGACAGGAACCTGGCCCAGGTCTTCCGGCGTGGTGATAGGCAGGACATGCTGGACGCCGATCCGCTGGTGGCCCGTCTCGAAGAAACCGCCGGTGCCCGGTGTGGATGCTTCCAGGTAGCTAAGTGGCGAAACCCAGACGGAGTTGCCGGTCGTCTTGATGATTTCGTCCAGCGTGACGCCCTTGGCTTCGAGCTGTGCCGGGTCCACCAGGACTTGAAGCTGCTGGTCGCGCTGGCCCCAGATCGCCACGTTCGCGACGCCGGGAACGGCAAGGAGTCCGGGCTTCATGGTCCAGCGGGCCAGGACGGACATGTCGATGGCGGACATGTTTTTGGACGTTAGCCGGACCATCATGACCCGGCTGGTCGAGGACAGCGGCTGCATGAGCACTGGAGCCGCCGAAACATTCGGCAGTGCACGCGCCTGGGTCAGCCGTTCCGAGACGAGCTGGCGTGCCCGCAAAATGTCGGTCCCCGGCTTGAAAACCATCTGGATCGACGAAAGGCCGGGCACGGATTTGGACCGGATGGCTTCAACCCAGGCCACCCCGTTCAGCAGGTCGGCCTCCATGGGCGAGGTGACGAGTTGCTCAACCTCGGCGGCCGAGAGTCCCAGGGCTTCAGTCTGGATCTCTACCTGCGGCGGGGCGAATTCCGGAAAGGCGTCCACGGACATGCCCGGCAGATTGGTGAGCCCGAGGGCCAGGATTCCTGCCGCGGCGGCCAGGACCAAGAGCCGGAACTGCAGCGTCCAGCGCACGATTGCATTCATCATGGCCGGTACCCCGCTGGCTCCACCGTGGTGCACGGGCTGGCGGGATTACGTCCGCGTCGGCGTCGCCGGTGTCCCGGGCCGTCGGGGTGGGCGGAGGGAGGGGGCGGGTCGTGGCGCGGTCCTGCCGCGAAACCGATCACCGGGAAAAGGGTGCTGACTGCTTTTCCTGCTTGGCCAACTGCACATTTACCATTCACGGCGCGGCTCCTCAACCTCAGGCCATAGCGCCCCCCAGCCGATAAGAGCCATAATGATCTTCGGGCACACAGGCGTCAATAGGGATACAGGTGACCGCCATGAAGGCAACCGCAGGGGACCGCATCATCATCCGGGGGACGACGGTCGAGTCCACGGACCGGCACGGTCTGATCCTTGAAGTGAAGGGTGCTGACGGTGCGCCGCCGTACCTGGTCCGGTTCGACGACGGCCACGAAACGATCATGTTTCCCGGCGGGGATTTCGCCGTCGAAAAGGCCGCGGGCGGGCCCTAAGTCCGTAGACGCGCCCTAGAAACTCGACGAACTCCCGGACCCGGAAAAGCTTCCGCCGCTGGACCCGTACCCGGTGGTGGCGCCGCCGCCGCGCGCGTTGCTGACGCTGCTGACGCCGCTGCTGAAGCCGGTGTTGAAGCTCGGGACCGAGAAGAAGTAGTAGGACGGGTACACCGTTCCGAGGATGCTTGGCTCGTACGTGCGGCCGTATTTTGCCTTCGTTCCCGCCTGCGCGCTGTCCATTTCCTCGCGCATGAGCCCGGCTTCCTTCTCATTGCGGGCAAAGGCCTGGATCAGGGTGTCGGCGTGATTTTTCAACAGCTCCGAGAGGTGGGTCCGGGCGTCACGCAACCTGTCCAGCGCCGATTCCGGTGTGATGGAGCCGTCCGCCAGTTCCGTCGACCAGCGCTCCATGTCGCGCCGGCTTTCATCGCGGAAGGACAGCAGTGCCAGCGCCGTCCCTGAGGTTCCCTCGGCCCGGCGCTGGCTGAGCAGGTCTTCCACGCCGTCCAGATCGTTGCGGAACGGCGCGAGCTGGCGGTCCCAGGCGGCAGGCCAGGACGAGCCCCGGTTGAGCAGGGCATTGGTATCGGCGATCACGTCGTCCAGGGCGTCGAGTTCGGCCGCGGCGTCGGCGTAACTCCGGACCAGTTTGAGGTTGGGCCGGCGGCTCAGGTCCCTGCTGCTGAGGGCGTGTACCTGGGTGGAAAGTTCGGTGGCCGTACCGTAGCGGTTCAGGAACGTGCGGTGCTTTTCCAGCACCGTGCTCCCGTACCGGGAGGACTCGGGAATGGTGCTGGCGTTGAGCTCGGTCACCTGCAGGTCCATGCTGACATTGGCGTAGCTGGCGTCGCCCCGGGCCAGTTCCTTCCGGCTGGACACCCGGGTCCGCCACCGCACGATCAGCCAGGCCGCGGCTCCGCAGACCGCGGCGGCCACCGCCGCCCAGGCTGTGACGAGGAATGCTGTGGAACGGTACCACGGCTGATTGATGAGTTCGGCGCCGCGGCGGATCCCGGCAATGGTGCCCTCGGTCCACTGCGCATCGCGAAGCAGCTCTTTGGCGGCGTTCTGGATGTCCTCGCGCTGTTCGGGCGAGACCTTCCGGTCCTCACCCATGTACGTCCCCACATGCCGGCCCACCGGATCCAGGGCGAAGATGAACAGTCCGTCTGCCCACTTCTGCCCGTCGGCACTGATCCATTCGGGATGTTCGGTGCGGGCGAACCGCAGGACTTCTTCGTTCAGATTGTCGGCGGCAGTGCCGTTATAGGTGTAGACCGCAACTTTGGTGGGCTCATAAAAGTCGGTGGCCTGAACCGCCGGCAACAGCGTCCGCTGGTCCAACACCCCGGCGCGGTCTTCAATGACGACGGCGGTCGGCGTCGTGGCGAGCGCGGCCGGGGCTCCGCCGAGAAGGCCGGCCATCAGCACAACAGCAGCGGCGAGGGCTTTGCGCATGATTCCCATTTTCCGAGCGTAGTGGCTGGCTTTGGCTGCGTCGACGCGGACGCCGCGGAAAGGGGACGAAAGACATCGTGACCGTGCGCTGGACGGCGTCCATACTTGCGCCATGAGGCCGCCGCCTGAAGGACTGCCGGAGGAACCCCGCCCGGAGGAGCCCGGCCCGGAGGATCCCCGCCCGGAGGATCCCGGCCCGGAAAAGCCGGGGGAGGCGGGGGAGCCGCGCCGCACCAGGGCTGACTGGACCCTGCTGGCCATCATGGCCGCGATCGCGGTGATCGTCATCATCGCGCTGGCAGTGGTCTTCACCCGCGGGGAGCCCGCGCCCCTGGCCGAGTCAACGCCCGCCGGCGTCGCACAGCGCTACGCCGCCGCCGTCATTGCCGGGGATGAGGCGGCCGCCTCCGCCTACCTGACGCCGGCCGCCCGGAGCAAGTGCATAACCGGGTCACGCCCCTCGGCCCGGAACCTGCGAGTCACGCTGGTGTCCACCACCGAGCGGCCGGAATCCGCGGACGTGAGGGTGCTCATCACCGCGTCCGAGCCGGGCGGTCCCTTCGGCAGCGCCGAATACCAGGTGGAGGACGCGTTCGACCTCGTTCGGGCGGGCAACGGCTGGCTGATCGACACCGTGCCCTGGCCCCTGGCAGTGTGCACCGGCGAGGCGAAGCAATGAGCGCCCAAGGGACAGTGCGCCGGCTCATCACCTACGCGTTGCTGTTCGCACTGGTAGTGACCACCGCCGTCGGGCTCAGCGGACTGCTGGGCCGCCTGCTGGTGGCGGGGACAGAGCTGGCCCCGGACGACGTCGCCGGGCTCGCGCGCTCGCTGGCGTTCGCCCTGATTGGCGGGCCGCTCGCGGCCCTCTTGTGGTGGGCGGTTTGGCGGCGGCTCGAGGACCCGGAGGAGCGGTCCGCCATCGGCTGGGGTCTCTATCTGGCAGGCGCCTACCTGCTCGCCCTGCTCATCGCGGCCACCAACGTGCTGAACACTCTGTCCTCGCTGATCGGCGGGCAGGGCCTTCAGTGGCGGCTGTCCCTGGCCACCGGTCTGGTGTGGGCTGCGGTCTGGGCCTGGCACCGGTGGATGTGGCGTGACCCCCGGAAGAATCCGACAGTCCTCTCCGGTGTCCCTACGGTGCTCGGCTCGGTGCTGGGGCTCGTGCTGGGCGTGGGCGGCGCCGTCGCAGCCTTATCCACCTTGCTGGATGCCGCCCTGCGGGGAGCCGCGACGGAGGTGTCGGTGGGCAAACCGTGGTGGGTGTCGGCGCTGCAATCCCTGGTCTGGGCCGTCGGCGGAACCATTATCTGGTGGTGGCATTGGAATCACGACGGCGGCCGGAGGCTGCGGACCGGGCTGGCCGACGTCGCGCTCATCACGGTCGGGGTGCTTGGCGCCGGCGTTCTGACCTTGGGCGGAGCCGGGGTGGCGCTCTTCGTGG
The DNA here is from genome assembly GCF_056396505.1 of Arthrobacter sp. 05T410. Lineage (NCBI taxonomy): Bacteria > Bacillati > Actinomycetota > Actinomycetes > Micrococcales > Micrococcaceae > Arthrobacter > Arthrobacter sp. 05T410. Next base: position 34,289 of record NZ_JBFTLP010000015.1, on the reverse strand, counting down.
TCCTTCGCCTGCTGTTTGACCGTTCCGAACCGCAGGAGCTCCTGCTGGAGCCCCTCGCGCCGGCTGTGTCTGCGGCCGCCATCGGCTGCCTCGTCTGGGTCTACCACCGCAACATCGCGCGCGGGCGCTCAGAGGCCACGCTTCAGGGCGGCAGGCTGGTAACCTCCGGCGTCGCCCTGGTCGCGGCAGCGTCCGGGATAGGCGTGATCGTCAACTCGGTCCTGGCCATGACGGCGACGCCGCTGGCCGGCTCCGGGGCGCGGACGCTGCTGCTTGCGGGAATCAGCTCGCTCCTGGTTGGCGGGCCGGTCTGGTGGCTTGCGTGGCGGCGCGTGGAGCAGGCGGCGGCGACCGGCGCCGGCCTGAACGCGCGCCGGATCTACCTGGTGGCCGTGTTCGGCCTGAGCGCCGTGGTGGCGGTGGTCACGCTGCTGGTGATCGGGTTCCGGATCTTCGAGTTCGTCCTGGGCGAGGTCAGCGGGGGAAGCCTCGTGGACCGGATCCGCGCACCCCTGGGGCTCCTGGTCGCCACGGGACTCGTGTTCGGGTACCACTTTGCCGTGTGGCGGCAGGACCGCGCCGTGCTCGCCGCGGCCGGTCCGGTCCGTCCGCGAACCATCGGCCACGTGTTCCTCGTGGCGGGATCCGACCCCGCACCGCTGCGGCGCGTCATCGGCGAGGTCACCGGGGCCGGCGTCACGGTGTGGAAACGGGCCGACGGCGGTGCCGGCGCTGCTGGCGTTGCCGGTGGGGACGTCGCCGGTGGGGACGTCGCGGGCGATGCCGGGGCCCAGGAGAAGCGGTTGGCGGCCGCACTGGAGGGTGTGGCGGCGCCCCGGGTTCTGGTCGTTGCCGATCAGCACGGGGGAATTGACGTCATCCCGCTGCAGGGCTGACCGGCCTGTCCTGAGCCTGGTCGGGCCGGGCAACCGAAGGACTCTGGTCAGCCGGTTGCGGCGGGGCTAATCTGATCCGTGCCGGCTCCCCGGCCGGCCACAACAACGGAGAAATCAGGGATGCAGCATGGCTGGCAAGTATGAGGTCTACAAAGACAAGTCCGGCGGATTCCGGTTCCGGCTTAAGGCCTCCAACGGCGAGGTGATCGCCTCCTCGGAGAGCTACAAGACCAAGGCCAGTGCCATGGGCGGGGTCGAGTCCGTCAAGAAGAACGCGGCCTCGCCGGTGGTCGATCTGACGGAGGCAGCCGCTGAGAAGGGGTGAACCCGCAGGGCACGCGCCCGGTTGGGCCGGTCACCGCCTAGGATTGCCGCATGTCTACTTATGAAGTTACCCGCAGCGCAGTCATTCCAGCCCCGGCGCAGGAGATCTTTCCGCTGGTCAACAGCTTCCACGAATGGACCAAATGGTCCCCTTGGGAGGCCGTTGATCCGGCCATGGAACGGAGCTACTCCGGGAGCGAATCCGGCGTCGGTGCCAAGTACACCTGGAGCGGAAACCGGAAGGCCGGCTCCGGCACCATGGAAATCGTGGACACGGCCGAGCCGCGCGACATCAAGATCCGTCTGGAATTCACCAAGCCCTTCAAAGCGGTCAACCCCACCTCCTTCACGTTCACGCCCTCCGGTGACGGCACTCAGGTCACCTGGACGATGACCGGGGAGAACAAGGGCATCGGCAAAGTGTTCGCCCTGTTCATGAACATGGACAAAATGGTCGGCGCCGACTTCGAAAAGGGCCTGGCCTCGCTGGCCGGCGCCGTGAAACAGCGACAGGCCTGAGTCGGGACGCCGCCGGGCCGCCCCGGCGGCCCGTCATTCCCGGCACGTTGGCCGGTGAACTGCTGCCGTTCAGGTCTGCCCGGCGCTCCGGACCAGTTCCGGGTGATGAATCCGGGCGACCTCGGGGTGGGCCCGCAGCCAGCCTTTGAGCACGTTTGCGCCGTAGGACGCGAGCATCGGATTGTCCGGATCATCGGTGACCCCCCGGGACCGGGCCGCGAGTGCGGGCGGCAGGGGCACTGGCTCAATGACGGCATCGAGCCGGGGCGAGAAGAAGAAGGGGACCGTGTAGCGGTCGACGCCGGCCGGGGGCGCCTCGACGCGGTGGATGGTGGCGGCCAGGTAACCCTGGGTCGCGACTTCGAGCATTTCGCCCAGGTTGATGACCAGAGCCCCCTGAATGGGTTCGACCGGAATCCAGCTGTCCGTGCCCGGCGGGAGTACCTGCAGGCCGCCGACCTGGTCCTGGAGCAACAAGGTGACAAAGCCGTAGTCCGCGTGCGCGCCGACACCCTGCGGACCGGCATCAGCGACGACGCCGCCGACGTAGTGGACCAACTTGGCCATCCAGGCCGGTGAGTCCCGGAAGGGTTCATCGAAGTATCCTTCGGGCAGTTCCAGCGACACGGCGATGGCGCTGAGCAATTCGGCCCCGACGCCGGACATCCGTTCCGCCCAGGCCATGCACACGGTGCGCAGCTCGGGCAGCGCCCGGTCCGGCAGCAGGTTCGGCCCTTGGACCAGCCAGTACGGCTGATCCGGCGGGTAGTCCTCCACGGCGGGGCGCTCCGGTCCAAAATCCAGCTGCTCCCGCGCATCCGGCCGCCCCTGGGTGATTTCGTGGCCCAGCCGCGTGTAACCGCGGAAATGGGGCGAGAGCCGGTTGTCCAGTTCCAGCCGTGATGCAAGCGGAAGCTCGAAGAAGCGCCGCGTGACGTCGAAGAGGTCATCCACCTCGGCGGCCGAGGCCCCGTAACCGGTCAGCTGGAAGAAGCCCACCCGGTGCGTGGCGTCGCGCAGTGCATCAATAAACGCCGGGTCAAACGTGCCGTCGCGCCCCCTGGCGGTACTCAGGTCCAGGAGCGGAATGGAATCCGATGGTGCGCCCATGAGTGCAAACTACCACCACAGCATTCACTACTGAACTCATTCCCAGCAACTGTGCAGGGTCCTCGCGGGTTTTCTTGACCGCGGTGTGAAAGAGTGCAGACACTGAAGCCGCCAAATCCACGCTGACAGGTCTATCAGAAAGCCGGAATCCATGAGCCGGACTGCCACGAAAAATCATCGACGAATCGCCGCGCGGCTGCTTGTTGCAGCAGTCCTGGTGGCGTCGGCAGCGGCGTGCGAGCCGGGGCCGCCGGGCGCCAGCCCGGGTCCCACTGCCGGGGGCACCGCCACCGCGGGGGCGGCGTCGAAGCCCGGGCACGTGTTCGTCATCAATCTCGAGAACAAGGGCTACAACAAGGTGTGGGGCGCAGGCTCGGAGGCCCCCTACCTGTCGCAGACGCTCCGCAGCCAGGGCGTCCTGCTTTCCAAGTACTACGGGATCGCCCACAATTCGAACCCGAACTACCTGGCCCAGATCTCCGGCCAGCCGTCCAATGCCATGACGAGGGAGGACTGCCCCACCTACGCCGCGTTTGAGCTGACGGGGACGGGTGCGCTCGGCCTGGCGGAGGGCGCCGGCTGCGTCTATCCGGCCTCGGTCCCCACGGTCGCCGGGCAGCTCAGTGGCGCAGGCAAGACCTGGAAGGGTTACATGGAAGACATGGGCACGCCGTGCCGTCATCCCGAACTCGGCGGGCAGGACACCAGCCAGGGCGCCAAGGTGGGTGACCAGTACGCAACGCGGCACAACCCGTTCGTGTATTTCCAGGCCATCACCTCGTCACCGGACTGCCAGAGCAACGTGGTGGACTTCAGCGAACTCCGCGGCGACCTCCAGTCCGTAGCCACCACCCCGAACCTGTCCTACATTTCGCCCAATCTTTGCAATGACGGCCACGACAACCCCTGCGTCGACGGCAGCCCAGGCGGAATGGCCGCCGCCGACACTTGGCTGAGCCAGCAGGTCCCGGCCATCCTGGATTCCCCGGCCTTCCGGCAGGACGGGATGCTGGTGATCACCTTCGACGAGTCCGAGGGCAAGACCGTTGGGCCCTCCGGGCTGCTGCCCGGAGGGACGGCCGGCGGCAGGATTGGCGCGCTGGTCCTCTCGCCGCTCACCAAGGGCGGCACGACGTCGGACCGGCCCTACAACCACTTCAGCCTCCTGGCCAGCATCGAAGACGCCTTCTCGCTCCCGCGCCTCGGGTACGCCGGGGCGCCGGGACTGGACAGTTTCGGCGGAGACGTATTTAACGCCGGGTCCTAGCGCGCGTCACCGCTCCTAGCGGCAGCGCCGGCGGTCAGCACCGATCCGGCAGGACCGGCCGCTAAGGCTCCGCGGGTCCTGAACCGTTGGGGGGCGCCTCCTGGCCGTATTCGGCCGTGATCAGGATGGGAAGGTGGTCCGACGCGCCTCGGGCCAGGGTTTCCACGCTTTCGATCTCCAGCCCCTGGGAAGTGGCAAAATCGAAATGGCCCTTGAAGACCTTGTACCGGGTGTAGGTCCGTCGGTCACTCATCGTGAGGTCGTAGCCGGCGTCCTTCATCTGCGCTGTCAGGGACTTGGTGAAGAACGGATAGTTGAAGTCGCCCACCATCAGGGACATCAGCCCACCGCCCATGCTGAGCAGCTCGGCGTGGGCGGCATGGATCTGGTTCCGGCGCAGTGAGTTCGATGCCGTCAGCGGTGCCGCGTGGAAGGACGCGATGACGAGTTCGTGGTCGGTCTCGTTGTCGGTCACACGCGTACCGATGAGCCGCTCGTGCGCGGGGGAGAGGACACGGTCGTGCATGGACTTCTTAAGGGCGAAGGTCTTGGTCTCGTAGGCCGTGAAACGGCTCATGCGGTAATAGATCGCCAGGCCCAGCCGGTTGCCCTTGGTGGAATCGGCCAGGTGCAGATCCCCGATGGTCTCCGGCAGATCGTCCGTATCGCACTCCTGGAGGCACAAAGCATCAATCTCGAAATCACGTGCCAGATCGACCAGCTCGCCGCTGGCCGCGTGCTTGCGGAGGTTGTAGCTGATGACTCTAAGCAGGGGGAGCACCTCTTCGGTGAATAGTCGTTAAAACCTCACCCGAGTCTACCCAGTCCGAGCGGATCAGTTGGGAACAAGCGCAACGCGCGTCCGGGGTCCGCTCCGGATCGGAGCCGGAAACACAGCGGCCGGGAACACTGAAAGCGCAGCAGGATAGTGTGTTCTGGAATCACCAGCCATGCGAAAGGGCAGACGTTGACTGCTGCACTACCGGAACTTGCCGAGGGCGATTTCTACTACGAGGTCCTGGGGGACGGGCGGTTCCGCTCCACCATCCACGCCCAAGGCGCCTGGAACGAACACGAGCAGCACATGGCCCCCGCGTCCGGCATCATGGCCGACGCCCTGGCCCGGCATGAGCCCCGCGAAGACATGCGCATGGCGCGGCTCAGCTACGAAATCCTCGGGCTGATCCCCGGCGGTGAGTTCGAGATCGTGACCTCCACCCTGCGCCCGGGACGGACCATCGAACTGGTGCAGGCCGAGCTCGTTTCCGGCGGGCGCACGGCCATTCGCGCCACGGCCTGGCGGATGATCACCTCTGACACCTCCGCCATCGCGGCCTTCGAGGATCCCAGGATTCCGGCGCCGGAGGACTGCGAGCCGTACGACGCCGCGGACGTCTGGCCCGGCGGCTACATCGCCTCACTGCACATGCGGATCGCCGAGGGCCACCGGGCGGGCTCGGGAACCGTCTGGCTCCGCACCGACTACCCGCTGACAGGCCGGGCGGACAGCGGCGACCTCGCCCGGCTGGTCGGCCTCGTGGACACGGCGAACGGCATTGCCGCCCGGGTCCCGCCGGGCAAGGGCAGCTACGCCTTCCCCAACCTGGACCTGCAGATCCACATGTACCGGCAGCCGGAGGGGGAGTGGCTGGGGCTGGACAACGAAGTCACGTTCGGTACGGACGGGATCGGGCTCACCTCCACGGTGCTGCATGACCTCACAGGCCCGTTCGGACGCGCGGAACAGATCCTGACGCTGCGCAGGTCCTAGTTCGAGTGGAAGACGAGCCAGCCGGCCAACGTGGCCAGCGCCGTCAACACGGCACCCCAAAGGATGTCCACGACGATCAGCTGCCACGGCCACGTCTTGAGCGTGGCGGCATTTGTCAGATCGTAGGTGGCGTAGCCAAACACGCCCAGCGCGGCACCGTAGCCCACAGCGCTGAGCCAGCTGCCGCCGTCGAGCGCTGGCGTCAGGGCAAAGAACACGATCCCGGCAATGTAGATCACGTAGAACACCACCGCGTAACCTAGATTGGGCTTGTCGGCCATCAGGTCACCGATCTGGCGGCGGTAGAACGGGTTCATCGTCTTGAGCCAGATGGCGTCGATGATGGCGAATGCGGCGGCTACGACGAGGAATTGCAGAATGACCATAAGGGAGCATAACAACATGCCGCAGGCGCCAGCGGGGTCCCGGACACTGACGGTGGTGCGGCAGCAGGAATCACTTGGCGCCGCGGCCGACCTCGACTTCGCCCTTGGGCTCCTCCAGAAGGTCAAAACCGGCTCGCTGGGTCCCACCTTGCGGCTGTACCGGCCGGTTCCCACGGTCGCCTTCGGCCAGCGCGACACGCACCTGCCAGGCTTCGAGGCCGCTGCCAACGCCTGCCGGCAGCTGGGCTTCGAGCCGCTGGTCCGCAAGGCCGGAGGCCGCGCGGCGGCGTACCACGAGCGAACCCTCGTCATCGACCACCTGGAACCCGATGCGGACGCGATTGCCGGGGCCAAGGGGAGGTTTTCGCGTTTCGGCGAACTGCTCGCCGGGGCACTGCGCGACGCCGGGGTGGATGCCGGCGTCGGTGAGATCCCGGGGGAGTACTGCCCCGGGGAGTTCAGCGTGCACGGCAGCGACCCGGAGGTCCCCGAACACCGGATCAAGCTGGTCGGCACCGCCCAGCGGGTGGTCGCCGGCGGCTGGCTCTTCAGCTCCGTGATCGTGGTGGCGGACCCCGCCCCGATCCGCGCGGTCCTGGAGGCCAGCTACGCCGCCCTCGGCCTCGAATGGGACCCCGCGACGGCGGGCGCGGCCGATGACCTGGTGCCGGGCCTGGACGTCGATGCGGTCGAGGCCGCGGTGATCGCCGCCTATGGACGCTACGCCCCGCTCAGCCACGCGGAGTTCTCGAGCCTGCTTTGAGCCTCATCTAGCGGTGACCCCGCCGGGCGGCGTCCCTCGGCCGGCGCAAGGACGCTGCCCAGGTTGCGGTACTTCGCCAGGCGCCGGGGGAGCAGTTCGTCGACTCCTGCCTTGGAGAGCGCGGCGAGTTCGTATTCAATGGCGCGGCCGAGGCGACTGCAGAAGGCCAGGGCCTCGTCGGCGGCGTTGGGGCGTTCGTCCACGATGTGTTCCACGAGTCCGTTGGCGTGCAGCGACGAGACGTTGACGCCCTGGGCCTCGGACATGGCCGCGGCGAAGCCGGTGCTCCGATGGACGATCGCGCTCGCGCCTTCCGGCGGCAACGGCGACAGCCACGCGTGCTGCGCGGCGATGGTGCGGTCCGCGGGCAGGAGGGCCAGTGCCCCGCCGCCGGCCCCCTGCCCGAGCAGCACGGACACCGTGGGTGCGTTAATCCCAATGAGGTCGTGCAGAGAGCGGGCGATCTCGCCGGCCAGGCCGCCTTCCTCGGCTTCCTGGGACAGGGCGGCGCCGGCGGTGTCGATGACGGTGACCAGCGGCAGCCCGAGCTCCTCGGCTAGGCGCATGCCGCGCCGGGCCTCCCGGAGGGACGCCGGCCCCATCGCCGTCTGTCCCAATGCCGTCTGTCCCATGCCTGTCGGCCGCGTGGCCCGGGGCCGGATGTGGCCGATCACGACGCAGGATTCCCGGCCGAAACGGGCCAGGGCCAGCTGGAGGCCGGGGTCCTTTTCGCCCTGGCCGGTGCCGTAGAGCGGAAGCACGTCCCGGGCCCCGTGCGCCAGCAGCTGCCGGACATCCGGCCGGCGGGGGTCGCGGGAAATACCGATCGACTCCCAGGCGCCGGCGCCGGACGGCTTCACGGACAGTGTTGCGGGCGCGGCGACCGGCGGGCGGGGGCCGGTGACCAGGATGCCCAAGGCGCGGTCGACGACGTCAGACAGCTGCCAGGGCGGGACCACCGCATCAATCAGCCCCTTGTCGAAAAGGTTCTCCGCCGTCTGGACGTTCTCCGGGAATGGGGTGGCGTGGAGGGCCTCGTAAACCCGGGGTCCGAGGAAGCCGAGCAGGGCGCCGGGCTCGGCGGCGGTGATATGGCCGAGGGACCCCCATGAGGCCATGACGCCTCCCGTAGTGGGATGACGCAGGTAGACCAGATAGGGCAGCCCGGCCTTGCGGTGGGTGCGGACGGCGGCGCTGATCTTGACCATGGAGAGGAACGCGACGGTCCCTTCCTGCATGCGGGTCCCGCCCGACGCCGGACCGGCCAGGAGGGGCAGGTCCTCGCGGGTGGCCCGTTCGACGGCGGTGACGATCCGTTCCGCGGCGGCCTGGCCGATGGAGCCGGCGAGGAACCGGAACTCGCTGACGATCACGGCCACCCGGCGGCCGCGGATCAGGCCTTCGCCGGTAAGGACGGATTCGTCCACGCCGGTCCTGGCCCGGGCGGCGGCCAGTTCCTGCCGGTACTCGGGGCCGGGATCGGGGTCCAGCACGGGCGCGTCCCAGCTGCGGTAGGACCCGGGATCGAGGACCGCGGTGATGAGTTCGGTGGCGTCCAGGTGCCGGACCTTCTGCCGGGTCAGCATGCCCGGGGGCCTTCCTGGCCGGTGACTGTGGCCGCGCCCGCTGGGGTGCCGGGTGTCAGCCCCAGCCACCGCCGGATCTGCTCCCCGTCTTGGTCCAGCAGCGGCGGCGCGGTGTGGGACGTCAACGTGGTTTCGGTGGTGCCGGCGGCGCTGAAGAACCGCAGCGGCGGGCCGGGCAGGCTCACGGTGCCGAGGATTTTGTGCTCGACGTCGACCACCAGACCCTGCGAGTGGACCTGTTCCCATTCGTAGACTTCGTCCAGGGTTCTGACCTTGCCGGCCGGGATGCCGGCGTCGTTGAGTTTGGTGAGCAGCGGCTCGGCCTCGAAATCGGAGAACACCCGCTCCACTTCTTCGATGACTTTCTCGCGGTTGCGCACGCGGTCCGCATTGGTGGCGAACTCCGGCCGCGCGGCGTCGATCCCGAACGTCGAGGCGAACGTTTTCCAGAGCTTTTCGCTTCCCACGCTGATCTGCACCCTGCCCTGCCGGCAGTGGAACAGTCCGTAGGGGGCAATGGACGGGTGCTGGTTGCCCTGCGCCTTCGGCACTTCGCCCGCAACCGTGGCCCGGGTGCCCTGGAAGGCATGGACCCCGATCAGGGCCGCGAGCAATGAGGTGCGGACGATCTGGCCCTGGCCGGTCCGCTCACGCTGGAGCAGCGCCGCGAGGGTGCCGAACGCCCCGTACATGCCGGAGAGGAGGTCGGCGATGGGAACCCCGACCCGCTGCGGATCGTCCGGCCCGGATCCGGTCAGGGACATCAGCCCGGCCTCGCCCTGGAGGATCTGGTCGTAGCCGCTGCGCTGGGATTCGGGCCCGTCGTGCCCGAATCCTGTGATGGAGAGGACCACCAGCGCCGGATTCAGGGCGTGCATCTGCGCGGCGGAGAATCCGAGCCGGTCCAGGACGCCGGGACGGAAGTTCTCGATGACCACGTCGGCGCGTTCCAGCAGCTCACGCAGCACTGCCCGCCCGTCGTCGCTCTTCAAGTCCAGGGCAATGGATTCCTTGTTGCGGTTGCAGGAGAGGAAATACGTGGCCTGCGGATCATCCTCGGGGCCCACGAACGGCGGCCCCCAGCCGCGGGTGTCGTCGCCGGTACCGGGGTTCTCCACCTTGATCACCCGCGCGCCGAGGTCAGCCAGCATCATCCCGGCATGCGGGCCGGCGAGCGCGCGGCTCAGGTCCACTACGAGATAGCCGGTGAGGGGGCCTTCGGCGTCGGGCATGGGTTCGGTGCTCATGGACGTGTTCCTTCTTTGGTCGGCGTGGCGGGCGCGCGGTGGGCGTGCGCGGTTGGTTGATTTGTCGGCTGCATCCAGCGGTCACATCCAGCCCGGGACTACCATGACCAGCCAGGCGACGGCCGGTCCGACGGCGACGACGATGCCGCTGTAGGCCAGGATCTGCTTGTAGAACCTGTCCTTGTCCACGTCCTCGGGCGCGTTGGCCAGGACCAGGGCGCCGTTGGTGGAGAACGGGGACACATCCACGATCGTGGAGGCCACGGCCAGGGCGGCGATCACGCCTACGGCGCCGACCTCGCCGGTGGCCAGGAACGGCACCGCCAGTGGAATGAGGGCCGCGAGGATGGCAGTGGAGGAGGCGAAGGCCGAGACGATTGCACCGATGTAGCAGATCAGCAGCGCGGCGAGCAGGGGCATGCCGAGATCCGCCACTCCGCCGGACACGAATGCGATGGTGCCGGCTTCTTCGAGGACGCCCACGAACGTGAGCATGCCGCAGATGAGCAGGACCGTGGACCAGCTGATCTTGTTGACGGCACCCTTCTGCGCGGCGGGAGACACGAGGGCGAGGACGATCGCGATGGTGATTGAAACAAAGCCGACGTCCACCTTGAATCCGAGCGAGATGACGGCCAGGGCGATCAGGCCAAGGATGGTGATGAGCTGGGGCATGGATGCACGGGCGCCGCCGGCCGGAGGTGCGCCGGCCGGGGCGGGACCGGCAGCCGAGGATGTGCCAGAGCCTGAGGTGCCCTTGGCCGAGACGCCGGCGGCGGAGATGTCGGATCCGGACCCCTGCAGCGTGACGCCGGCCGCGCGCGCACCCACGCTGACGGACAAGCGCTTTTCTGCGGCCTGTTCCACCATCCGCCCGCCCGGGGTGGACAGCAGTTTGCCGCCGCCGAGGACGACAAACAGCACCAGCGCGATGGCCAGGTTGAAGAGGAAACTCGCCAGGAAGATCGCCATCGGGTTGGCGTCCAGCTCCGTCCTGGCAATGATGCTGTTGACGGTGACGCCATAAACGGCGATGGGGGAGAAGCCGCCGGCCTGCGCGCCGTGGATCACCATCATGCCCATCATGAGCGGATTGATTTTGTGTTTGGCGGCGAAGCTGAGGGCGATCGGCGCGATGATGGCCACGGCGGCCGGGGAGAGGGCGCCGACGGCGGTAATCACCGCGGTGATGGCGAACATGACCCACGGGATCAGGGCAACCTTGCTGCCGACCAGCCGAACGGCGCCCCGGACCAGCAGGTCGATGGTGCCGTTGTTTTGCGCGATGGCGAACAGGTAGGTAACCCCGACGATGGTCAGGAACAGGCCGCCGGGGAAGTTGGCCAGGATCTCGTTGGTGGACATCCCCAGCACCACGGAGCCCAGCAGGAAGGCGCCGACGAAGGCCAAGGCACCCATGTTGAGCGGCAGCACCGTGGCCAGAAGGAACATCACCGCCAGGATGATGATGGACAGGACGGGAGCGGACATCGTTGTTCCTCCGGATCGAAGTGGTTCGTGACTGGCTTAGTGGCCTAGCCTCCTAGACACTAGGTGTCTTTGTCAATAGTTCTCCGGTAGTCTTAGGGGTCAGGACAGGCTGGAAGGACGCGCATGGCAAAGCAGGCGGCAACGCATCAGATTTCCCGCGTTTCGCGGCCCCGGCTTTACGAGCAGCTGGTGGAGCAGATCATGGACTTCATCGAGTCCGCCGAGCTGGGCCCCGGGGACACGTTGCCGGCCGAGCGGGAACTTGCCGAGCGGTTGGGGGTTTCCCGTGCCACCCTGGCGCAGGCCCTGGTGGCCCTCGAGGTGCTTGGCGTGATCGACGTCCAGCACGGCACAGGAGCGGTGCTGGTCTACCGGCCGAACGTTCCCTCCGTGATCAAAGGCCTCCGCGAACACCGGAGCCGTCTGCCCGAGATCGTTGAGGCGCGGAGCACGCTGGAGGTCAAGCTGGCCGAACTCGCCGCGGCCCGCCGCACGGAGCAGGACATGGACGCGATCGATCACGCCCTCGAAGCCATGGCGTTAGAGGTCGCCTCGGGAGACCGCGGCGCACGCGGCGACGAGCTGTTCCACCAGGCCGTCACCGCCGCGGCCCACTCGGCGGTCCTCGCCCAGCTCATGACCTTCATTGCCGGCATGGTCCTGGAAACGCGCCTCGAATCGCTCGCACAGCCCGGCCGGCCGGAGCAGTCGCTCGCCTCCCACCGCAAGATCGCCGACGCGATCAGGTCCCGGGACTCGGCGGCCGCCGCGGCGGCGATGCTGGAGCACATTGATCTTGTCTCCGACGTTGCCCTCCTGAAGAACAGCTAGACCGGAATGAACGTGAACCTTTCCTTCGATCCGCCGTGTGGCCCGATCACCGGATGGCGCGACGGCGCCGTCGTGCGTGCCGCCGGCATTCCCTACGCCACCGCGGAACGCTTTCAGCCGCCCGCGCCGGCACCCGACTGGGCCGAGACGCTCGAGGCGACATCCCTGTCTCCGGCGTGCCCGCAGGCGCCGGTGCCCTTCCTGGATGACGTGCTCGGCACCCGCTACGGCGAACTTCCGGGCAGCGAGGATTGCCAGCGCCTGACCATCACCCTGCCTGCCGATCTCCACGACGGTGAACGGCTGCCGGTAATGGTGTGGCTGCACGGCGGGTCCTACACGTCCGGTTCCGGGGATCTGGCGATCTTCGACCCCGCAGCGCTGGTTGCCGAAACCCGGGTGATCGTCGTTTCGGTGACCTACCGGCTGGGCCTCTTCGGATATTTGTCCACCAGCACCGGCCGTCCCGCCAACCTGGGCCTGCTCGACCAGATCGAGGCGTTCCGGTGGGTGCAGCGCAACATCGCGTCCTTCGGCGGCGATCCGGGCCGCGTCACCGCGTTCGGGCAATCCGCAGGGGGCGACGCCGTCGCGCACCTCATGGCGACCCCGGACGCGGCGTCGCTCTTCCAGCGCGCCATCATTCAAAGTGCGCCGCTGGGCATTACCCGGGGGCGGGAAAGGATGACCGCCGCCATGGGGGTGGCCGCGGAGGCGGTTACCGCCGCGACTCCGGCGATGGACGTCGTCGCTATTGAAGAGGACGTGGCGCGGGCGGCGAGGAAGTTCGGTCTGATGGCTGCCATGCCGTTCGGGATCCAGTACGGGCACTCACCCCTGCCCGAGGAATCCGGGCTTGACCGGGCCTGGAATGCCGCTGCCCCGGCGATCGACATCCTGATCGGCTACACGGCGGAGGAAGCCCGGCTGTTTCTGCCGCGCAGCCCGCGCCTGGGCCGGGTGGCGAGGATTCCCGTGGTCGGCAGCGCGGTGCTCAGGGCAGTCACCTGGGTGGTCACGGAATTGGTGTACGGCAAAGCGGCCAGACAGTTTGCCAGGCGGCATGTACGTGCGGGCGGCCGGGCCCACAGCTACGTGCTGTCCTGGCGCGCACCTGGAAATCTCTATGGCGCCGCGCACACAGTCGACCTGCCCCTGCTCTTCGGCCACCAGCGCACGTGGGAAGGTGCCGGACTCCTGGCGGGGGCGACGTGGGACGAGATCAATGCCCATGGCCGGGCGATGCGGGCGCTGTGGGCACAGTTCGCCTACGGGGAAGGCCTCGGGTCCCGGGGAGAGATTCCCGGCTCGCTCCGGTACCGCTCGGTCTGAACTCCCGAGGCATTGCCCGGCGTGCGCTGTCACCCCCGCAGGATCAGGACCGCAGCGATCACCCAGAGGAGCGCCGCGACGCCGGTGGCGAGAACCGGACGGTTCCACGTCGTGGTCACTGTTCCACCGGAGGAGTGGAGTCCAGCGGCGCGGGCGTCGTGCCACGCCTGGGCGATCCTGTCACGGCCGGTGACTACCTCCGGCTGCCGGATGCGCTCATTGCCGGGGAGCATGCTGTGTGGCCGGCTCTTCAGATCGCTGACATGCTGAAAGCCGGAGTCGAACGAGCCCGGCGGGGTCGGAGCGCCCCAGCTGACGTACTTCTTGCCCGCGGCCCTGACGGTGACGGCATAGCGGACCTCGATGTCCTCAACCGTATCGAACGGTATCCGGTGGTCGCGCAGTCCGTTGATCAACAAAAACCCGCCGCTCTCAACGCGGAGGCACGGGCGCCACTGGACTGCATAGACGAACCAGGACACCAGAACCAGCCAGGGTGCGGCGTCCATCGCGGCACTGGGTTCTCCGCTGGCCGCCAGCCAGTACAGTGTGCCGGCAGCACCGGCCCATACGGTTGCGGCAACGGGCCGGTCCGACGCCGAGCGGTGCGTCCGGGCTCGCCGCGCGGACCGCTGAGTGGACGCTGGGCAGTCCGTCCGCGGCAGGTGCACGTTCTCTTTTGACGCTTTCAACGGTCCCCCTCCATCGCCCGGGCCGTCGCCGGGTTGAGAGCAATGTAGCGCACGCCGTGTCCGGATCGGTGGTCAAGGGTGAAGCCCGGATACTCGGGAAAGTCGCCCACACGATCGGGGGTGAAGCCGAGTGCCTCGTAAAAGCCGATGGCGGAGGGACTTGCCTGCCAGTCCAGGATCATTGGCTGTGGCCTGGCCCGTGACCAGTCGAAGATGAAGTTCATGAGGGCCCGGCCGGTGCCGGCCAGACGCGTGTCGGGGTCTACAAAGACGTCATGGACCCGGCCTGTCGTGAAGTCAGCCCGCAGGCCCGGCCCGAAATCCTGAGCGAGGCCGTAGCCGAGCAGCCTGGTGCGTGCCGGAGCCACAGGGAGGCACCATGAGGCGTCGGCAAGGAACCGGGCGAAACGGCTATGGAAAACCTCGGGCGGAACCTCCTGTGCGGCTGGAGTGAAGGCGATGGACAACCGGCGCACCTCGGCCGCGTCTTCCGGCCTCGCTGCGCGCACCACCAGCTCTTTCGGCGTCACGTGGGCACTTTCCCTTGAATCATCGCCGACATTCGATCAATCCTGTGGACGGAATAGTTGATGCCGCGTTTGCGGCTCAGCGCAGCATAGATGCTGCAGCGACTATTGACATAGTCAATTTCAGCTGCGGTGACCCGGCCGAAAGACGGGAGTGCTTACTCAGTGAGCTCGGCCAGAACTTCGGCCGCGTCCGTATTGCCGGCGGATGCCAGACGCCGAAGCTCGTCCAGATCTTCCTTCTCAGTGGCGAGTTCAACCAGCTGATCCTCAGCGTCGCGGCTGCCGCCGTCGGCAAGTTGCCGCAGCTCCTCGAAATCTTCCCGCTCCGCGGCCAGCTCGATGAGCTCGCCGATGGCGTCGTTGTCACCGCGGGCAGCCCGCTCACGGAGAATGGAAAGTTCAGAATCTGACATGGCGTGGCCTTCCAAGAAAACGGTTCTGCTGGACTCTTCTGGCCCGAGGAGGGATTTGACCTCATCGCGATCGGGGGAGAGGCATACAGGGTGTGAGTGCAGGCTACCGCGCCAAAGGAATCGGCCGAAAGCCTCTGTTCCTGTTTCCAACCGGTCGCTGGGTGGGATAGCACCTGTTTCCTTGTTCGAAGATGCCGTCCGGAAGCCGCAGCTTTGAAACGAATAAACTGCCAGGATGCTGACCGGACAAGCAAAAAATCTGGCGATCAATCCGGCGACAGCCGCTGATACCGATCACTTCGCAGCCGACGCGCCATGGGCCAGAGCCGATGAATGGCGTCCCGGGGGATCATCGCTGGTGGCAAAGTTCGGTGCAGAGCCAGTGGGGATCGCTGTCTCAGCCACCAACCGCGTCCATCCAACTCGGGACACGGTCAACGTTTTCGTGCGTGAGCAATTCCGGCGGCAGAGTATCGGTTCGGCACTGGTGAAATCCATTCAAGGGCGTCGTTGGATGCCACTGTCGGTCAAAGCCCATCCGGGCGCGGTTGCGCACGAGTTTTACAGATCGCTGGGAGCTGTGCGCTATCAAGTGTGTCCGCCCGAGCAGATCGATACCGCGAGTATTGAAGTGCTCCGATGGGCAAACGAAAACCGCTGTGGCGGCATCCTCACAGGAGATCGAATAGCTCTGGATCAACTGAATGAAGCATGGACGGAAATGTATGAAATCGTGCACGCGCCATGGTCACCTACTGGGTCGCGCGCGACACTCCTCGCTGAATTCCGCCCCATGATCCAGAGAGAACTGGACCGGTCCCGAAGCGTATTCGTCGTCAGGAATGACCGGATAGCTGCGGCGTGCTTTGTCTTCGGTACTGCCCGGGATCCGGAAGTGGAGGCAATATGCGAATCCCTGGACCAGACCAACCGCTTGGCGCGTCTCGACGTCGCCGCCTGCATGGCAGAAGTTCTGGTGAGCGCCGGGGGTACCCCAGTCCTGTTTGACGGACACATCACCGACCCACACTTCTTTCCGATTCTCCAACTAATTCCGGGTGTTTCGGGCCGGGCACTGGAACTCCTCGAAATTCCAAGGAATCGGGTCTCGCCGCAGGAGTCGATTCGTGCTGTGATGTCTGCGTGGCTCCTCGCCGCAGCCAGCGTCCTCGTCATCAGCTACCTTGCCCGCCGCCTCGCGCGCGCCGCCCGGCACCGGTGACCGCAGTTGATAGATTCTGGACCATGACCACTCCGGACATCAGTGTCAGGGCAGCAACCGTGCACGACGCCGCACGGCTGGCCGAGATCCACATCGCGGCCTGGCGGGCCACTTACCGCGGCGTCATGACCGATGAGTACCTGGACGGTCTCGACGTCGACCGCGCGGCATCCGCCTGGCGCCGAAACATCCTTGAACCCAGGCAAGGGACCATTCACCTCGTCGTCCAAAGCGCCGATGCGGTTGCCGGGTTCGCCATCCTCGGCCCTGCTGCCGGCGACCCGGACCCGGGAACCGGTCAGCTCCACGCGATCAACGTGCATCCGGACTGCTGGGCGCAGGGCGTAGGTTCCGTCCTGTTCGCGGCCGCGGAACAACAGCTGATCGAACTCGGCTATGACCGGGCATTTCTCTGGGTTGAGAAAGGCAACGATCGGGCTATCAGCTTCTACACCAACCGCCGTTGGCTCGACGACGGAGGGACCCTGGAAGATACGAGATTCGATCCGGCTGTGGCCGAGAAGCGCCACAGCCGGGTCCTCCCGCCCGGAACGGTCCCGTCTGCCACGCAGTGAGCTCTTCGGCTCCCGGGCGGCTGCCCGCAGCGGTGACTGCCGCCATCATGCGAAGAGACCTTCGCCGATGAAGCCTCCCGCCCGGATGCCCGGCGGAACCGCGAACAGGCCCGAGCCGGTGTGCTTGAGGTATTCCAGGGCCAGTGTGTCCTCCTTCGCCATGGCCAGCTGCATGGGCACATAGTGGGTCCTGGGGTCCGTGACGAACGCGATGAAGAACAGTCCGGCGTCGAGGTGCCCCAGGCCGTCCGAGCCGTCGGTGTAGTTGTAGCCGCGCCGGAGCATCTTGACGCCGTCGTTCTGGCTCGAGTGCGCGAGCCTGACGTGGGCGTCCAGCGGGATCAGTGGTTCCCCGCCGCGCCCCTGGAGCTCGAAGTCGGGGGCGGTGAATTCCTCGCCGCCGGAGAGCGGGGCCCCGGCGCCCTTGGTGCGCCCGATCAGCGCTTCCTGTTCCCGCAGCGACGTGCGGTCCCAGATTTCGATGTGCATCCGGATCCGGCGCGCCACGAGGTACGTGCCGCCGGCCATCCAGCCCTCTTCCGGGCGCGTTCCCTGGCCTGCCCACACGTGCTCCCCAAGCAGGGCGGTGTCCTCGGCTTTGAGGTTGTTGGTGCCGTCCTTGAAGCCGAAGAGGTTTCGCGGGGTGGCCTGTGACCTCGACGTGGAGGACGTCCGCCCGAAGCCGAGTTGGGACCAGCGGACGCGCGACTGCCCGAAGCCGATGCGGGCAAGGTTGCGGATCGCGTGGACGGCCACCTGGGGGTCGTCGGCGCAGGCCTGCACCACGATGTCGCCGCCGGTGCGTCCCGGCTGGAGGTCGTCGCCTGGGAAGTGCGGCAGGTCGATCAGTGCGTCCGGGCGGCGCCCCTCGAGTCCGAAGCGGGCCTTGCCGTCCTTCTCGAACAGGCCGGGGCCGAACCCGAAGGTGAGGGTGAGTCTGCCGGCGCCGAGGTCCAGGGCCTCACCCGTGTCCTCGGGCGGGGCGTCGTAGGGGCCATCGACGGCCCCGCTGCTGCCCGTGCTGCGTCCCTCGGTCATCGCCACGGCGGCGGCCGTCCAGTCTTTCAGAAGCCGGATGAGCTCTGCACGGTCCTCCGTGACGAGGTCGAAAGCTGCAATGTGAAGGCGGTCCTGGGCCGGCGTGACGATGCCGGCCTGCCGGTCACCGTGGAAGGCGATGATGTCGCCGGGCTCTGCCGCTGGGGCGGCCGCGGCCTCGACGAAATCGTGGCTGAGGAAGCCAACCGCCAGGCCGGCGACGGCGCCCGCGCCGCCGGCTCCTGCCAGGGACAGGAGCCCGCGGCGGGACAGCCGGCCCTTTCCCGAACCGGGGGCTGCGGGCGGCGCGGGCATGGCGGCGGCTCCCGGTGACTTGGCTGGTTCCGGTGCGCTAGCTGATTCGGGGGCGCCGCCGTCGGGGGTCTGGCGGGGGCTGCCGCCGAAGGGGCAGCCGGTCACAGGGCTATTGCCGAAGTGAGCTTGGCCAGGGGCTCGCCCAGGGCATCAACCAGGGAGGCGAGTTGCTGCACCTGGGCCTGGCTGAGGTCGTTGTAGTAGACGAAGCCTGCGCCGGTGGAATGCTGCTTGAGCCCGGCCTGCAAGGCGGCGAACTTGGCCTCGAGCGCTTCGGCCAGGGCCGGGTCCTTCTGCTGCAGCGCAGGCAACAGGCTCTCGAAAGCGGTCCGGGCTCCGTCAACGTTGGCCTGGAAGTCCCAGAGATCGGTGTGGGACCAGATTTCTTCCTCCCCGGTAACTTTGCCGGTGGCCACCTCGTCCAGGAGTTCCTTGGCGCCGTTGCCGATCTTGTCCGCGGAGAGTTCCACGGTGCGGGTCCGCTGGGCCAGGTCCTCGGTGTCGGCAACAAGCTGCGTGGCGATGGCGGCACGCTCCGCCGGTGCGAGGGGAGTGTAGCCGGCCGGCGGGAACAAGTCCTTCTCGGCCCGGTGCCAGCCGGTCCATTCCTGGCCGGGTGCGAGGTCGGCTTCACGGGCATCGAGCTTGGGGTCCAGGTCCCCGAACGACTCGGCGACCGGCTCGATACGCTCCCAGTGCATGCGCGTGGCGGCATAGAGTCCGCGGGCCTTCGTCGCATCCCCGGCGGCGTAAGCCGCCGCGAATGACCTCGTGCCGGTAACCAGCTGATCGGTCTGATCCACGACGAAAGCGGAGTATTGCCGGGTGCCGGTGTCCAACAGGCCCTGAAGATGGGCGTCGACGCCGGTACTGCTCGTGACCTGGATGGGTCCGGCGGCGCCCGGGTCCTTTGGGTTGCCCATACAGCCGGCCAGGGCCAACGGAACTGCGGTTGCCGCGGCCAACAGGGCAAGCGTCTTCCGGAACCGGGGGGCATTTTTGGGCAGGGGGATGCTGGGCATGGTGTTTCCTTGGATCGGTGGGGTGGAGCAGTGCGGTGCGGTGCGGTGCGGGGGAGTGGAGGCAGGGGTACGGGACCGAGTGGGCTTCCCCGGCAACATTGCCGATGCAATCCCGACTTAGGTACACCTAAGTAAGGAGGATGCCGATTCGCGGCGATTACGCAAACCTTTCGTACCCTAATTTGAATTAGGTAAGCCTAATCTAATAACATCGTCCGGGTGACCACGCAGCTTGACTTCATGCGGGTGCCCTTTGCCGCCGATCTTGCGAGCTACGGGGACAGCCCAGCCATCCTTACCGACACCCTGGCAATGACGTACCGGGAGCTGGCGGAGCGGGTCGATGCCTTCGCCCTCCGGCTTGGCACCACACGGCGCCTCGTGGCGCTCGCCGCAGCCAACGACCTCGACTCTCTGGTGGTCTATCTGGCGGCCCTGGCCGGCGGCCACCCGCTGATCCTCCTGCCGGAGGACAAGCCGGCCGCCCTGGAATCCCTCGTCGCGGCCTACGACCCCGACGTCGTTGTCCAACCCGGCAACGGGCAGCTCCTGCTGGACGAACGCCGGACCGGCACCCGCCACGAGCTTCACCCGGACCTCGCGCTCCTGCTCAGCACCTCCGGATCCACCGGCTCGCCCAAGCTCGTGCGGCTCTCGCATGCGAACCTGCAGTCCAACGCCGAGTCGATTTCCGAGTACCTGAACATCGGGCCCGACGACCGCGCGGCCACGACGCTGCCCATGTCCTACTGCTACGGGCTGTCCGTGATCAACAGCCACCTGCTCCGCGGCGCCGGACTGGTCCTGACCGATCTTTCCGTGGTCGATCCGTGCTTCTGGGACCTCTTCCGAGGCCGCGGGGCGACGTCATTCGCGGCCGTTCCGTACACCTTTGAACTGCTGGAACGGGTCGGGTTCGCGGACATGGATCTGCCCGGCCTGCGCTACGTCACCCAGGCCGGGGGCCGACTGGGGCCGGACTCGGTGCGGAACTACGCCGAACTTGGCCGCAGCAGCGGCTGGGAATTTTTCGTGATGTACGGCCAGACCGAGGCGACGGCCCGGATGGCATACCTGCCTCCTGAACTGGCGGCCGAGGTGCCGGGCGCGGTGGGCGTCCCGGTGCCCGGCGGCTCGTTCCGGATCGACCCCGTGCCGGGGCTGGAACACGGCGAACTGGTCTACAGCGGCGCCAACGTCATGCTTGGCTACGCCGAATGCCCGGCGGATCTCGCCGCGGGCCGGACCGTTGCGGAGCTCCGCACCGGCGACCTCGCCAGGCTGCACCCGGCGGGCGTCTACGAAGTGGTGGGCCGGCGCAGCCGGTTCGTCAAGATCGTGGGGCTGCGCGTGGATCTGGGACAGGTGGAGCGGCTCCTGGCGGATCTCGGTGTGCGGGCTGCCAGCGCCGGGACGGACGACGGCGTCGTCGTCGCTGTTGAAGGCGACCACGACGCGCACCTGCTGGGCAAGGTCCTCGCCCAGGGCATGGGGCTGCCGCGAGCCGCCCTAGAGGTCCACGCCGTCGACCATCTCCCGCGCCTGGCAACGGGCAAGCTCGACTACAGGGGCGTCCTGGCCCTGTCCGGGCCGAAACCCGGGCCGGCACCCGCCCCTGCAGCGGAAACCGGCGCGCCGGACAACAATGCTCCGGACAGCGTCCGGAAGATTTTCCAGGACGTGCTGGAGTGCGCCGACATCGCGGACAGCGACACGTTCGTGTCTCTGGGCGGGGACTCATTGTCCTATGTGGCCGCGTCGGTGCGGCTGGAACAGGCGCTGGGCCATCTCCCGCGGGACTGGCACGTGACGCCGGTCCGGGATCTGGAGCCCCGGCCGCGCACTGCACCGGGCCGTAAGCGGAGGAGATTCTTTGCGCCGGTGGAAACGAGCATCGTGCTGCGGGCCGTCGGGATCGTCCTGATCGTCAGCACGCACGTTGGGCTGTTTAGCTGGCAGGGTGCGGCCCACGTGCTCATGGCGGTGGCAGGCTACAACTTCGCACGCTTCCAGCTCTCCGGGAAGCGGATCCCGCGGCTGCGGAGGCAGCTGTCCAGCTCGGCACGAATCATCGTGCCGAGCATGGCGTTCATCGCGGTGGCGTACCTGATCACCGACAACTACTCACCCGCCAATATCGTGCTGCTCAATGCCGTCCTCGGGCCGGAGGGGGTGAGCACCCAGTGGCATTTCTGGTTCATCGAAGTTCTTGTTTACCTGCTTGTGGGGTCCGTGGCTCTGCTTGCCGTTCCGTGGGCGGACCGCGCCGAGCGGCGCTTCCCCCTGCTCTTTCCGCTGGCGCTGACCGGCGTGGGGCTCCTGACCCGGTATGAGCTGGTCAACCCGGGAGTGCCGCACACGGCGCCTGCGCTCTGGCTCTTCGCGCTGGGTTGGGCTATCGCACGGTCCCGGACCGTCGCCCAGCGTTGCCTGGTCTCGGTCATTGCAGCAGTGACCGTTCCGGGATTCTTCGAGAATCCGGGTCGGGAGGCCACGCTGCTCGCCGGGATCCTGCTGCTCATCTGGCTGCCCAGCATTCCGGTGCCGCAGGTCCTCCGCCGCCTCATGGTGGTACTCGCCAGCGCCTCCCTCTACGCATACCTTGTCCACTGGGTGGTCTATCCGCCGCTGGCCGGGATCAGCCCCGCCTTGGCCGTGGCAGGCTCGCTGGCCGCGGGGGTAGCCTACTGGGCGCTCTGCCTGCGCTTGATGGGGGCGGTCAACCGCCGGCGGGCAGGCGCAGGCAACGATCCGGGTACGAATTCAGCACAACAGTAGGCGCCGACTGCTGTACCAGCGACACTGACGGCATGGTTCTCTGTCTGAAAGACAGCGGGCGGCGCTCCGCGATCCGTGCCACGGTTGGCGCATTGGTGCTGGCTGCCTCGGTCTCGGGGTGCTCGTCCTCCACCGGTGGGGAACCGCCGTGTTTCCCGGCCGCCTATTCGCTGACCCCGTCGGAAGCCAAACCGGGGCAGAGCGTGACGGTGGCAGCGCCGGACGCTGACTGCAATCCCCGCTACGGCAAGAACGCCCGTATCCAGGTGAGCGTCACCGACGCCACAGGCGTGGAGGTTGTCAACACCACCACCGCCATGAACGACGCCGGGGGGTTCACCTATACGTTTGTCGTTCCCGCCCGGACAGCTGTGGGGGATGCCGCCGTAACCGCGGTGCCCTACAACATTGACTGGTGCGATGACACCGGCAGGAACAACCGCGTGGCGGGCGCTGGCGACCTACGACTGGAACGGGTGTCCTGTGTGTTGCCCATGAAACCTCTAACCGTCACCCGCTGAAGTGCATTTTCCGGGCGACGGTCGGCAGGGGCTTACCCGGGGCGAGGACGCCGTCGATGTCTACCGGGAGGTGGGAGGGGCCGCGCAGGAACGGGCTCGGCCGGTACGGCGGTGGGTCCGAGACCAGCCGCGGGTTCTCCAGCCTGGTGGCGAATTCAGTGAGCGCGATCTGCGCTTCCAGCCGGGCCAGGGGCGCCCCGAAGCACAGATGAACCCCGCCCCCAAAACCGAGGTGCTGGTTGTTGGCCCGGTCAGGGATGAAGAGCCCGGGGTCAGTGACGTGGGCGGGGTCGCGGTTGCCCGCAGCAAGGACCAGGGTGAGGGAGGCGCCGGCCGGGATGGTGGTGCCGGCGATGTCGATGTCGTCGAGGGCGGTACGGAACGGGACGAAATGCACGGGCGGCTCGTAGCGGAGCAGCTCCTCGACCATCGGGATGGCCAGGCCGGGGTCAGCGCGCAGCCTCTGGAGCTCGGCCGGGTGGCGGAGCAACGTCAGTACGCCGTTGGAGATGAGGTTCACGGTGGTTTCATGTCCGGCGATGAGCAGGAGAAGCCCGGTGCTCACCAGTTGTTCGTCCGGCATGCGGCCCTCCGGGCCATCATCGGTGGCCATCGCTGAAAGCAGGTCAGTCCCCGGGGCCTGCCGGTGGGCGTCGACCAGCTCTTGCATGAACGCGCGCAGTTCCGTGCCGGCCTCAATCCTCTTCTTTTGCTGGGTTTCGGGATCGAGTCCGGGATCGGTCGATTGCAGGGCCAGGTCCACCCAGACCCGGAAGCGCTGTTCATCTCCCGGGGGCACACCGAGAAGTTCGCAGATCACCGTGACGGGCAGGGGATACGCCAGATCATCGACGACGTCGATCCGGCTGCGGTCCGCCATATTGTCGACCAGATCGGTGACAATTTCCGCCATCCGCGCCTCCATCCCGGCCACCCTGCCAGGCGTCGTGGGCGGCCCGAAATGCCGCATGGTGATCCGCCGGAACTTGTCGTGATCAGGGGGATCCATGCTGAGGAAAGTCGGCGTCATGCCGGCGCCGTCCCCGTCCCCGTCCTCACCGACGGCGGCGCCCGCCGCGACGGCAGCCGGGTTGCGGGTTATGTCGGAGCTGACCCGTGGATCGTGCAACAGGGCGGCGATCTCCGCGTAGGTGCTCACGAGATAGCTGCCGTCCGGAAGTCGTCTCACGGGGGTTTTGCGGAGTTCGTCGTAGAACGGGTAGGGGTTAGCCCGGTTGGTGTAGTCGAGGATCTGCTCCCAGGTGCTGGGCTCGGCCATGGCGAAGGCTCCTTGGGTCGTGGGCCGGTGGCTGCCGGTCTCCGGTGCGGCGCTTTACGGGAGGCGGCGGTCAGTCAATCTGGCGCGCCGCTCATTGGGATAGTGACCGGTCACGACGACGGTCGCATCCTGGGTGGGGCTGGCGGCGGGCTGGAACCCGGCCGGTACGGGCTGCGCATCCTCGGGCTCGTCAATATGGTGGAACGACGGCGGGAAGGGCGCCGCCTGGTCAATCAGCGGTTCATAGAAGTCAAGCCATTTGTTCTGGTTGAACGCCACTGCAGCCACGATCCGGCCCTTGTAGCCGTAAACGGCCAGGAACCGCCGAGATCCGACCGATCCTTGCACGATGGCGACCTCAGCGGCGACCGAGGGCACACCCACGCTCTTGATTTCGGTGCCGAACTGGACGGACCAGAATTTGGGCACAGCCAGGTGCGGCCACCGTTCGGTTTCGCCGCTGACCATATTGTGCGCTGCAACCTCGGCCTGGGAGATCGCGTTGCCCCAGTGTTCGACGGCGAGGAACTGGTAGCCGAACATCGGCTGCGGGGCGCGGGATACGTCGCCGGCGACGAAGACGTCATCGGTGACCAGCCCGTTGACGTCGAAAGCCCGGCAGCCGGCGTCGCACGCGACACCCCACACGCCGCTCGCCAATCCGGAGCCTGCGAGCCAATCACCGTTACGAACGGTCCCCAGCGCGGCGACCGCGATGTCCACGTCAAGTGTTGTGCCATCGGAGAGGCGGGCGCGGCGCAGCTGTCCGCCGGCATCGCCTTCCAGTGCAACGACCCTGACGCCGCAGCGCAGATCCACGCCGTTCTCGATCTGAAGCTCTCCGGCAATTGCACCGATCACGCTGCCGAGCGCCGCGCCGAGCGGTGCCGGGCCCGCCTCGGCCACGGTGACCGGCAGGCCAAGTTCGCGGCACACCGAAGCGACTTCGCAGCCGATGAACCCGGCGCCAATGACCAGGACCCGGCGAGGGCGCGCGGCCAGGAGCTGCCGAAGCGTTGCCGCGTCCTCGCGGGTCCGCAAGGTCAGCACGCCTGCCAGCGCCGCCTCCGCCGCGTTTGGCCAGGACCGGGCCCGCACCCCAGTGGCGATCAACAACTTGTCGAATCCGATCCGGCCACCGTCGGCGAGATGCACCTGCCTGGCGGCGAGATCCAGACCCGTGGCCGCGACGCCCAGACGCCAGTCGGCGTCGATTGCCCGGCGGCGCGGCAGCGACGTGTCATCGGACGGCACCGACCCGGCCAGGACCTGTTTCGACAGCGGCGGCCGGTCATACGGCTCGTGCGCTTCCTCACCAATGAGAGTCAGCGAGCCCGTGAACCCTTCCTCGCGCAGCCGCTCCGCCGCACGGAGCCCGGTCAGTGACGTGCCCACGATGACAATCCTGCCGGATCGAAGGAACGTGCCCCCGTTGCCCCCGGCGGCAGCGGCCGTTCCCGGGGCGTCTTCGGGAGGCCGCGGCCTGTGCGGCTCCTCAAGCTGGTCGAGCCGGATGGCCTGGACGGGGCAGGCCGCGGCTGCCCGCCGGATCCTCGTGCGCTGCGCCTCGTCAGGGTCCGGGTCGTAGGTAAGTGCCTCGTCCCCCTGGATCGTGAAGACCTCCGGGGCGAGGAAGGCGCATTGTGCGTAACCCTGACACTTAGTGAGATCGACGACGAGCCTCATGCCGAACTTCTCCCTGTTTGCTCAAGCCAATCGAGTCTAAGCCTCGCGGGCTGGCCGCGGAAGAGGCCTGCGGCCGGGTACGACGAGGCTGCGGAGGCCCTCCAGAGCGGAGCGTGGGGGATCTTGCGGCGGGGGCGGACCTTGGCCACGTGGCCGCGCTGGGGGCGGCGGCAGGAGTGCAGGTGACACTTAGCCATCGCTCCGGCCGGGTTGCCCCTCGGTGAGGGAACTTGAGCGCCGGGTGTCCTATGTCCTGTATCCGGCGTCCGGCGTGGCTGTAGGGTGGACGCCGATGACTCTTTCTGAAGAACTTCTTGTGGCGTACGACCAGCAACTCCGGACAGCTGCAGAGACGCCCGGTGCCAGCGGCGTGGAACGGCTGGGTCCGCTGCGGCTGGTGACCTTCGCAGGCGGCAGGGGCTTCGTGACCTATCAGAACCTCGATGGGGCCAACGCCCTGACGATCGCGCAGTGGGTAGCCGAAGCGCTCGCGTTTTACCGCAGCGATCCCGCAATCGTGCGGGTCGAGTGGAAAACCCGTGGTCACGATCATGCGCCCGGACTCCACGGGGTACTGCTCGACAACGGATTTGAGCCTGATGAGACCGAGTCGATCATGATCGGACCGGCAAACGCCTTGACGGTGGACGTCCAGCTCCCGCCCGGCGTCAGCCTGCGGCCGGTGAGCGCAGAACGGGACATCCGCGCCATGAGCGCGATGCAGGACGAGGTTTTCGGCGTTGACGTCTCCGACGGCAACGCCGACGCAATCCTGAAACGCATGGCGCGCGACGACGGCATGGAACTGTGGGTAGCCGAACACGAAGGACTGATCGTGAGCGCTGGCCGCCTCGAGCCGGTGCCGGATACGGAATTCGCGGGCATCTGGGGCGGGGCGACGCGACCAGAATGGCGTGGTCAGGGTATCTACCGGGCCCTCACCGCCGCCCGGGCCCGGGCCGCGCTGACGCTCGGCAAGAGACTCATCCACAGTGACTCGACTGAATATTCGCGACCGATCCTGGAACGCTATGGATTGCTGCGAGTCTCAACGACCACCCCGTACCGCTGGCGGCGCTGAGGGCCCAAGCGCACTGGCGCGGTACGTCCTAACCCCCGGGATGGAAGGCCGCCGGCGGTCAGGGGAACGGTCCGCCCATGCCCTCAGAGCCGTCTCCGGTGCCGCTGCCGAGAAGGCTTCGGGTGAGCGCGGCGCTGTCGGCCATCAGGTCATCCACAGCCTTCTGAAGATGATGGTCCGCCACCGGCACGCCGTCCAATGCGCCGGCAACGACCGCACGGCGGACGAGTTCGCGTGCGAACGAAGCGGTGGTTCCTTCGGTGCGGGCGGCGGCGTCTTCAATCGAGTTCGGACTGAGGGGAATACCGCGGGCATACAGTTTGATCAGTGCAACCCGCTCCGCCTGGGCAGGCATGGGAATTTCCACGGCCAGGTCCACACGGCCGGGACGCTGCGCCAGGGCGCGTTCCAGCATGTCCACGCGGTTGGTGGTGAGGACGAACGCCACGTCGGCATCGCTGGCCAAACCGTCCATGGCGTCCAGCACCTCGAATAGCAGCGGCTGGGGTCCGTGCCCGAAGCTGCGGTCCTCGGCGATGAGGTCGCAGTCCTCAAGGACCACGATGGAGGGCTGCAGCGCCCTGGCCATGGTGGCGGCTTCTGAGATCCTGGCGAGCGATCCTCCCGAAAGAAGGATTGCTGTGACACCTTCGCTCCGGCCCAACAAATACCGCACCGTATGGGTCTTGCCCGTCCCCGGCCTGCCGTAGAGCAGGACGCCGCGTTTGAGGTGCTGGCCGTACCTGATCAGAGACTCGCGGTGCTCGGCGATACCTAAGGCGTGGTCCGACACTTTCTCCAGCAGGCCATCCGGCAGGATGACATCCGACGCGGCAAGGACTGGCCGTGCATGGAACGTCACCCCGGCCGCGCTGGGACCATACTCACCCATCACCAGGGAAATGACCTGTCCCTTGAGCACGCTGCGGTGCTGCATCCGACGGCGGAACTCCGAGAGGAAGCGTGCGGCCTTATCTGTAGCGCCGGCCAAAACCTCAAGGGACGCTGACTGCCGGCCGTACCGGGGGTTGGCGTCCCGCTGCAGCACGGCGACGGGACTGCCTCCATGGCTGAACAGCCAGAGCCCCAGTGCCACGGCCTGCCGTTGTTCGTCCGGCCCGACAGCTAAGTTGGCGTAGTCCGGCTGGGACAGGGGGAACTGCGGATATAGCTGGGACTGCTGCAGCATGTCGCTCAGCGAGTGATGGTGGCGTTGGTCGCCGCCGCCGATGCCCACCAGCCGGAACTCAGGATCCTCGGCGGCGAGCTCTTCCATGAGGATGTCTGCGTCCACGAATCGGTGCGGCGGAATCTCCTCAACCACTACCGACACTGATTCGGCCCGGACCGCCAAATGCTCGGTGAGCGTAGTCAGCAGCTGGGTTCCCGGTTGCCCCCGACGCTGCCCGGACTGCGCGAGCTCCACGAGCCGCGCGAAATCGTCGATGAACTTCCCCAAAATTTCATCCATGGGCTGACCCTACCAGCGCCGCCAATCGGTGTGGCGCTCATGCTCTCCAGCAAGCGTCAGCCGGTGGTTGCGCTGACCGCGATGGTGCCGCCCTGGGGGTCCCTGATCACGGCGCTGCGAAATCCCGGAGTGTCCATGGGCGCCATCAAGATGCTGCCACCCAGTGTTACGGCCTGCCGGGCAATGGCGTCCGCGTCGCGGACGGCGAAATTGACGCTCCAATGCGGCGGGACCGCGACGCCGTCCGTGGCTGCCACCACCGCCACTACCCGGCCGGAGCGGAGCCACCGCGAGAAGGGGGCGTCCGGGACGGGTTCGAGTTCCCAGTCGAACATTGCACCGTAGAACGCCTGGGCCCGCCCGACATCTGTGGTGTGCAGCGAGCTCATGGCCCAGGAATTCGGCTCATTGGCCAGCTGGGCGCCGTCGTTCCCTCCTGCCTGCCGCAGGCAGAACGGGACGCCGGTGGCATCGGCGAGCACAGCAATACGGTCATCCGGGCCGGCACCAAACGGCGCCAGGCGCTTGCCCCCCGCCCGCTCGGCACGAGCCAAGGCTTCCCCGACGTTTACGACACGCACGTGGGTTATCCACCCCGGCGGCGATTGCGGCGGCGCCTGTCCGATTCCGGCAACCAGCTGACCGCGGAGGCGGGCGGCGTAGTAGAAGCCGTCGAGCCCGGGCGGCATCGGAATGGGGTCGTCGAAAGTCCAGCAGAAGAGCGGACCGTAGAAGTCCTTGGCCGCCTGGGGGTCGGGCTGCCAGGTGTCGACCCAGCACGGAGCGCCGACTGAGGAGGTATCCCGCGCTGTCATTGAAACCCTTTCTCCGGGGCCCGTTACGCCGCGAACATTGTTTCCCAAGACCGCGAGTGGATCAAGACCCAACTGCGATTCCGGCGAGGCAAACTGCCGAATCCTCCATGACCGAGGGGAAAACACCGTCGCTCGGGAAACCTGGCACCTGTGCGGTAGGCTCGCCAACATATTTCTGGCCAATTGGGGGAACCATGAATAAAGGAATGAAAACTGGAATTGCAGCCGTGGCGCTCACGCCACTTCTCGCGCTGGGGCTGTCCGCCGCATTCGGAGCATCGAAATCCGGTCCTGCTGGCACGGCAGTTGATGCCTCGGATCATCCCGAGTGCTACAACGAAGCCAGGCTGAACGATCCGAATGACTTCTGCTACCGAACGATGGGACCGTGGAACAGCACCCGGTCCTCGGACGAGGAAGTCCGGAGCATGGTGTCCGTTGAGCGAATGGTGAGGGCAGGCAAGACCGTTCAAGAGATCCAGCGTTACTACCCGGAATACGCCCCGTCCACGAAATGGGCCAGCGCATCGGCCGGTTGACCTCATCCGCATCCCACATCTTTCCGGACTGTAGAGACGGTGAGCCGCGGATTACGGGGATGCCGGCCCAAAAAGCCGCAGGTTAATTGTTACTCTCTTTTCCTTTTGTGCGGCAAATGCAATTGATATTCTGATTTTGGTCATGCAGAGGCTGCTAACTTCGTTGCGGGAGTTCCTATCTCATGGCCACCAAAGTCGTTGTCGCCGGCAGTGCCGTCGCCCCGTTCACGGCGTTCGCCTTGAGATCGGACACGACATCCGGCCGGCCCGGTTCCTTGCGCGCCCCCGCTGTGCTGTCTGAGCTGGCCGGGGCGCGATTACGCCGCCGGCACGCGGAACCAGAGCCGGAACCCGGCCTTCCCTAGACCAGCGCGGATGCGGCCCTGTGAAAACCAATCGGGGGTGGCCGCATCCGCGCTCACCCGCACCCATGGTGCAATGCGGGTCTTCTGGTTTAGAACCTTGACCCGGGCGGCCGGTGCCGTCAGGTGCGCGCAGCGAGGATCTGCTCGCGCAGAATATCCGCGTGGCCGCAGTGCTGGGCGAGTTCCCTGAGCATGTGCAGGTAGACCCACCGCAGCGGTAGCGGGCCGCGCCGGTTGCCTCTGACAAGGTCGTCAAGGCCGAGCGAAGCGGCCCGACGCCGTGAGTCCCCGCAGGCCTGGAGGTAGGCGGCCTGGAGGCCCGCGATGGTGTCGTCGTCCGCCAGGATGAACGATTCGTCGGGGGTGGCCGGAATGCCGATCACCGCCCGGGGCCGGCACGTGATGGCCTCGTCAAACCAGACCTTCTCCACGAAGGCGGCGTGCTTGACCAGCCCCAGAAGGGTGGTCCGCGACGGCACCAGCGAGGCCCGGGCCTCCTCTTCGGTGAGCCCGTCCAGGCAGGCGTGCAGGTCCGCACGATGCTCGTCGAGGAATGCATCGAACTGGGTACGCAGGTCCGCGGCCAGTGTTGCCGGATCCATGCTGGGGTGAGAGCTCATGGCCCCACATCCTATGGCGGAAAAGCCCGGTCCGGAAGCAGTGGACCGGGCCTTTCCGCGGACGCGGTCAGTGGCCGCGGGCGATCCATTCCTCAAGGTGCGGCGCTTCGGCGCCGATCGTTGTGGGTTCCCCGTGGCCGGTCCGGACCGTCGTGTCGGCCGGGAGCGGCAGGAGCCGGGTCCGGATGGACTCGATGATGGTCGGGAAATCGCTGAAGGATCGGCCCGTCGCCCCGGGGCCACCCTGGAACAGCGTGTCCCCGCTGAACACTGTTTTTTCGCTAAGCAAGGTGCCTTCGCTTTCGAGAAGGAAGCACACGGACCCGGGCGAGTGGCCGGGGGTGTGCCGTGCCACGAGTCTTGCCCCTGCGACGTCGAACGTGTCGCCGTCGGCAATGGCGTGGTCCGGCTCGGTGCCGGGGAACACCCGCTCCCACAGCATCCAGTCGTCCCGGTGCAGGTACACCGGCGCGTTCACGAGAGTCCGGACCTCGCCCACGGCGCTGATGTGGTCATCGTGGCCGTGCGTGAGCAGGATTGCGGTGACCTTCCGGCCCGAGACGGCCGCGGCCACGGCAGCGGGATCGTGGGCCGGGTCGATGATGACGCATTCGGCGTCGTCCCCGAGGATCCAGACGTTGTTCTCAACATCCCAGGTGCCGCCGTCGAGGGAAAACGTCCCGGAGGTGACCAGCCGGTCGATCCGGATGCTCACAGGGCCGGCGTTCACAGCTCCACCACCGAGCGCAGCACAGCGCCGGCATGCATCTTCGTGAAGGCCTCCTCGATCTGGTCGATCGTGATCCGCTCCGTCACGAAGGCGTCCAGGTCCAGCTTGCCCTGCCGGTAGAGGCTGATGAGTGTGGGGAAGTCGCGCGAAGGCAGGCAGTCGCCGTACCAGGAGGACTTCAGGGAGCCGCCGCGCCCGAACACATCCAGCAGCGGCAGTTCCAGGGTCATCTCGGGGCTCGGCACACCCACCAGGACCACCGTGCCGGCGAGGTCCCGGGCGTAGAAGGCCTGCTTGTATGTTTCCGGGCGGCCGACGGCGTCGATCACCACATCGGCGCCGAAACCGCCGGTCAGTTCGCGGATCGCTTCGACGGGGTCGACGGCGGAGGAGTCCACCGTGTGGGTGGCGCCGAGGTCCTTGGCGCGCTGGAGCTTTTTGGCGTCGATGTCGACGGCGATCACGGTGGTGGCGCCGGCGAGCGCCGCGCCGGCGACGGCCGCCGTGCCGACTCCGCCGCAGCCGATCACGGCGACCGAATCGCCGCGCTGGACGTTTCCGGTGTTGATCGCCGCGCCGATGCCTGCCATGACTCCGCAGCCGAGCAGGCCGACGGCGGCGGGATCGGCGTCGTCGTCCACCTTGGTGCACTGGCCGGCCGCTACGAGGGTCTTTTCGGCGAAGGCACCGATGCCCAGCGCGGCCGTCAGCTCGGTGCCGTCCTCCAGCGTCATTTTCTGGGTGGCGTTGTGGGTATTGAAGCAGTACTGCGGCTGGCCCCGGCGGCAGGCCCGGCACTCGCCGCAGACGGCCCGCCAGTTCAGCACCACGCGGTCCCCGGGGGCGACCTCGGTGACGTCCGGTCCCACGGCACTGACAACGCCGGTGGCCTCGTGGCCGAGCAGGAAGGGGAAATCGTCGTTGATGGCGCCCTGCTTGTAGTGCAGATCGGTGTGGCAGACACCGCAGGTGAGGATGTCCACGAGGGCCTCGCCGGGGCCCGGGTCCGGCACCAGGATCGTCTCCAGGGTGACGTCGGCATTCTTGGAACGGACAACTGCGGCTTTGACTTTATGGACCATGAAACAAGCTCCTCTGTTCTGGAACGCGGATTGCTGGCACAACTTACTGGTTACTGGCACAACGGGCGGCGGCGCGGCCCTTGGGAGGCCGCGCCGTCGTGGTTTGGTGGTGTCCTGGGATGCAGGAAGGGCCTAGGCGGCGAGCCGGCTCTTGACCTCAGCTGCGGAGGGGTTGGTGGCGGCGGTGCCGTCGGGGAACAGCACGGTGGGGACGGTGCGGTTGCCTCCGTTGAGCTGCTCGACGAGCTCGGCCGTGCCTTCGACTTCCTCGATGTTGATCTCGGTGTACCCGATGCCCTGTGCGTCCAGCTGCTTCTTCAGCCGGTTGCAGTAGCCGCACCACGTGGTCGAAAACATAGTGATGGTGCCGGATTCGGGGGTGAAGTCCACGAAGTTCTCCTCAAGTAAGTGGATGGGGCCGGCGTA
The DNA here is from genome assembly GCF_056396505.1 of Arthrobacter sp. 05T410. NCBI lineage: Bacteria > Bacillati > Actinomycetota > Actinomycetes > Micrococcales > Micrococcaceae > Arthrobacter > Arthrobacter sp. 05T410. The sequence goes on along the minus strand of NZ_JBFTLP010000015.1, from coordinate 1,566 downwards.
TCAGGCCGGGCGCCCACTGAAGTCGTACGTCACTGCCAACAACCGTACCCTGCAGCCCGCTATTCCCGCAGAGAGCGCTGCCCCCTACGCCGTCCGACGCGACTTCGCGGTAAAGATGCGAAATCGCCGGAAAGTTCCGGCGACTTCGCACGTTTCCGGCGACCTCGGCGGCCTCAGGCGGCAGCCCGGATGACATGGGATGGGTGCGGTGGCATGCTGATGCCATGTGTGGACGCTACGTGATGGCCCGGGCCGTCGGAGACCTGCTGGCCGAATTCGATGCCGGGCTGGAGGATGAGATCGCGATTCCGCCGTCGTGGAACGTGGCCCCGACGGCTGATGTGCCGATCCTGCTCGAACGGCTTGTGGAGGGAGAACCGGTCCGCCAACTGCACATTGCGCGCTGGGGCCTGGTGCCGTCCTGGGCCAAGGACCCGGGCATCGGGTCCAAGATGATCAATGCCCGCAGCGAGACCGTGCTGGAGAAGCCCGCCTTCCGGAAAGCGACCCGCGCCCGTCGCTGCGCCGTCCCGGCGGATGGCTACTACGAGTGGAAGGGCGAGGGCCGCACCAAGCAGCCCTACTACGTCCATCCCAAGGACGGACGCCCCATTGTCTTCGCAGGACTCTATGAATGGTGGCGGGACCCGTCCAAGGCAGAGGGCGACCCGGAGCGCTGGATGCTCTCGACCTCGATAATGACCACCGACTCGCCGCCGGAGGGCTACGCCGGGGGAATGCTGGCCGAGCTGACCGCGCTGCATGACAGGGTTCCGCTGCCCATGAACCGCGAGACCATGCAGACGTGGCTGGACCCGCAGGCCGATGATGCGGCCGGGCTCGTGGATCTGGTCCGGGCCGGGGCGCACGACGTCGCGGAAGGCTGGACGATCGACGCCGTCGGCACCGCCGTCGGGAACGTCAGGAATGACTCACCGGAACTCATCCAGCCGGTGGGGAGCCTGTTCTAGCGGTACGCCGGCCTGTCTGGCGGCTGCCAGGGCACGGGGCGGTACTGGTTGCCTGAGGTCAGAGCGTTACTTTGCCGCCGCCGTCGACCGACCAGTCGGGGTTGAACGCGACCTCCCAGCGGTAGCCGTCGGGATCGGCGAAGTAGCCGGTGTAGCCGCCCCAGGGCTGTGTCTTCGGTGCCGCAACGATGCGGGCCCCCGCGGTCCCGGCTTCGGCCATCACCCGGTCGACGTCCGCCGTGCCGGCCAGGTTGTGGCTGAGCGTGATGCACGCAATGCCGGCAGGGGCATCGGTGGCCGCCTCGGTCTGCATTTGACCCGCGTCCCAGAGCGAGAGGATGAGGCCGTGGTTGACCTGGATGAAGAGCACCTCCCCGGGGACTTCCCGGTGGACCGGCCATCCGAGGCCATCGACGTAGAAGCGGCGTGAGGCGTCAACACTGCGGACACCTGATATGTAGGAGTTCTTTGTCAAGAGGGCAAGGGTGAGCGGTCCAAGGCTGGTTTGTCTTGGACCGCTCTTTGTGTCCGTTCCCTGTCTGGCCCGGGCGGCCGGCGCGTCGTGATCGACGGCGCTGTCAGACTGATATGCGCG
>NZ_JBFTLP010000014.1:0-96341 GCF_056396505.1 Arthrobacter sp. 05T410 | reverse complement strand
CCCCGGGCAGGTAGTAGCCGGAGACGTCGGCAATGAGATGGGTGGTGCCGTAGGAGCGGTTGAACAAGGTGACCTTGCCGTCGGCGCCGACGGGTACGGTGACGGAGTTCGCGACTGTCTGGCCGGCGAGGAAGTTCACGTTGGACGAACCGGGCCGCTGTGTCCCGGAGGCGTAGGCGGTGATAAACCCGATCAACCGTGGCTCGGTGACGGTGAGGTTGAAGGTCACGGCGGAAACCTTCGCCGGAATCCCGTGGGCCCCGCCGGCCTGGAAGGACACGGTCCCGTCCGGGCGCACTGCGGCAGAAGTCCGCGTGTCCAGTGCCCGGAAGGGCGTGACCGGGACCAAAGCACCCGGCACGGTCGGCTTCGCGTACGTCTCGGCCACCGCGACAGGGGACGTCAGCACGTCGTTTGCCTTCGCCGCTGGCGCGGCCACCGCTGATGCTGCAAGCAAGACACCCAACGCGGCAGCCAGACGAGCGGTCCGTCGCCGAAATTGCGCACTCAAAGTAGCCATGATTCCCCCAAAACATGGCCCCGGGACAGCAGACCTCGGATACTTCTGGCGAAACTACCACACCTGCGCGAGCGGTCAAGGTTCACCCAGGACCCGTCCGCCGCGGGAAGGGGTTGACGGCCGGCAGCAGCCCCCGTATCTTAGTTATTAGACGTCTGACGACTTACGCAGATGGTGATGGCTTCGGGGGAAGGCCGCTGGGATACAAAGGAGTATTTCATTGGGATATGTAATTGGCTGTGATCTTGGCTCGCAGAGCGCGAAGGCGGTGCTGATGTCGCCGGAGGGCGTGATCGTCGCGACCGCAAGCAGCGGGTATGCGATGGCGCACCCGCACAGCGGCTGGGCAGAGCAGGATCCGGCGCACTACCGGCACGGGATTGCCTCCAGCGTCCGGGCCGTGCTGGCCCGGACCGGTGTAAAGCCGGCCGAGGTGACCCATATCGGGCTCTCGAGCCAGGTGGACGGCGTCGTGCCGGTGGACGCCGACATGCGTCCGCTGCGGCCGGCCATTATCTGGCTGGACCGGCGCGCTACCGAGCAGGTTGCCCGGCTCGGGAACGCGATCGATCCGGACTGGCTGTTCGCCCGGACGGGGCTGAACCTGGACGCCAGCCACACCGGACCAAAGCTCATGTGGCTGGCCGACAACGAGCCCGAGGTGTACCGGAGGGCCGCATCGCTGCCCTCGGTCGGGGGCTACGCCGTCGCGTGGATGACCGGCCGTTCGATCCAGGACCACGCGAATTCCTCGTCCTCGCTGCTCTATGACGTGGTGGCCCGGGACTGGAGCGATGAACTCATCGACGCCGCCGGGCTGGACCGGGCCAAGCTCCCGGAGATCGGCCGCGCCACCGACGTCGCCGGGACCCTGACCGCGGAGGCGGCTGCGGCGCTGGGGCTGACCACGGGCTGCGCCGTCGTGGTCAGCACCGGCGACGACCACGCCGCATGCCTGGGCGCCGGCGGAGTCCGGCCCGGGGTGGTCGTCGATATCCTCGGCACGGCCGAACCGGTCGGGGTCTCCAGCGCCTTCCCGGTCTTCGACGAGACCAAACTCGTCGAGACCCACGCGCACGCCGTGGACGGCACCTACCTGATCGAGAACCCCGGGTTTGTCTCGGGCGGCAACACGCTGTGGTTTGCCCAGAACGTCCTCGGCGTCAGCCAGCAGGAGTTCTTCGACCGCGCCGCCCGCTCAGAACCCGGCGCCCGCGGGGTCCGCTTCATCCCGGCACTGACCGGCTCCATGGCGCCCCGGTGGAACGACTCCCTGCGCGGGACGTTCGCCGGGCTGTCGATGAACCACGACTCCACCGACATGGCCCGGGCGATCATCGAGGCGAACTGCTTCGCGTTCCGCGACATCTACGACCGGATCGACGCCATGGGCCTGGCCCGGTCAGTCCGGGTCGTCGGCGGCGGGGCCCGCTCCGCGCTGTGGCTCTCGGCGAAGGCCACCCTCTGCAACACCCCGATCCAGAAGGTGCTCACCGAGGAGACCAGCGCCACCGGCGGGGCCCTGCTCGCCGCCGTCGCCGCCGGCACCTTCGCCAGCCTCGAATCCGCCGTCGACGCCGTGGTCGAACTCGACCCGGTCAGCATCGACCCCGACCCTGCCCATGCCGAGGCCCTTGAAATGGCCTACCAGGACTACCGCTCCCTCTTCGACGCCGTCGAATCCATCCCGCAGAAAGAAACACGCCATGACGCTCTCGTCTGACCTCGACCGCTACCTCTCCCACCCCCTGGTCGGCCTCGACCAGGTCGTCATCGGCGCCGACGTGCTGGACTCCGTCCACGACATCGTCGCCGCCCTCCCGGCCCATAACAGCATCGCCGTCCTCACCGACGAGGACGTCTACACCACCGGCTCGGGTACCCACCTCAAGCCCGCCGTCACGGCCCTCCTGGAAACCCTGGGCACGGTCACCACCGTGGCCCTCCCGGGCCACGTCCACGCCGACGAGACCACCGTGAGCGCTGCGACCGCCGGCTGTGCCGGCGCGGACGTCATCGTCACCATCGGCTCCGGCACCCTGTGCGACATCGGCAAGGTCGCCGCCGGGACCCGGCCGCACGTCGTCGTGCAAAGCGCCGCCTCCGTCAACGGCTTCGCCGATGACCAGTCCGTGCTGCTGATCAACGGCGTCAAGCGCACCGCCCACTCCGGCTGGCCCAACGCACTGGTGGTCGACAGCAACGTCCTGGAAGGGGCGCCGGCACTGCTGAACCGCTCCGGACTCGGCGACATGATCTCGATGTTCACCGCCCCCGCGGACTGGTACCTGTCCTCCCTCGTCGAGATGGACCGCGGCTACTCCGCCGAGGCCGCGACCATGACCCGCCGCCACGGCGCCGAACTCCTGGGCCTTGCCCCCGGCGTGGGGACCTCTGACCCGGAGTCCTTGTCGACGCTGGCCAAGTTCGTGACCCTGTCGGGCATTTCAATGGGCGTCGCGGGACAAACCTCGCCGTCCTCCGGCATGGAACATGTCATCAGCCACCTCCTGGACATGGCCAGCACGGCCCGCGGCACAGACACCGCCCACCACGGCGCCCAGGTGGGCGTCGCGACCGTCATCGTCGCGATCCTCTGGCGGAACATGAACGAGAAGCTCCGCACCGGAAGCCTCGGCGCCCTCCGGCTCCCCGAGCCGGACGACGCCGAACGCACCGTCCGGGAGGCCTTCGACTGGATGGACGAGGCCGGCTCCACGAGCAACGAGTGCTGGTCCGACTACTCCAAGAAACTCGAACACCTCCGCGCTGTCGATGCCGGGGCCAAAATCCGCGACGCCGCCGCAGCCTGGCCGGCCCACGCCGAGGTGCTCTCGGGCCTGCTGGGCGAACCGGAAGCCATCGTCGCGGCGCTCCGCGCCGCCGGCGCGCCGACCCGTTTCTCCGAACTGGAAAACCCCAGCAAGGAAGACGACGTCATCTGGGCGCTCACGAACTGCCACCTCATGCGCAACCGCTTCAACATCGCCGATCTCGCCTACCTCACCGGAGCCTGGACCAAGACCGACGTCCTGGCCGCCCTCGCCGAGGCAGAGCGGATCGGCGCCGGACTGTAAACGCCGGGCCCCACCGCAAGCGAAGCCAATTCCCGAACCAACAATACCCACCTTTATTCGTCAGACGTCTAATGACATCCCACACTGATGAAGCCTGGCCACGAAAGGCAGGCAGACCCATGGAGGCCACAATGAGCAAGACCGCCACTTCCGCCGGAACCGGGCGACTCAACACTGCGCAACGCGAATCAGCCCGCGCTGCGATGAAGTCACAAGTACTCGACGTGCTTGTTATTGGCGGCGGCGTTGTCGGCGCCGGCGCTGCCCTCGATGCGGCATCGCGGGGACTTACGGTCGGCATTATCGAGAAGAGCGACTGGGCCAGCGGCACCTCCAGCCGGTCTTCCAAGTTGGTGCACGGCGGAATCCGCTACCTTGAGCAGCTCAACTTCAAGCTGGTCAAGGAGGCTCTTGTGGAGCGCGGCCTTCTCCTGCGCACAATCGCACCCCACCTCGTCAGGCCTGTCTCGTTCCTCTACCCCGTCACCGCGCCGCTGGCCGAGCGGTTTTATGTGGGGGCCGGGATGGCCCTGTATGACCTGTTCAGCTATGCCGGCGGCCGCCACCCGGGCGTCGGCCTGCACCGCCACCTCAGCCGCAAGCGCGTCAGGGCTGAACTGCCCGGCCTGAACCGCGCTGCATGCCGTGGGGGCATCAGCTACTTTGATGCCCAGGTCGATGACGCCAGGCTGGTCGCAACGATCGTGCGCACTGCGGTGTCGCGGGGCGTCCATGCGATGAATCGCGCCGGCGCAGTGGAGATCATGCCCGGCACCGGCAGCGCGGACCACACAGTACTCGTCTCGGATGAAGAGACGGGTGAGCGGTTCGAGGTGCGGGCCCGCTCCATCATCAACGCAACGGGTGTGTGGACCGCAGAATCGCAAACCATGATCGGCGTCGACTCGGCAGTCGAAGTCACCATGTCCAAGGGGGTTCATATCCTCGTTGACCGTGATCGCTTCCCGTCCACCATGGGATTGATCCTGCGGGCAGGGGCAAGTGTCCTTTTCGTCATCCCCTGGGGCAACTACTGGATCATCGGCACCACCGACACGCCATGGGACCTGGGAAAAACGAATCCCTCCGCCACCTCCGCGGACGTCCAGTACCTGCTCGATCACGTCAACAAGGTGCTCGAGGTCCCGATCGTCCACGAGGATATCCTCGGTGTCTACGCCGGACTCCGCCCGCTCGTGAAAGGCAAGGCAGGCTCGACCGCGCAGCTGAGCAGGGAACACGTCGTTGACGTGCCCCACGAGGGCATCGCGGTGATCGCCGGCGGCAAACTCACCACCTACAGGGTCATGGCAAAGGACGCTGTGGACGCCGCGACACAGGGGCGAAGCACTGCCCGCCCCTCGCAAACACTGGACCTGCCCCTCCTCGGTGGCGAAAACTTCGTTGCCGCCGAGATTGAAAGCGTCTGCGCCTACATGCTCGAAACCCTCGGGCTGCCGTCCAGCCACGCAGCACGCCTGGTCGGTCGATACGGAAACATGGCCACTGAAGTCTTGAAGCCTGTGGCCGGGAACAGGGTTCTCGGGCTGGAGATCTGCGGCGGCGGCGGCGCCCTTCTGGCTGAAGCGCTGTACGCAGTGACGCACGAAGGGGCCCTGCATTTGGAGGACGTCCTTGAGCGCCGCCTGCGTATTTCCATTGAATCCAAGGATTTCGGCGAAGAAGCCGCATCCGAGGTTGCCAGGGCCGTGGCCCCGGCCCTGGAGTGGACTGCGCAAGACGTCGACGACGAACTGGAGCGCTATCAGGAATTCGTGCGCCTCCAGCGGGAAGCGATCTCCGTACCCGATGACGCCTCTGCCGATGCTGTCATGAAAAGGGCAGTTCCTGCCGCCCGCGCGGCGGCCGGCCTGCACGCTTAACCGTCCCGGAAAACAACAAAAACTTTCTCTTGTCAGACGTCTAACGACTTGGTATGCTTGATGAACAAGGTCGCGAAAGCCCCTTCCGGACACTTTCCCTGCCGATGACGCCAGAGAAAAGCCAGGCCCGCCGCCCCGCGGCGGCCGTTCGTAACACCCCTTCGAAACACCCGGTCCCGGAGCGCTGATTTCAGCCCGGCACCCAGCCACCGGAGCAATCCCGCGGCTTCCTCGTCAAACATCAGACGGCCCACCTCCCGTGGCGCCGATGATGGATACAACCCGCAAAGGAGCAGGTCAGTGTCACAAGCCACAATTTCGCCAGTGCAGGCGGAGCACAAGAAGAAGAATCTTCACAAGGTTGCAGGGCCCGTCCTGCTCTGGGGCATCGGCGTCGGCGCCGTGATCTCCGGTGATTACTACGGCTGGAACGCGGGCCTGGGCCTGACCGGCTACTGGGGTTACCTGATCGCAATCGCGATCATGGGCCTGCTCTACGCCGGCCTCTCAACCGTGATCGGCGAACTGTCCGCAGCAGTACCCCACGCCGGTGGAGCCTACGCCTACGTCCGCACAGCACTGGGCCGGGTCTGGGGCTACCTCGCCGGAGTCAGCGTCCTTCTGGAATTCGTGTTTGCCCCGGTCGCGGTGGCGCTGACCGTCGGCGCCTACGTGCAGGTCCTCTTCCCCGACGTGCCGGTCCTGGTCAGCGCCGCAGTCCTCTACATCGGCTCGACCGTGGTCCATCTCCTGGGCGCCGGCAACTCGATGAAGATCGAATTCGTGTTCACCGCCGTCGCGGTCGTCGGCCTCATTGTCTTCATGGTGATCGGTGCGCCGAAGATGTCACTGGATAACCTGAACGCCTACTCGGGCGGAGCCATCCTGCCCAACGGCATCGGCGGCCTCTGGGCCACCCTGCCGCTCGCCGCATGGTTCTTCTTCGCCATCGAAAGCCTCCCCATGGCTGCCGAAGAGACCAAGAACCCGGCCAAGGACATCCCCAAGGCCCTGATCATGGCCTTCATCACCCTCGCCGTGATCGGCCTCGGCACCCTCACCGTCGCCGCCGGCGTCGGCGGGTCCGACTTCCCCGGCGCAGCGGCCCCGCTGACCGTGGCCCTGTCCAACGTCGTGGGATCCCAGACCTGGATCGTCCCGGTGATCGCGATCTTCAGCCTCGCCGCCCTGGTCGCCTCGTTCCACGCGATCGTGATCGCCTACTCACGCCAGACCTTCGCCCTGTCCCGCGCAGGCTACCTGCCGGCATCACTGTCCAAGCTCAACAAGCATCACGCCCCGGTCGGCTCGCTGATCGTGCCCGGCGTCATCGGCTTCGTCTTCGTCATCCTGGGCGCCACCATTCTCCCGGACGCCATCCCGGTCCTGGTCACTCTCTCCGTGCTCGTCGCGGCCGTGTCCTACATGCTGATGATGGCCGCAGCCCTGGTGCTGCGGAAGAAGCGCCCCGACCTGCACCGCCCCTACAAGGCACGCGGTGGACGCGTCACGATGTGGATCGCACTGATCCTGGCCGGGATCCTGATCCCCGCAGCCCTGGTCAGCTTCCCCCTCGCGTTCGTCATCGCCGTGATCATGGTGGCCCTGTTCATGGCCTACTACTTCGCCGTCGGCCGCAAGCGCGTCGGCAACTACACCGCCGAAGAAGAACTCGCCCTCACCGACCAGGCCCTCACCGCAGACGCCTGACCAACCCAGCCCCACCAAAAAGCCCGACAGCCCGGCCAGCCCGCCAGGCCGATCTGGCCGACCGCCCGGCGGGGGCGCCGCGACCCGGCAGCCCCCGCCCGGCACCAGCACCACCGGCACCACACCGCGAAACTTTCTTCCAAAGATTCCATCATCGACTTGAGTCGTTAGACGTCTAACGTTAGACTTATATTGTGCCCCGCAAGGGGCCGAAAGGAGGGCAACGATGCCCGTTGAACTACTGGCCAAAGAAGCCGGCCGCCGCGAAGCGGCCCCGCTCTACCGGGGCTACGCCTTCGACCTGGACGGCACGCTGTATCTGGGCGATGACCTGATCGAGGGCGCGGACACCGTCGTGGCGGCGCTGCGCGAGTCCGGGGCCCGGGTGGTCTTCGTGACCAACAAGCCGCTCGAGACCGCCGAGGCCTACGCCGCGAAGCTGACCCGGCTCGGCATCCCGGCCCAGGCCCAGGACGTAATCTCGGCGCTCGACGCGCTCACCCTGTACCTCGCCGGCCGCCACTCCGGGGCCCGTGTCCTGGCCGTGGGCGAACCGGTCCTGATCGAATCGCTGCGCGGCGCCGGGTTCACCCTGACCGAGGACCCGGCCCAGACCGACGTCGTGGTGGTCTCCTTCGACCGGACCTTCGACTACGACAAACTCACCCGCGCCTACCAGGCCGTGAACGCCGGCGCCGTGATCGTGGCCACCAATCCCGACCCGTACTGCCCCACTCCCGACGGCGGCCTGCCCGACTGCGCCGCGATGCTTGCGGCCATCGAGGCCTGCACCGGCGGACGCGCCGAAGCGATCGTCGGCAAACCCAGCGTCCATATGGCCAACGCCTTCCTGCACCGCCTCGGCGTCCCGGCCCACGAGGCCGTGATGGTCGGGGACCGGCTCCTGACCGACGTCGCCATGGGCCTGAATGCCGGCATGGCCTCGGCCCTGGTGATGTCCGGAGCGACCACCGATGACCACCTCGCCGCCTCCGGCATCCTGCCGACCCACGTCCTGGACGACGTCCGCGGACTCCTCCCCGCCTGACCCACACACGCACCACCCCACCAGCAGCACCCACCCAGCACCACCCACCACAAGCGAAAGAACAAGAACAATGTCTGAATTCATCTTCATGCTCACCCACAACGACCGCACCGTCGACAACGCCCTGGAGGTCCTCGAGCAGGTCAAGGACACCGGGCTGCGCCACATCGGCTTCAAGGACGTCGGCGCCACCGCCGAGAAGGCACGTGAGCTGACCGCCGCCGCGCACGCCGCGGACCTGGTGGTCTACCTCGAGGTGGTCTCGGTCGACAAGGCTGATGAGATGGACTCCATCGACGCCGCCATCGCCGCCGGCGTGGACTGGATCGTGGGCGGCAAGTTCGCCGCCGAGGCCGTCGAGAAGCTCGCCGGCACCGGAATCAAGTTCGCCCCCTTCCCCGGCCGCGTCGCCGGGCACCCCAGCGCACTGCTCGGCACCATCGAGGAGATCACCGCGCACGCCGCCGAACTCTCCAAGCTCGAGGGCGTCCACGGCGTGGACCTGCTCGCCTACCGCCACGCCACCGTCGATCCGCTGGAACTCACCGCCGCCGTCGCCCGCGTTGTCGATGGGCCCACCATCGCTGCCGGCTCGGTCGTCAACGAGGACCAGATCCGCGGTCTCGCCGAAGCCGGCGTCTGGGGCTTCACCATCGGCGCGGCCATCTTCGACGGCAAGCTCCCCGGCGAAAAGGACGTCGTGTCCCAGGTCCGCACCGCCCTGTCCTACGCCGACGCCGCCGCCGGCGCCCGCGTCTAACCAGAACCCGCACCGCCAGTACACTGGATTTATTGCCCCAGGGAGGACACCATGTCAGGTCGCCGGCCAAATCTTGCAGAACAGGTTCGAGATGAACTCACCGAGCTCATCAGCAACGGCACGTATAACGTCGGCGACCGGCTCCCCAACGAGGACGAAATGTCGGTGAAGTTCGCGGTGAGCCGCGCCACGGTCCGCGAAGGCTACCGGGCATTGATCGACGCCGGGTACCTTTCCCGCCTCCATGGCAAAGGCACCTACGTCACCAGGGTGCCGCAGCGCCACGCGCTGGACCTGAACGTCAGCTACACCGCGATGATTCAGGCCGCCGGGTTCACCCCCAGCATCCGGATCATCTCCCAGCGCGTGGTACCCGCCGATGACGGCGACCGGGCCCGGCTCCGCCTGGACCGCGGGGCCGAGGTCGTCATCGTCGAACGGGTCCGGTTCGCCGATGCCCGGCCCGTCGTCTACAGCCTCGACCGCGTCCCTCTGGCCCTCGTGCCCGAAGCGGCCCGGTCCAACCTCGGCCCGTCCCTGTTCGACCTGCTCGAGACCCTCAACTACGGCGTCCGGAACGGGCGGGCCAAGCTGCTCCCCGTCCTCGCCGGACCCCCTGAGGCCGCACAGCTCCAGGTCAAAGAAGGCGTCCCGCTGCTCTACTTCGACGAGGTCGACTACGACATCAACGGCACCCCGGTGCTCGCCTCCTTCGAGTGGCACACCAGCGACGTCTTCGAAATGTGGCTCAACCGCCGCGCCCAGCCACCCGCCCAGCAGGTCCAGGCCGCTCCGGCCCTCTCAGAGTCACGGACCTGACCGGGCAACAACCACAACCACCGGACACACGGCCGGGCATGCTCGCCAGCGTGCCCGGCCGTTCCCGTTGTAGAGGTTGTTCGGCTCGCAACCGGCCGATCACTTGAAGGTCACCTGGAGATCACCGGCGGTATTCGGACCAGATCCCTTCCACTGCCGCTTCACGGGCGTGCAATGAGGCCCCGGCCAGGGGCCCTTCTGTACCGAGTGGCAGAGGACTTCAAAGCCGGACGCTCACCCCGGGATTTTCCCGAAGAGCACTATGAAGCCGACTGGGATAACCGGTTCCATGAGAAGGAACTCAACCCCATCGGCAGGCGCGGACTCGGGCTGGAGGCATAGCCACGCCCGCTCGAACGTGACTGGGCCGCTTCCGCCAGCGGAAACGGCCCAGTCACGCGCCAAACATCAGCAGAATGCGGCTACCCGATCAGCGCGAGCACCGCGCCGGCCGTGACAACCCCGCCCGCTTTGGTGCGGACGTCGGTGACGGTGCCGTCCCGGTGCGCGGAGACCTGGGTTTCCATCTTCATGGCCTCAAGGACCACCACCGGGTCCCCGGCCGAGACTTCGGCTCCCGGCTCGACGAGCCATTTCACGACTGTCCCTGCCATGTCCGCGCGCAGCTCCCCAGGGTCGCCAGCGGCGGCGGCACCGCCGTCGGACGCTACCGACACCCCGGCGGGCGCGGAGCTGCCCGAGCGGGCCCAGGCGTCGAGCAGATCGGCCGGAAGGCCGACGGCGAGGCGCCTGCCGTCCACGTCGACAGTGATGGTGCGGCGTTCGCCGTCGGGCGCGGTGGTGCTGTAGTCCGGATCGGCAGGGATGCTGTCCGCGAAGTCGGTTTCGATCCATCGGGTGTGGATGCCGAGGCCGTCCTCGGAGGTGAAGTCCGGGGATTCCAGCACGGCCCGGTGGAAGGGCAGCACGGTGGCGACCCCGGTGATCCGCATTTCGGCGAGGGCCCGGCGGGCACGGCGCAGGGCCTGCTGGCGGTCCGCGCCGGTGACGATCAGCTTCGCGAGCAGGGAATCGAACTGCGGCGCGACGAAGGACCCGGAGCGGACGCCGGTGTCGAGGCGGATGCCCGGGCCGGTGGGACCGGCGAATTCGCCGATGGTGCCGGGCGAGGGCAGGAAGCCGCGGCCCACGTCCTCGGCGTTAAGCCGGAATTCGAAGGCGTGTCCGCGCGGTGCCGGGTCTTCGGCCAGGCGCAGCGGCTCGCCCGCGGCGATCCTGAACTGTTCCTGGACGAGGTCGATCCCCGTGGTTTCCTCGGTGATGGGGTGCTCCACCTGGAGCCGGGTGTTGACCTCCAGGAAGGCCACGGTGCCGTCCGCCGCGACGAGGAATTCCACCGTGCCGGCGCCGGAGTAGCCCGCTTCCCGGCAGACGGCCTTGGCGGCGTCGTAGATCAGCGTGGTCTGCTCGTCGGTCAGGAACGGCGCGGGGGCCTCTTCGAGGAGCTTCTGGTGCCGGCGCTGCAGGGAGCAGTCGCGGGTTCCGACGACCACGACGTTGCCGTGCGCGTCCGCCAGGACCTGCGCCTCGACGTGGCGCGGACGGTCCAGGTAGCGCTCCACGAAGCACTCGCCCCGCCCGAAGGCGGCAACGGCTTCCCGGACGGCGGAGTCGAAGGCTTCCTCGACCTCGTCGATGACCCGGACCACTTTCATGCCGCGGCCACCGCCGCCGAAGGCGGCCTTGATGGCGATCGGCAGGCCATGCTCTTCGGCGAAGGCGCGGGCCTCGGCCGCCGTGTCGACGGGACCGTCGCTGCCGGCCACCAGGGGTGCGCCGGCCCGGACGGCCGCGTCGCGGGCCGTGATCTTGTTCCCGAGCAGCCGGATCGCGTCCGGCGTCGGACCGATCCAGGTCAGCCCGGCGTCGAGGACGGCCTGGGCAAAGTCGGCGTTCTCGGAGAGGAAGCCGTAGCCGGGGTGGACGGCGTCCGCACCGGACTGGGCCGCCACGGCGAGGAGCTTGGGGATGTTCAGGTACGTGTCCGCGGGCGAGTTGCCGTCCAGGCTGAAGGCCTCATCCGCGGCCGAGACGTGCAGGGCGTCGGCGTCGATGTCGGCGTAGACAGCGACGGACGCCAGCTGCGCGTCGTCGCAGGCCCGGGCTATGCGGACCGCGATTTCTCCACGGTTGGCGATCAGGACCTTGCGCATCAGTTACTCGCTTCTTCTGTGGTGGTGGCGTGTTCAGTAGTGCCGTGTTCGGTGGGGTGTTCGGTGGTGGCGGATTCGGCCCAGCGGAAGCGGATCCTGCCGCCGATCGGGACCTGGGCGGCGAGGTCCAGCTGGGAGTCGACCACCACGGCGATCACCGGGTAGCCGCCGGTGATCGGATGGTCGGCCAGGAAGAGCACGGGCAGGCCCTCCGGCGGGACCTGCAGGGCGCCGGCGACGGTGCCTTCGCTGGGCAGTTCGCCCTGGCGGCTGCGCTGCAGCGGCGTACCGTCCAGCCGCATGCCGACGCGGTTGGACTGCGGCAGCACGGCCCAGTCCTGGGCGGTGAAGGAATCCAGTGCCGCCTGATCGAACCAGTCGGCGCGGGGGCCGGGGACGACGTCGAGGACGGTCACCCCGGTGCCCGGGTAGTCCGGCTGCAGTTCGGGATTTCCGACGACGCCGGTCTCGGCTTCTCCGCCGGCGCCCAGTTGCTGCCCGGCGGCCAGGGGCGGAGGACCGATCCCGGACATGGTGTCCGTGGAGCGGCTGCCCAGTACCGGGGCGGCATCCACCCCGCCGCGGACCGCAAGGTAGCTGCGGAAGCCGCTGTGCGGCGCACCGATGCTGAGCGTTTCGCCGTCGAGCAGCGCGAAGGCAGTGGCCACCGGCACGGTGCGCTGCCACGTATCGCCGGCGTCGTCCGGTGCGGACGCGATGCTCAGTTCCGACGGCGCCCCGGCGACGGCGAGGACCTGGTCCCCCATGGCCTGGACCTTGAGTCCGCCCGCGACGGTCTCGATGCCGGCTGCGCCGGGGGCGTTGCCGACGAGGCGGTTGGCCCGGCGCAGTGAGGCCCGGTCCAGCGCGCCGGCGGCGGAGACGCCCAGGCCGGAGTGGCCGTCCCGGCCGAGGTCCTGGATCAGGCTCTGAAGGCCCGGTGAAACGATCCGGATCCCGGCCGTGACGTCCTGCCCGGCAACCGGTTCCGGCGCGGTGCCCTCGGCCGCAGGCGCCGCGGCCGGCTCGACAGCTGGCTCGGTGGCTGGCTCGGCCGCGAGGGCGAGTGCATCCCGGACCGGACGGAACTGCACCCGGTGGCCGGGGGCGGCCAGGGCGGGCGGCTCCCGGTCCAAGTCCCACATCTTGGCGTTGGTGCGCCCGATCAGCTGCCAGCCGCCCGGGGAACGGCGCGGGTACACGGCCGAGTAGTTGCCGGCCAGCGCCACGGAGCCCGCGGGAACTGCGGTGCGGGGCGAGCTGCGGCGCGGCACTTCCAGCTGCTGGTTCTCCCCGATCATGTATCCGAATCCGGGGGCGAAGCCGGCGAAGGCCACGGTCCAGACCTGCCCGGAGTGGGCGGCGATCACGCCGTCCGTTCCCAGGCCGGTGAGCCGTCCGACTTCGGCGAGGTCCTCGCCGTCGTACACGGTGTCAATGACCACCAGCTCGCCGTCGCGTTGCACGGGTGCGGTGAGGTCGAGCTGCATCAGGCGGGTGGCGATGCGCCGGGCCGAGGCCGGGGATTCGGCCTTGACCAGGACGGTCTCGGCCGCGGCCAGGATGTCCTGCTGGCCCGGCAGCGGTTTCTCGAGGAGCAGCGCCTGGAGGGCGAGCACGTCCTGGGTGCCGGAGAGCTCTGCGAGGACCGCGCGCGTCCCCACGGCCCGCACGGAGCGGACCTTGTGAACTGCGGTTTCGCCTGCTGCGGCGGCTTGTACCTTCAGGGGTTCCCCTGCTGTCTCAATCACGGGTTGCCTCAATCATTGTGCCGGTGAAATCATGCCGGCGGACAGGATCCGCCGAAGAAGATCCGCGCCGCTCAGGCGCGGGCTTCCTGCAGGAGCCGCTCCTCCTCGTCGGTATGCGGGTTGCGCCCGATGGCCAGCCCGATCACGGTCACGATGGAGGCGACCGCGAGGTAGCCGGCGATCAGGAACCAGTTGCCGCTGACAGCGAAGAGGGCAGTGAAGACCAGCGGTGCGATGGCGCCGCCGACCACGCCGGCCAGGGTGTAAGCCAGCGAACTGCCGGCGTAGCGCAGCCGCGCCGGGAACTGTTCGGTGATGTAAGCCGCCTGCGGGCCATACATGAAGGCGTGGAAGGCCAGCCCGATCACGATTCCGATGGTCAGCGTGAGGACCGACTTGTCCTGAATCATGAGGAAGAACAGCGGAATGTAGACGGCGGTTCCGACGGCGGCGATGCCGTATACGAGTCGGCGGTTGACGCGGTCCGTGAGGGCGCCCGCCGCCGGGATCAGGAACAGTTGGAAGGCTGAGCCGATCAGGATGGCGGTCAGTACGTTGCTGGTGCTCATGCCCAGTTCCTTGGTGGCGTACACGGCCATAAAGACGGTGAGCAGGGAGTACAGCACGTCCGGGCTGATGCGGGACAGGGCGGCCGAGACGAGGGCGCGCGGCTCCTTGGTGAAGACCTCCTTGATGGGGGCCTTGGGCTGTTCGCCGTGGGCCTGGATGGCCTTGAAGACGGGAGTTTCCTCGAGCTTCAGCCGGATCAGCAGGCCGAAGCCCACCAACACCGCCGAGGCGAGGAAGGCCACGCGCCAGCCCCAGGAGAGGAACTCTTCGTTGCTGAGCGTCGCGGCGAGCACGGCCAGAACGCCGTTGGCCATCAGGTTGCCGGCGGGCGGGCCAATCTGCGCGGCGGAAGACCAGAAGCCGCGCCGCTTCGCGTCGCCGAATTCGCTCGAGAGCAGCACGGCCCCGCCCCACTCGCCGCCGACGCCGATGCCCTGCGCCAGGCGCAGCAACACGAGGATGATGGGTGCGGCTATACCGATGGTGGCGTAGCCCGGGAGCGCGCCGATCACCACCGTAGCGATGCCGATCAGCAGCAGGGTGGTCACGAGGACCTGCTTGCGGCCGATCTTGTCACCGAGCCGGCCGAAGATCACGCCGCCGATGGGACGGGCGAGGTAGCCAACCGCAAAGGTCGAGAAGGACAGCAGCAGCCCGACGTATTCGTCGTTACCCGGGAAAAAGACCTTGGGGAACACGAGGGCCGAGGCCACGGAGTAGATCGCGAAGTCGTAGTACTCCAGCGAAGTGCCGGTGAGGCTCGCGACATAGGCCTTGAGGGCACCAGGCGGGATCCTCCTCTTGCCGGCGGCCGGGGTGGCCTGATGCGGTGCTGCAGTCATGGTTTTCCTCCAGGTGTGCGGGGTGCTGCCTGTTGCTTGGGTTTAGGTGCGGGTGGTCCCGGCAGAACCGGGGTGTGAAGCGTGAAGCTGCGGCCTAGACGAAGGCGGCGGTGGTGATGTCTGCGGCGTTGAGCGCTTCGCGGACGGCAGCGGCCATGGCGACGGCCCCCGGGGAGTCACCGTGCACGCAGATGCTTTCGGCGCGGATTTTCAGGATGGAGCCGTCGATGGTGCGGATGGCGGAATCGGTGGCCATCCGGAGGACATGCTCAGTGACGAGAGCGGGGTCCTCCAGCACGGCTCCGGGAAGCGTACGGGACACGAGGGTGCCGTCCGGGTTGTAGGCCCGGTCCGCGAAGGCTTCGGTCACCGCGCGGAGGCCAGCGGCCTCGGCCAGGCGCAGCACTTCCGAGCCCGGCAGGCCCAGGATGGGCAGGTTCGGGTCAACGGATTTCACGGCGTCGACGACGGCCTTCGCCTGGCCGGTGTGCGAGACGATCGCGTTGTAGAGGCCGCCGTGCGGCTTGACGTACTTGACCGTGCCGCCCTCGACGGCGGCCAGCGCCTGCAGCGCACCGATCTGGTAGACGACGTCGTCGGCCAGTTCGATCGGGTCGATGTCCAGGAAGCGGCGGCCGAAGCCGGCGAGATCGCGGTAGCCGACGTGGGCGCCGATCACGACGCCGGCGGCAACCGCCTCGCGGCAGGTCCGGCGGATGACGCTGGGGTCGCCCGCATGGAATCCGCACGCCACGTTGGCGCTGGAGACCGAGCGAAACATCGCCGAGTCGTCGCCCAAGGTCCAGCGGCCGAAGGACTCGCCAACGTCGCTGTTCAGGTCAATGGTTGCCATTTGTGATCCTCGTCTCATGATAGCCCCCTACTAGGATGCATCAATTTCTCGGATTGTTCAACAATCCGACGATTCAACATTGGGACAATCGTGTAGATTCGGCACTATGACCACTCCCGATGCAGCTGCCGGCTCTGCCCTAGGCGCAGCTGCGGCGCGGCTGCGCGTGGCCGTCCCCTCCGTGGCGGACCGGGTGGCGGCCGAGCTGCGCCTGCAACTGGCGGAGGGCCTGCTCCTGCCGGGAGCCCGGCTCACGGAGTCGACCATCGCCGAAGACCTGGGCGTCTCCCGCAACACGGTCCGCGAGGCCTTCGCCGAACTGGCGGCCGAGCGCCTGGTGGTCCGGCACCCCAACCGCGGCGTCTTCGTGGCCAGACTCGAGGCCGGCGACATCCACGACGTCTACACCGTGCGCCGCGCCATTGAAGTCAGTGCGATCCGCGGCGGCGGGAGCCCGGAGCGCGTGGCCGCGGTCCGCGCTGCCGTTGAAGAGGGCAAAGCCGCCGCCGCCGCCAATGACGAGGAGGGCCTGGGCAGCGCCAACCAGCATTTCCATGGCGCGATCGTGGCCCTGGCGGGCAGCCGGCGGCTGGACACGATCATGTCCCAGGTGCTGGCCGAGATGCGCCTGTTCTTCCACAAGGCCACCGTGGACGCGCACTTCTACCGGGGCTACCTGCCGGACAACGAGGAAATCTGCACCGCCCTGGAAGCCGGAGACCTGGACCGCGCCGGCGCGCTGCTGCTGGCCTATTTGAACCGGTCCGAGGAGCGCCAGGCCGCCGTCCACGGCGAGTGAACGATTCCATGGAATCGATTCCATGATTCGTTTTGAGCGCGGGAGGCGTCAGCAGTGACGGGACCATCCATCACCATCAAGGACGTGGCGGCACTGGCCGGCGTCTCCCCCGCCACGGCGTCCGGGGTGCTCTCCGGAAACCCGGCGACCTCCGCCGAGTCCCGCCAGAGGGTGGCCGCCGCCGTCACCCAGCTGGACTTCCACCCCAACGCCCAGGCGCGCGCGCTCCGTTCCACCGGGACCAACGTCATCGTGACGGCAGCGCCCCTCAATTCCGCACCTATGTACTGCGGCTTCGGGCACCGTCCCGCACCACCGAAGGAGCAGGTCCAATGAGCACGGTTTTTGTGGTCGGAAGCCTCAATATCGACCAGAACATCCGTGTCAGCGCCCTGCCCCGGGCGGGCGAAACCGTCCGGGGCTCGGACGCAACGTACAGCCCCGGGGGCAAGGGCGGCAACCAGGCCGTCGCGGCCGCCCGGGCCGGCGCCGCAGTGAAGTTCACCGGCGCCGTCGGCGACGACGCCCATGGCCGGCGAATTCTTGAGGTCCTCGCCGAGGCCGGCATCGATGCCGGCCACGTTCGGGTCAGCGGCACCGCCGCCACCGGAACGGCGGTCATCGCGGTCGATGACCAGGGCGAAAACCAGATCATCGTGAGTCCGGGCGCGAACGCCGGGCTTACCGCCGCCGACGTCGAAGCGGGACTCGCCGCCGTCCAGCCCGGCGACGTCCTGGTCCTGCAGCTGGAAATCCCGACGGCGCTGGTCCGGCAGGCCGCGCGGACCGCGAAGAATCGCGGGGCATTCGTCATCCTCAACGCCGCGCCGGCCCCCCGGCAGATCGAGGCGCTGCTCGACGACGTCGACCTCCTGGTGGTGAACGAACAGGAAATCCAGGTTCTCGCGGCCCTCACCGGCCTGGCCGGAATCCAAGGAAACCACCGGGACCTGGTCGTGTCGCTCCCGCCCGTCCTGGGGCCCGCCATCGTGTGCACCACCGGCGCGGAAGGATCCTTCACCGTCGTCGACGGCAGTCCCGTGCACGTGCCGGCAACGAAAGTGGACGCCAGGGACACCACCGGAGCCGGCGACACGTTCGTGGGCTACCTCGCCGCATCCCTCGCCGGCAGCGACCGCGAGATGCCTGCGGCGATGCTCCACGCCACCCATGCCTCCGCTGTCGCCGTGACGCGCCCCGGCGCTATGGAATCGATTCCATGGCGCGATGAAGTACCGGCGTAGCCGCCAAACCCCGCAACACCCCGCCTGAACGTCCCGCACTAAGTCCCACACGAAGGAGACCCATGAAAATCGCACTCGGCAACGACCACGCCGGCTGAACACCCGCGAAACCTGGGGCGCCAAGGAAAAGGCTGAAGTGGACGCCATCATCGCCGGCGAGCCGGCCGCCGCCGCGGAGGACCAGACGGCGCCATCGGCTGCCCGGTAGCCGCACAGCAAAGACCCGCAATAAACGTCCGACCGGGGCCGGCCTCTTGGAGGCCGGCCCCGGTCGCGGCAGTCTGAAGTATCCCGTGCTACTTTCCGGCCGCTACCGGGACAGGATGCTCTGCCGCCGGCTTCCCGGCGTCGACATCAGCCGCGGGCGGGGTTTTCAGTTTGAGACGCTCGATGATCGAGATCCCACCGCCCTTGCCGCTGCGGTTCTTGTTGAAGATGTCGAAGCCGACGGCGAGGAGCAGTACCAGGCCCTTGATGAGCTGCTGGTAGTCGGTGCCGAGGCCCAGGATCGACATGCCGTTGTTGAGGACACCCATAATGAGACCGCCGATCATTGCCCCTGCCACGGTTCCGATGCCGCCTGTGACTGCGGCGCCGCCGATGAACGCCGCCGCGATGGCGTCCAGTTCGAAGCCCGTGCCGCCGGCCGGCTGGGCGGAGTTGAGCCGGGCCGTGAACACGAGGCCGGCCAGTGCGGCAAGGACGCCCATGTTCACGAACAGCCGGAAGGTGACGACCTTGGTTTTGATGCCGGACAGCTCAGCCGCGTGCAGGTTGCCGCCGAGTGCGTAGGTGTGCCGGCCGAAGACGCTGTTGTTCATCAGGGCCGTGTAGACGATCACCAGGACCGCCAGCACGATCAGGACGATTGGGGTGCCCCGGTAGCTGGCGAGCAGGAAGGTGATGGTCAGCATGAGCAGGGCAATGAACGCGGTCTTGGTGGCGAACCAGGCCATCGGCTCGTTCTCGAGTTCGAACTTCTTGCGGATCCGGCGTTCCTTGACCGCCTGGATCACCAGCGCCAGGGTGGCGCCGACGCCAAGGATGACCGTCAGCCACTCCAGCACCGACGTGCCGCCGGAAATGTCCGGCAGGAAGCCGCCGCCCAGCGCCCGCAGTTCGCCGGGGAACGGCGTGATCTGCTGGTTTTTGAGAACGATCAGTGTCAGGCCGCGGAAAATCAGCATCCCGGCGAGGGTGACGATGAAGGCGGGAATGCCGACGTACGCGATCCAGTAGCCCTGCCAGGCACCCACCAGCGCGCCGATCAGCAGGCAGGCCGGAATTGCAAGCCACCACTCCCAGCCCCAGTGCACGATCATGACACCGGCACAGGCGCCGATGAAGCCGGCGACCGAACCGACGGACAGGTCGATGTGGCCGGCGATGATCACCATCACCATGCCGATGGCCAGGATCAGGATATAGCTGTTCTGGACCACCAGGTTGGTGACGTTCTGCGGCTCCAGCAGGATCCCGTCCGTCAGGATCTGGAACAGCAGGACGATCAGGATCAGGGCGACAAAGATGCCAACCTGGCGGAGGCGGCTTGTCAGGAAGCCCAGGGATTCTCGGAGGGCGGACATGTTCGCTATTCCTTCTCTTTGGTCATGTAGTGCATGAGGGTTTCCTGTGATGCTTCGGCGATCGGGACCTCGCCGGTGATGTGCCCGGCAGACAGGGTGTAAATCCTGTCGCAGATGCCCAGCAGTTCGGGAAGTTCGGAGGAGATCACAATGACCGCCTTTCCTTCCGCGGCCAGCTTCGCGATGATCGTGTAGATCTCAAACTTCGCTCCGACGTCGATGCCGCGGGTGGGTTCGTCGAGGATCAGCACGTCCGGATCGGAGTACATCCACTTGCTCAGCACCACTTTCTGCTGGTTGCCGCCGGACAACTTGCCCGTGACGGCGGCAACCGAGGGGGCCTTGATATTCATGCTCTTCCGGTAGTCGTTGGCCACCACGGTTTCCTGGTTCTTGTCCACCCAGCCGCCCTTGACCAGCTTGCGCAGCGCCGCCATGGATACGTTCCGCTTGATGTCCTCGATGAGGTTCAAACCGTAGAGCTTGCGGTCCTCAGTGGCGTAGGCGATGCCGTGCTTGATGGCGTCGGAGACGGTGGAAGTGTTGATTTCCGTGCCGTGTTTGAACACCTTCCCCGAGGTGGCGGTGCCGTAGCTCCGTCCAAAGACGCTCATGGCCAGCTCCGTCCTGCCGGCACCCATCAGTCCGGCCAGCCCCACCACTTCCCCCTTGCGGACGTTGAGGCTGGCGTTGTTGACCACCACCCGGCTGTAGTCCTGCGGGTGACGGACGGACCAGTCCTCGATCCGCAGGACTTCCTCGCCAATCCGTGGTTCCCGGTCCGGATACAGGCTTTCCAGGTCCCGGCCCACCATTCCGCGGATAATGCGTTCCTGGGTGATCTCGCCGTCTCCCAGGCGGAGGGTCTCGATCGTCTTGCCGTCGCGGATGATGGTGACGGCGTCCGCAACCTTGCGGATTTCGTTGAGCTTGTGGCTGATGATGATGCTGGTGACACCCTGGCCCTTGAGGTGCAGGATCAAGTCCAGCAGGTGGCTCGAGTCCTCGTCGTTGAGGGCCGCCGTCGGTTCATCGAGGATAAGGAGCTTGACCTCCTTCGAGAGTGCCTTGGCGATTTCCACGAGCTGCTGCTTGCCCACGCTGATGTGCTGGACGGGGGTGACCGGGTTTTCGCTCAGGCCCACCCGGGCCAGGAGTTTCGCGGCCTCCAGGTTGGTCTTGCGCCAGTTCACCCAGCCGCGGTTGGCCTGTTCATTGCCGAGGTAGATGTTCTCGGCGATGGACAGGTAAGGGCTAAGTGCCAGCTCCTGGTGGATGATCACGATTCCGCGCTTCTCGCTGTCGCTGATGCTGGAGAAGTTGCAGGGTTCGTTTTCGAAGAGGATGTCGCCGTCGAAGGAGCTGTGCGGGTAGACGCCGGACAGGACCTTCATCAGGGTGGATTTCCCTGCGCCGTTTTCACCGCAGATGGCGTGGACTTCGCCGCGGTTCACCTGCAGGGTGACGTCCTGGAGGGCCTTCACGCCCGGGAAGGTCTTGGTGATTCCTCGCATTTGAAGAATGGGTGTGTTCATCGCCAATTCTCACTGACTGGTAGTACCTGAGACGTCCTGCGGCTGCAGGGGTCTACGGGAAAGGGTGGCGGCCCGGACTCGACGGCGGCCCGCCACCCTTCGACGTGGCTACTTGACGTCGGCCGCGGTGTAGTAACCGGAGTCGATGAGTTCCTTCTTGTAGTTCTCGTTCGTGATGATGACGGACTTGAGCAGGTACGCAGGGACGACCTTGACCTTGTTGTTGTAGGTCTTGGTGTCGTTGACCTCGGGTTCCTGACCCTTCAGGAGGCCGTCGACCATCTTCACAGCCTGGGCTCCCAGCTGGCGGGTGTCCTTGAAGATCGTGGAGTACTGTTCGCCGGCGGTGATGGACTTCACCGAACCCTTTTCGGCGTCCTGGCCGGTGACGATCGGCAGGCTTCCCTTGGCGTAGCCGCCGGTGCTCGTCAGGGCCGAGATGATGCCGATGGAGAGGCCGTCATACGGGGAGAGGACGCCATTGAGCTTGGTGCCGGAACTGTAGGCGGCCGTGAGGATGTCCTCCATGCGCTTCTGGGCCACGGGGGCCTGCCAGCGCAGGATGGCAGCCTGCTCAAACTTGGTCTGGCCGCTGGGCACCTTCAGGGTTCCGGCGTCCAGGTACGGCTTGAGGGTGTCCATGGCGCCGGTCCAGAAGAAGTTGGCGTTGTTGTCATCCGGGCTGCCGGCGAAGAGCTCCACATTGAACGGGCCCTTGCCTTCGACCTTCTTGCCGCTGGCGTCAACAAGGCCCAGGCCGGTCAGCAACGAAGTGGCCTGCTGGACGCCCACCGTGTAGTTGTCGAAGGTGGTGTAGAAGTCGACGTTCGGCGTGCCGTTGATGAGCCGGTCGTACGCGATGACCTTGACGTTCTGCTCCTTCGCCTTGGCGAGGACATCGGTCAGCGTGGTGCCGTCGATGGCTGCGACGATGAGGGCTTTGGCACCCTTGGTAAGCATGTTCTCGATCTGGGACACCTGGGTGGGGATGTCATCATTGGCGTACTGCAGGTCGGCTTTGTAGCCGAGCTTCGTCAAGGATTCCGAGACGTTCTTGCCGTCGGCGATCCACCGCTCCGAGGTCTGCGTCGGCATCGAGATCCCGACGAGGGAACCGGCGGCGTCGGCGCTGTCGGCCGGGGCGGCCGTGCCGGCCCGGCTGCCGCAGCCTGTGGCCCCTACGGTCACAGCGAGGACAACCGCGACGGCGCCCAGGAGTTTCCTGATCTTCACAATTTTCTCCTTCCGCGGACCCATAGTCCGCGAAGTTGCTCCTGATCGCAGTCCTGCACGTCATCGTGCCCCTGCGGGGCGGTAACAGCGGGAGGATTGCGGAGGTCTGAATGGAACGGGGATTCAGCCGTCAAGGGATCTGCGGCTGATTGTTATCGCTAACAATATGGTCAAAGATAGCTTCTTGAAACATGTGAGTCAACGCACATTCGGCGCCAATCTCCTTCTTACCGCCGCCGGACCCTCATGCGGCGAAGATGCGCCAGGCCACGCGGTGCGAGTCTCCGGGTTCGAGCCGCACGAGGTCCGTGCCGGTGTTGAAGGCATCCGGCGGACACGTCATGGGTTCCACGGCGAGTCCGAGCCGGCCGGGCAGCGGCGGTTCCGCATCCCCGGTGTAGAGCTGCAGCCAGGCGCAGCTGCGGTCCCAGGCCATGCCGACGCCGGTCCCGCCCGGGTCCAGGACCACGACGTGAGCCTCCCCGTCGCCGTCGAACACCATGTCGGTGAAGGCATGGTCGATCTTGGTAGAACCGATGACGCGGGCCGCGCGGAAGTCATATCCGTGTCCTTCAACGGACCGGGTGGCGACCGGCAGCAGCCGGTCCGGCGTGACCTCAAGGAACGTCCGCGCCGGCACCTCCAGGCTCCATTGGTCCAGCGGCGCCGGCCCGGCCAGCAGATACGGGTGGGGACAGACCCCGTAGGGCGCGGACCGCTGCCCCACATTGGCTGCCGTGACGGCAGTGTGCAGGCCCCCGCTGGCCAGCCGGTAGCTGGCGGTGATCGACAATGCGAAGGGGTAGCCCGGCGTCGGCCCGATGGTGCAGGAGAGCTCCACGGCGGAATCCGTCCGGGACTCCAGCCTCCACTCCAGCTCCGGGGTGAAGCCGTGCAGGGCGCATTGCCGGTCGGGTTCGTTGACCGGGAGCTCGTAGTCCGCACCGCCAAAGGTGTACGTCCCGTCGGGAATCCGGTTCGGCCAGGGTGCCACGATGACGCCGCGGAAGTCCGGGTTGGGCCCGCCTGCCGGAAACGGGACGATCAGGTCCCGCCCGCGGAACTGCAGCTTCCGCACCGCGGCACCGCGGGCGGCGACGACGGCGGTGTACTCCCCGTGCCGGAGCCCGTATTCGTCCCCGGTCACAGACCGCCGGCCAGCTTGTAGTAGGCGGCGTTCCAGGCGAGTTCCTTCTTGAAGCCCCTGATGGTGGTGCCATCGTCAATGGTCAACAGCTCGGTTTGGGCGATCTCGGCGAAGTCCTCGAAGACGTCCATGCCGACGGCGGTGGAAAGCACAGTGTGGTGGGCGGCTCCGGCGGTCAGCCAGGCAGCAGCGGAGGTGGCAAAGTCCGGCTTGGGCGACCAGAGGGCACGGGCCACCGGCAGGTTGGGCAGCGGCTGCTCAAGGTCCACGACGTCGACGGCGTTGGCCACGAGGCGGAAGCGGTCGCGCATGTCGGACAGCGCCACCACGACGCCGGGGCCGGCATCGGTGTCGAAGACCAGGCGGACGGGATCTTCCTTGCCGCCGATGCCCAGCGGGTGGATTTCCACGCGCGGCTTCGCGGCAGTCAGGGACGGGCAGACCTCCAGCATGTGCGCGCCCAGGATTTTCTCCTGACCCGGGACGAGGTGGTAGGTGTAGTCCTCCATGAGCGAGGCGCCGCCGGGGAGCCCGGCGCCCATGACTTTGGCTGCCCGGACCAGGATGGCAGTCTTCCAGTCGCCCTCGGCGCCGAAGCCGTAACCGTCGGCCATGAGGCGCTGCACGGCCATGCCCGGCAGCTGGCGCAGTGCGCCGAGGTCTTCGAAGGACGTGGTGAAGGCGGCCGAGCCGTTGGCCTCCAGGAAGCTGCGGAGCCCAAGCTCGATCCGGGCGCTGTAGCGCAGCGACTCGTGGCGCGGGCCGCCGGCGCGGAGCTCGGGGGCCACCTCGTAGAGCCGCTCGTATTCGGCGACGAGGGAGTCGACGTCGGACTCTGCCGCGCCGTGCACGGCGTCGGCGAGTTCATTGACGGACCAAGTGTTGACCGAGACGCCGAAGCGCAACTCGGCCTCGGTCTTGTCCCCTTCGGTGACGGCGACATTGCGCATGTTGTCGCCGAAACGGGTCAGCTTGAGGGTCCGGACGGCCGCCCAACCCGCCGAGGCGCGCTGCCAGGATCCGACCTGGCGGGACACCTCGGGGTTGGACACGTGGCCGACGACGGTTTTGCGCGGGATGCCGAGGCGGGACTGGATGTAGCCGAACTCGCGGTCGCCGTGCGCGGCCTGGTTCAGGTTCATGAAGTCGAAGTCGATGTCCGCCCACGGCAGTTCGACGTTGGCCTGGGTGTGCAAGTGCAGGAGCGGCTTCCGGAGAAGGTCCAGGCCCTGGATCCACATCTTGGCCGGGGAGAAGGTGTGCATCCACGCGGTCACGCCGATCACGGCGTCATCCGAGTTGGCATCCAGGGCGGTGCGGCGGATGGCGTCCGAGTCCGTGAGCACGGGCTTCCAGACGATTTTCACTGGGACGTCGGCGGAGGCGTTCAGCGCGTCAGCGATGTCTTGGGACTGGGCGGCGACCTGCTTGAGGACGTCCTCGCCGTAGAGGTGCTGGCTGCCGGTGAGGAACCAGACCTCGAACTGCTCAAGGGACGTGTTGTTGGCGTTGGACATGTTTTCTCCTGCGGATGGTGGGGGGCGACGACGGCTTCGCGGCCTAGCGGCCCGGTTTTGGGCCTAGCGGCCGTAGACGTTCTGGTAGCGGGCGTAAAGCGAGTCGATCTGGACCGGGTCGATCGGCAGGGGTTCGCCGAGTTGCCGGGAAATATGGACGGTCCGCGCCACTTCCTCGCACATGACGGCGGCTTTGACCGCCGAACGGGCATCCTTGCCCACGGTGAAGGGCCCGTGGTTCTGCATCAGCACGGCCGGCGAGCTGGATTGGGCCAGGGTGTCCACGATGCCGCGGCCGATCGAGTCGTCCCCGATCAGCGCGAACGGGCCCACCGGGATCGTCCCGCCGAACTCGTCACCCATCATGGTCAGCACGCAGGGGATCTCCTCTCCCCGTGCAGCCCAGGCCGTGGCGTAGGTCGAATGCGTGTGCACCACTCCCCCGACCTCCGGCATGTGCCGGTAAACGTAGGCGTGCGCCGCGGTGTCCGAAGACGGTGACAGCGCGGGGTTGCTCCAGTCGCCCTCCGCGGGCGTGCCGTAGAGGTCCGTGACAACCATGCTCTCGGGCGTGAGGTCCGCGTAGGAGACTCCGGACGGCTTGATGACCATCAGGTCATGGCCGGGGACGCGGGCGGAGACGTTGCCGGCCGTCCACACCACCAGTTCGTAGCGCGTGAGTTCGGCGTGCAGTTCGCAGACCTCGCGACGGACCTCCGCGATGCTTTCCAGCAGGTTGCTCATGCGGACACTTCCTCTGCGACCGAGCCGGCGGGGACGGCGTTCTGCTGCGGAGCGCCAGCAGCGGCGGCAAACGAGGGCCTGGCCGCACGCTGGATCGCCTTGAGGCGGTGCATCACGCTGTTGCTGCCGCGGCCGAAGTAGTCGTGCAGCGTGCGGTACTCCTGGAAGAGCTTTTCGTAGGCGGCAACATTTTCCGGGATGGGAATATAGATGCTGCCGGGCTCCGATCCCATGGCAGCCGCAGCGGCACGGATATCCGCGTATTCACCTGCGGCCACGGCGGCGTGGATGGCCGACCCCAGCGCGGGCCCCTGGGTTGAGCCGATGGTGGAGAGCGGCAAGCCGGTGATATCCGCGTAGATCTGCATGAGCAGCTTGTTCTTCAGCAGGCCGCCGGCCACGATGAATTCCCTGACCGGCACTCCCGAGTCGCGGAAGGCGTCCACGATGGTGCGAGTGCCGAAGGCCGTGGCTTCCAGCAAGGCCCGGTAGGTGTCTTCGGGCCTGGTGGCGAGGGTCTGGCCCACCACGACGCCGGAGAGTTCGTGGTCCACCAGCACGGAACGGTTGCCGGAGTGCCAGTCCAGGGCAATGAGGCCGTGTTCGCCGATGGCTTGGCGCGAGGCCAGTTCCGTGAGGTATTCGTGGATGCCCAGGCCTGCCGCCTCCGCTGCCTGGTGGTACTCGGGCGGGACGCCGTTGTTCGTGAACCAGCCGAAGATGTCCCCCACACCGCTTTGGCCAGCTTCGTAGCCCCACAGTCCGTCGACGATTCCGCCGTCCACCACGCCGCACATGCCCGGGACTTCCCGCAGTTCGGCACCGTTCATAACGTGGCAGGTGGAGGTTCCCATGATGGCCACCAGCTGCCCGGGCTCAACTGCCTTCGCTGCGGGCGCCGTGACGTGGGCGTCCACGTTGCCCACTGCGACGGCGATGCCTTCCGGCAGTCCGGTCCAGGCGGCGGCCTCGGCCGTCAGATAGCCGGCCGCATCGCCGAGCCGGCCGATGGTGTGCGCCAGCTTGGCGCTGACAAAATCCTTGAAGTCCGGGTTCAGGGCGGACAGGAATTCCTTGGACGGGTAGCGGCCGTCCTGGTAGATCCCTTTGTAGCCGGCCGTGCAGGCGTTGCGGACGTAGTTGCCGCACAGCTGCCAGACGATCCAGTCAGCCGCTTCCACCCAGCGGTCCATCGCGGCATAGCTTTCCGGGTCCTCCTCCAGCAACTGCAGGCCCTTGGCGAACTCCCATTCGGAGGAGATGAGTCCGCCGTAGCGCGGCAGCCAGTTTTCGCCGATTTCCGAGGCCAGGGCGTTGATGCGGTCCGCCTGCGGCTGGGCGGCATGGTGGCGCCACAGCTTCACGTAGGCGTGCGGGCGGTTGGCGAATCCGGGAAGCTCGTTCAGCGGTGTGCCGTCGCCCTTGACGGGGACCATGGTGCAGGCCGTGAAGTCGGTGGCGATGCCCACCACGGCGGCTGGGTCGATCCCGGCGTCGGCGACGGCCGCGGGCACAGCCCGGCGGAGCACGTCGCGGTAGTCGTTGGGCACCTGCAGGGCCCATTCGCCCGGAAGCCGGATGCCGGCGACGCCAGCCGTGTCCTTCGGAAGCTCGCCGGTGACCACGGCATGCGGGTATTCAAATACCCCGCTGCCCAGTTCCTTGCCGTCCCGGACCCGGACGACGACGGCCCGCCCGGAAAGCGTGCCGTAGTCCACGCCTATGACAAAGTTTTCGGTTCCGTCCACTGAGAAGTCCATCAAATCCTCCAATAGGTTCCGCAACATTGCGAACCCCCTTATTGTTAGCGCTAACAAACTTGCTGTCAAGAAGCCTGGCGCGTATTGCCGGAACGGAGGGCTTCGGCCCTTAGGAGCGACGGGGGCGGGGTGCGGTGCTGGCGCGCACCACGAGCGCAGGTTTGACCACCAGGGCGCCGCTGGCGGCATCGCCCTCGACCTGGGCGCGTATCAGGTCCATGCAGCGCTTTCCGAGTTCCTCGAAGTCCTGTCGCACGGTGGTCAGCGGCGGCATGAAGTAGGCGGATTCGGGCTGGTCGTCAAAGCCAACCACGGAGACGTCTTCCGGAACCCGGATGGCCTTCTCGCCGAACGCCCGCAGCAGTCCGAGCGCCATCTGGTCGTTGCTGACGAACACCGCGGTGGCGCTGCGCTGTTCTGCCAGCTGCTGCCCGATCCGGTAGCCGCTGTCCGCACTCCAGTCCCCCTCGACCAGAAGTTCGTCGGAGAGGCCGGCTTCCGCCAACTCCTCGCGCCACCCGTCAACCCGGGCTTTGCCGTCCACCCAGTCGAGCGGTCCGGAGACATGGCCGATCCGCTCGTGGCCAAGGCTGATCAGATGGGCGACGGCCAGCCGCGCACCGAGCTTCTGGTCGACCATCGCGCCGCTCAACCGCCCTTCTCCGGCTCCGCCGACGACGATTACCGGGAGATCCAGGTTCAGGTCCTCGAGCACCTGAAGTGTCCCGTCGTGCGGCACGATCACAATCAATCCGTCCGCGCCCTGGTCCGTCAGGTGCCGCACCGCATCGCAAATGGCGTTCGCCGCGGCCCCCTTGATCGCGGCAATGCTCACGAAATAGCCTGCTTCCCTGGCGGCTTGCTGGACCCCAAGCAGGGTATTCGCCGGGCCGTATTGCCCGAGCTCGGAGGCGAGGACACCGATGGTCTGGGTGCGCCGGGTCACCAGGCTCCGGGCGGCCGTGTTGCGCCGGTAGCCGAGTTCGGCAATCGCCGCCTCGACCCGGGACTTTGTTCCCGCGCTGACATTCGGGTGGTTGTTGATCACCCGTGAGACGGTCTGGTGGGAAACCTTGGCCAGCGCTGCGACGTCTTCGAGCCGCGGCTGCCGCCGGTCATTGTTGTTCCCCATGCGAGGCCCCTTTCGCTCCGATGCCGTCCATCGGCCTGAATCAAAGTGTGAAATCGAACGATAGGAGGGCACGGGGCGCCCGCTGGTCGCCCGCCCCCCCGGCTCCTGTTAGCGCTAACGATAGTCCATAGGGCCCCTGGTGTGACGCCCGCAGGGAACGACGCCCGGAACCGCAACGACGTGCCCGGCGGGGACCCTACCCGGCCGGCTCGGCCACAACCGGCGCGGCGGGCCCGGGCGCGGCAGGCACCGGCGCGGCGGGTACCGGCGCGCAGCCGCAGGACGCGCGCAGGACCAGCTCCACGGGGAAGATCCTGTTCCGGGTGGGAGACACGCCGTCAAAGCCAATGAGCGCTTCGACGGCGGCCTCGGCCATGGCCTGGACGGGCTGCGCGACCGTGCTCAACGGCGGCCAGCTGAACTCCGCCTCAGCCGAGCCGTCGAAGGAGAAGACCGCCAGGTCCTCGGGGACCCGCAGCCCGGCCTCGGACACGGCGCGCAGCAGGCCGACGGCCTGCAGGTCGGAACTGACGAACACGGCGGTGGGTCGGTCCGCGGCCGCGAGCAGCCGCTGCCCGGCCCGGTAGCCGCCCTGCCGGTCGAAGTCACAGCGCAGAATGGGTCCTTCCGGGAGGCCGGCCTCCGCGAGCCCCTGCTGCCACCCGACCTCGCGGGCATCGAGATCATTGCCGGCGTTCATGCCCATGACCAGTGCGATGTTGCGGTGGCCGTGGCCCACCAGGTGCTCGACGGCACGCCGGGAGCCTTCCAGCAGCTCCACGCCGACCGAGTTGAAGCCCGGCACCTCGGTGCTGTGGTTGAGCAGCACGGCGGGGATCTCCGAATGCTCCAGCTCGGTCAGGTCGGGTTCGAACAGCACGCTGGAGAGGAAGACCCCGTCAACGCGGCGGCTCGCGAGGTTCCTGACCTGGCGCCGCTCATTGGCCGCCGATCCGCCCGAGTTCGCCAGCAGCAGGGCATAGCCGCGCGCCGCCGCGGCTTCCTCCACGGCGCGGGCCAAAGTGGCGAAGAAGGGGTTGGTGGTGTCCGGGACCACCATGCCGAGCATCTCGCTGGAGCCAAGTTTCAGTGCCCTCGCCGCGGCGTTCGGACGGTACCCCAGGGCGCTGATGGCCTCGCGGACTTTCGCAGCGGTCACCGGGGAGACCCGCTTGGGGCCGCCGTTCACCACATAGCTGACGACGGCGGTGCTGACGCCCGCCAGCCTGGCCACGTCTTTTCGGGTGATCGTGGGCCTGGCGGAGGCGGGCGAGTGTGGCACAGTGACCATGCTACCGCCGGAGTTCCCCGGCTAAGCCTTCCTCGTTGGTTCCCTGCGCAGGCAGCAGGACGGGGGCGTCGCCGTGGTCCGGCACGGGCAACCGCTCCCCGCCGCGGAGGGCGGACTCGTGCGCCACGATCCCCGGCAGCGTGTAGCGGGCGGCTTCCCAGGCGTTGACGGGCGGGAGCGTTCCCGTGTCGACGGCCGTGGCAAAGTCGTCCACCAGGAAGTGGTGGCTGCCCTCGTGCCCGTTGTGAAGTCCGCGGAACTCGGCCGGAAGCCGGCCGGCGTCATGCACGGGTGCCATTCCGGAGCTGAAGGCGTCCCGCAGTGCCGGTGCGACACTGGCCAGCGAAGGATCGTCGGCAGCCAGCGTGGCCCCGGTGGCCAGTTCCGCGCTGACGTCGGTCACGGACTCCTTGTCCTGCCACACACTGACCGTGGCCAGCTGCTCGAAGCTGGCGTCCGTGCCGAAGTACCGGAAGCGGCTTTCGCGCAGGTGGGAGGGGTAGCCGACGCGGCGCATCTCGTTGATGCGCATGGACCCGCCGGTTGAGAGTTCGAACAGCGCGGTGGCATTGGAGAAGTCGTTGCCGAACATGCTGACATCCTTATCGAACACGCCGTCGCCGCGCTCGTCGGAGACGCCAATGCAGCTGACGCTGACGGCATGGCCGCCGATTGCGCCCAGTACCCCGCCGGTGGAGTGAGTCGGATACAGCATGGGCGGGTAGCTGGCGGTGCGCTTCCAGTCCTCCCCGCCGCTGTACTGGTAGGCCTCGTAGAAGCCGAGATCCATGTCGTGGACGTAGTCGCCCTCGGCGTAGAAGATGCGGCCAAAGGCGCCTTCAGCCTTGCGCTTGCGGGCATAGACGGTGGCGGGGTTGTAGTAGCTTGTCTCGCCCATCATGTAGGTCAGGCCCGTCTCCCGGACAGCCTCGATGATCCGGGCGATCTCGTCCTCGCTGATGGCCATCGGCACTGCCGAATACACATGCTTGCCCGCCCGGAGCGCCTGCAGCACCAGCGGCCCGTGCGTCCAGCGCTGGGTGAAGATCGCCACGGCGTCGAGGCCGCCGTCGAGCATGGCCTCAAAGCTGGGATAGGTCCCCGCCAGGCCGAGCCGCTCCCGGAGGGCCTCGGCCCGTTCCGGCAGGACGTCCGTGACATGGACTTCTGAAATCGCGGGATGGGCGTCGAAGAGTTTGGCGAAGGCGCCTGCGAACTGTCCGGCGCCGACAATGCCTAGTGAGAAAGTCATGCACGCAAGTTTTACACCAGTTTCTACTCGAGTCAATAGCAGATGATGAGCGGGAAGTTTCCTGCCGGAAACATGGAAGAAACGGTTGCGCATTGGAAAGTTACTCGTGTAGATTCTAGCCTCAGTTGTAATCCACGTCACAGCATCCACGTAACTGCGGAGGAACCACGAATGACCACCACAACTGCCCGCGGAGCCGCCCCGGCCCGCAAGGCGACCGGCCCGGGAACGGGCAACGCTGCCCCCCGCCGCCGGCGCCGACCCCGGAGCGACCTGAGGGTCGCCCTCTTCTTCATCGCCCCGGCCTTGCTCGGCTTCGTTGCCTTCTACCTGGTGCCGAGCATCCGCGGCGTCTACCTCAGCTTCACCGAGTACAGCGTTTTGGGCGATCCCACCTGGATCGGCACCAAAAACTACACCGCGATCTTCGCGGACGATCTCTTCTGGAACGCCATGGCCGTGACGGTCCAGTACGTGGCACTGAACATCGGCTTCCAGACCGTCATCGCGCTCGGACTTGCCCTGCTGATGCACAACGTCGCCAAGTCCACGCTAATCCGCGGCGCCCTGCTGCTGCCCTTCCTGGTGGCGAACGTGATCGTCGCGCTGCTCTGGTTCTGGATGCTCGACTACCAGCTGGGAATCGTCAACGAGGTCATCAACTGGCTGGGCCTGCCGCGCATCGCCTTCTTCGGCAGCGAGCAATGGGCCATCCCCACCATCGCCGGCGTCAATGTCTGGCGGCACATGGGCTACACCGCCCTGCTGATCTTCGCCGGCCTGCAGTCCATCCCCAACCACGTGTACGAGGTCGCCTCGCTCGACGGCGCCTCCCCGACCCGGACCTTCTGGAGCATCACGATGCCGCTCCTGCGCCCGGTGCTGGTGTTGGTCCTGGTGGTCACCGTCATCGGCTCCTTCCAGGTCTTCGACACCGTGGCAGTGACCACGGGCGGCGGCCCGATCAATGCCTCCCGCGTCATCCAGATGTACATCTACCAGAAGGCCTTCGGTGAATCCGACTTCGGCTACGCCTCGGCCCTGTCCGTCATTCTCTTCGTCATTCTCGCTCTCGTGGCCTTCGTCCAGATGAAGTTCCTCAAGGGCAACGAATCGGATCTGGACTAAGGAACCCCAGCCATGACTACCCTCGCCCCTTCCCGCAAGAAGCCTGCCACCTCCGCTCCCGCTCCCAGGAAGCCGGTCAACTGGCGCCGCGTCGGCGCCTGGACCCTCGTCGCCATTGCCGTCGCCGTGACGATCGCGCCGTTCCTCTGGATGCTCCGCACCGCACTGTCCAGCAACGCCTCCCTGGCCTCGAACGCCAGCAACCTCCTGCCGGCCGATTTCAGCCTCGGCGCCTTCAAGCGGGTCCTGGGGCTGCAGAGCCCCGAGGAAGCAATCGCCGAGGGAGGCTCCGGCGCCGCCATCAACTTCTGGCTGTACCTGCGGAACTCCGTCATCTTCGCCACCGTCACCACCGCCGGGCAGGTCTTCTTCAGCGCGATGGCCGCCTACGCCTTCTCCCGGCTCCGCTGGCCGGGCCGGAACGTGGTGTTCGGCCTGTTCCTGGCCACCATGATGGTCCCGCCGATCTTCACAGCCCTGCCCAACTTCCTGATGATCAAGAACCTCGGCCTGCTCAATACCTTCGCCGGCCTGGCCCTGCCGTTCCTGTTCATGACCCCCTTCGCCATCTTCTTCCTGCGCCAGTTCTTCCTCTCCATGTCCCGCGAGGTGGAAGAGGCCGCCATGCTCGACGGCGCCAAGCACGTGCGGATCTTCTTCCAGATCGTGCTCCCGAACGCCGCGGCCCCCCTGGCCACCCTTGCGCTGCTGACCTTCATCGGCCAATGGAACGAGTACTTCTGGCCGCTGCTGGTGGGCCAGGACGAAAGCGTCCGCGTCCTCACCGTGGGCCTGGGCGTCTTCAAGTCCCAGTCCCCGCAGGGCGCCCCCGACTGGTCCGGCCTGATGGCCGCCACCCTGATCGCGGCCCTGCCCGTCCTCCTGCTCTTCATCGCCTTCGGCAAGCGGGTGGTCAACTCCATCGGCTTCTCCGGCATCAAGTAACCCCGGCCCAACCCGCAGTGCCCCGTTAACAAATATTCCCCTCAAAGAAGCACTTCCATGAAAGGTCCACCATGAAGAAGACCCTCGGCGCCGTCGCTGCCGCTGCAGCCATCGCCATCTCCCTCTCCGCCTGCGGCGGGTCCGCCCCGGCATCCTCCGAAGCCAAGGGGGAGATCAACTACTGGCTGTGGGACGCCAACCAGCTCCCGGCCTACCAGCAGTGCGCCGACGATTTCACCAAGGCCAACCCGGATATCAAGGTCAAGATCACCCAGCGCGGCTGGGACGACTACTGGACCACCCTGACCAACGGCTTCATTGCCGGCACGGCGCCGGATGTCTTCACCGACCACCTCTCCAAGTACCCCGAGTACGCGGCGAAGAAGCAGCTCCTGGCCCTCGATGACGCCGTGGCCAAGGACGGCATCAAGCTGGACAGCTACACCAAGGGCCTGGCCGAGCTCTGGGTCGGCCAGGACGGGAAGCGCTACGGGCTGCCCAAGGACTGGGACACTGTAGGCCTCTTCTACAACAAGGCCATGACCGACTCCGCCGGTCTCACCGCCGAGCAGATGGCTACCCTGGACTGGAACCCGCAGGACGGCGGCAGCTACGAAAAAGCCATCGCCCACCTGACCGTGGACAAGCGCGGCAAGCGCGGCGACGAGGCCGGCTTCGACAAGAACAACGTGGCCGTCTACGGCCTCGGCCTGGAGTCCTCCGGCTCGGGCCAGGGCCAGACGCAGTGGAGCTTCCTCAGCGCCACCACCGGCTGGACCCACACCGACAACAACCCCTGGGGCACCAAGTTCAACTACGACGACCCCAAGTTCCAGGAGACCATTTCCTGGTGGGCCGGCCTGGCGGACAAGGGCTACATGCCCAAGCTTGAAACCACGGTAGGCGCCAGCATGTCGGACAACTTCGGCGCCGGCAAGGCCGCCATCAACACCTCGGGCGACTGGCTGATCGGCCAGTACATCGGATACAAGGGTATCCAGACCGGCTTCGCACCCACCCCGACAGGACCGGACGGCAAGCGTGCAAGCATGTTCAACGGCCTGGCCGACTCCATCTGGGCCGGCACCAAGAAGCCCGCAGCAGCCACCAAGTGGGTTGAATACCTCGCTTCCACCGCCTGCCAGGACGTCGTAGCTTCCAAGGCCGTCGTGTTCCCGGCTCTCACCAGCTCCTCCGAGAAGGCAGCCGAAGCGTTCAAGGCCAAGGGCACCGACGTCTCCGCCTTCACCACCCACGTCAAGGAAGGAACCACGTTCCTGTTCCCGATCGCGGACAAGGCGGCCAAGGTGGACGGCATCATGAAGCCGGCTATGGACGCCGTCCTCTCCGGCAAGCAGCCGGCCAGCTCCCTCTCGCAGGCCAACGAGCAGGTCAACTCACTTTTCAACAAGTAAGCCTGTTCAACAAGTAAGCCCCTGAAGCCACAGCCGCCCGCCACGGCGGCGCCCGGTGCGCGGGGTCCTCAACCCGGGATCCCGCGCACCAGCACCTGACTTCCGCACTACCGAAAGCGAATCCCCATGCACCCCGTGCACCTGCGTTCTGCCGGCACCAGCGTCCTGCTGGCCTTCGACACCGGCGAGGCCGAGATCGTCCACTGGGGCGCCGACCTCGGCGAACACCTCCCCGATCTGGCGATCCTCCGCGGGCCCGTCCCGCACTCCGCCCTCGACCTCCCCGTCACCGCCGGACTGCTCCCGCAGGCCTCCTCCGGCTGGGCCGGGCGGCCGGGCCTGCGCGGGCACCGGAACGCCGACGGCGGCCCCGGCCTGGACTTCTCGCCGGCCCTGCGGGTCGTTGCCGCCCAGATGCAGGACGGCGGGCGCACCGTGGTGATCATCCACCGGGACTCCGAGGCCGGACTTGAGGTCAGTTCCGAACTCACCCTGCACCCCGGCGGCCTCCTGGAGCTGGCTCACACGCTGACCAACAGCGGCACGGCCGAATACCAGCTCGACGAACTCGCCACGGTGCTGCCGGTGCCGCGGGACGCCACGGAACTGCTCGACCTCACCGGGCGCTGGTGCCGCGAAAACCACCCGCAGCGGCACGCCGTCCAGCAGGGCACCTGGGTCCGCACTGGCCGGCACGGCCGGACCGGCCACGACTCGTCCCTGCTGGTGGCAGCCGGGACCGCCAGCTTCGCCAACCGCACAGGCCAGGTCTGGGCCGCGCACCTGGGCTGGAGCGGCAACCACGAGCAGTACCTCGACAGCCTCGCGGACGGCCGGCGCATGCTCGGTGCCGCCGAACTGCTCGGCTCCGCCGAAGTGGTGCTGCGCCCCGGCGGCAGCTACCGGACGCCGTCGCTCTATGCCGCCTACTCCGGCCGCGGCCTGGACGGCATCACCGAGGCCTTCTACCACTGGTTCCGTGCCCGGCCGCAGCATGTGGACACCACCTCCGGCCGGGTCCGCCCGGTGGTGCTGAACACCTGGGAAGCCGTCTACTTCGACCACCGCCTCGAGCCGCTGCTCGAACTCGCCGAAGCAGCCGCCGGGCTCGGCGTGGAACGCTTCGTCCTCGATGACGGCTGGTTCCGCGGCCGCCGCGACGATCACGCGGGCCTTGGCGACTGGTACGTCGACGAGGGCCTGTGGCCCGAAGGCCTGACTCCGCTGATCGACGCGGTCACCGGCCACGGCATGGAGTTCGGGCTGTGGGTGGAGCCGGAGATGGTCAACCTGGACTCCGACGTCGCGCGCGAGCACCCGGACTGGATCGTGGGCCCGTCGCTGCTTTCCCACAAGGACGGCGGCCGGCTTCCGCACGCCTGGCGCCATCAGCACGTCCTGGACCTCGCCAACCCGGAGGCCTGGCAATACATATACGGCCGCCTCGATGCCCTGTTGCGCGAGAACAACATCGCCTACCTCAAATGGGACCAGAACCGCGACCTCACCGAGCACGGCCGCGGCGGCCGGCCGTCCGTCCACGAACAGACGCTGGCCGCGTACCGTCTCTTCGACGCGCTCAAGGCATCCCACCCGGACGTGGAGATTGAAAGCTGCTCCTCCGGCGGGGCCCGCGTGGATCTCGGCATCCTGCAGCGAACCGACCGGGTGTGGGCCTCGGACTGCAACGATGCCCTGGAGCGCCAGACCATCCAGCGCTGGACCCAGGCCGTCCTCCCCCCCGAACTCGTCGGATCACATATCGGCCCCACCACCTCGCACACCACGGCCCGCACCCACGACATCTCCTTCCGCGCCATCACCGCCCTCTTTGGCCATTTCGGCATGGAGTGGGACATCCGCGCAGCCACGGACGAGGAACGGGCCACGCTGCGCCGCGCCATCGCGCTCTACAAGCGCCACCGCGCACTGCTCCACTCCGGCAAGCGCGTCAACGCTGACACCGCCGAGCCCACCCTGAGCGTCCACGGTGTAGTTGCGCACGACGCCGGCGAGGCCCTGTTCGCCGCCGTGTCCCTGGCCTCCGCCCCGGCTGAGGTTCCCGGACTGGCCTCACTGCCGGGCCTTGACCCGAAGCGGAACTACCGCGTCCGGGCCGAACTGCCTACCCTTCTCGACGGCGACTACGCGCACACCTTTACCCAGATCCGGCCGCCGGCCTGGCTGGAAGACGGGGCCGTTGCCACCGGCGCCTTCCTGCAGCACGTCGGCCTGCCCCTGCCGGTCCTGAACCCGGAGCACGCCCTGCTCCTCCACGTCCAGGCCCTCTGACTGTCCGGTCCCGCCCCCTGCTTCCGGGTCGGGCACCGCACGTCCCCTCACTTTCGAAGGAACCCCATGACCAGCATCATCAGCCGCAGCGACGCCCCGGCGTCGGTGTCCGCGGTGACCAGTACGCGACTCGCCGACGGGCGCGAACTCCTGTATTTCGACGACACTTCCCATCCCCTGCAGCGCCCGTCGAGGGACCGCCGCGACCTTCCGGAGCGCGGCCCGTCCGGGGAAATCCGGTACGACGCGCTGACCGGGGAATGGGTGGCGGTCGCCGCGCACCGGCAACACAGGACGCATCTTCCGCCGGCGGACGAGTGCCCGCTGTGCCCGAGCACTGACGCGCGGCCCTCGGAGATCCCGGCGGATTACGACGTCGCCGTGTTTGAAAACCGCTTCCCCTCACTCGGCCCGGATCTCACCGCCGCCCCGGCAGCGCCGGGCTGGGGTACCCGCGGGACCGCCGGCGGCCGGTGCGAGGTCGTAGCCTTCACGCCCGAGCACACCGGGACGTTCGCCGCCCTCAGCACCCGGCGGGTGCGCACCGTGATCGACGCCTGGGCGCACCGCACCGAGGCCCTGAGCGCGCTGCCCGGCGTGGCGCAGGTGTTCTGTTTCGAGAACCGCGGCCAGGACATCGGCGTGACACTGCACCATCCGCACGGCCAGATCTACGCCTACCCCTACGTCACGCCGAGGACCGCGGTGATGGCCGCGGCCGCCCGGCAGTTCCATGAGGCGGCGGGCGGGACGGCCACCCTGACCGGGGCGATTTTGGCGAGCGAACGTGCCGACGGCGCCCGGATCGTGCTCGAGGGCGAATTCTTCAGCGCCTACGTGCCGTTCGCGGCGCGCTGGCCGCTGGAAATCCATCTGGTCCCGCACCGCCAGGTTCCGGACCTCGCCGCGCTGACCGGCGCCGAGCGTGACGAGCTCGCCGTCCTGTATCCGGACCTGCTGGGCCGCCTCGACAGGCTCTACGGCAGCCCGACGCCGTATATCAGCGCCTGGCACCAGGCCCCCCTTGACCCGGTGCTGCGCCGGTCCGGGTACCTGCACCTGCAGCTCACCTCCCCCCGGCGGGCCGCGGACAAACTCAAGTTCCTGGCCGGCTCCGAGGCCGCCATGGGCGCCTTCATCAACGACACGACTCCCGAAGAGGTTGCGGCCCGGCTCCGGGACGCCAGGAAAGGAACGGCATGACCACCACCGACACCGCAGGAACGGCCCTGGCGGACGCGGTGACCCGCGCCTTTGCCGGCCACTTCGGCCATGACGCCGACGGCGTGTGGCAGGCTCCGGGACGGGTCAACCTGATCGGCGAGCACACGGACTACAACGACGGCCTTGTCCTGCCGTTCGCCATCAACCGCACCACCACCGTGGCCGTGTCGGCCCGGGCGGACCGCACCGTGCGGCTGGCCTCGGCGTTCGCGGCCGCTGACCCGGTCGAATTCGATCTCGATGCCTTCGCCCCGGACCAGGCGGCCGGCTGGTCCGCGTACCCGGCCGGAGTGGCGTGGGAGCTGGAACGTGCCGGCATCACGGTGCCGGGCTTTGACCTGTACGTGACCTCCGATGTCCCGGTCGGCGCCGGGCTGTCCTCCTCCGCCGCCCTGGAATGCGCCGTCGCGTTGGCCCTCTCCGACCTCACCGGAGCGGGCCTGGGCCGGGCCGAACTGGCGGACATCGGGCGGCGGGCCGAAAACAACGTCGTCGGCGCCCCCACCGGGATCATGGATCAGTCCGCGTCGATGCTCGGCACCCGGGACTGCGCGGTCTACCTGGACTGCCGCGACCTCAGCTCCCGCCCGGTGCCGCTCGGCCTGGAGGAATCCGGGCTTCTCTGCCTGGTGATCGACACCAAGGTCTCGCACGCCCACGCCACCGGCGGGTACGCCGAACGCCGGTCCTCCTGCGTCCGCGGCGCCCGGGCCCTGGGCGTCGGCGCCCTTCGCGACCTTGACGCCGCCGATCTGCCGCGGGCCGGGCGCGTCCTCGACGACGTGACGTTCCGCCGGGTCCGGCACATTGTCACCGAGAACGAACGGGTCGCCCGGACCGCGGAATGGCTCACGTCCCATGGGCCGCTGGCAATCGGAGACCTGCTGGACGCCAGCCACCGCTCCATGCGGGACGACTTCGAAATCTCCTGCCCGGAACTGAACCTGGCCGTTGACACCGCACGCGCCAACGGGGCCATCGGGGCCCGGATGACCGGCGGCGGGTTCGGCGGCTCCGCCATCGCCCTGGTTCCAGTGGACGACGCCGATCAGGTCCGGTCCGCGGTCCAAGCCGGCTTCGCCGCCCGCGGGCTGCAGGCACCCGATGTCTTCGCCGTCCTGCCGGCAGAGGGGGCGCGCCGGCTGTGATCAGGCCGCCGGCCGGGTGGTCAGCGCCCGAAGCCGGCGGAGCGCAGTCCTCTGCTGGGTCCCGGCCATCAGTACTTCCTCAGATCCAGCGGATCCTGGCCGTACCAGCGCTTGCGCAGCAGGGCGGTGGCGGCTCCCAGAACACACCTCAGTTCCTCCGTGCTGTTCGAGAGCGACCTCAGCACCAGCCCGGCCGTTCCCAGCACGGCGGCGGTGAGCGAGATGCCGGTATGGGCGCCGAGCCCGGCCGTGATCTCGTGGAGTTCGTCGGCAAGGGCTTGGTCCACCCGCGGGTCCACCACGATCAGCGACCCCAGATGGCTGAAGCCCTCCATGAACGCCAGGCCCGTCACATCGCCCAGGGGCGGCCGGATGAGCACGTTGTCCAGGGCCAGCAGCCCGCCCGCCTCCCCGACGGACGCCTCCGACTCGACCCGGATCTCGGTCCGCAACCGCAGCTCCTCGTACCGGAACGAGGCCCCGTCCGGCGACCACCCCGGGGTCACAATTTCGGCCATGATGAGGCTCGACGACGGCCGCACCGTCACGTGCGTATTCTGCCGGTAGCTGGCCTCCCGGTAGGCGATCACCTGATCCGGGGCGAGCTCCAGCCGGGCCCCCTCCCCGAGCCGCAGCCGCATCCGCTGTTCGGCAAAGGATCCCGGAGTCCGGTAGATCTTGGTGGCCGACTGCGTGGCGAGCAGCAGCTTAGCCTCATCGGCCACCTCCACGTCAATCACATACAGGTCAGCGCCCAGATAGGCACCGCCAGGATTGACGAGCACATAACAAACCTGCCCGCTGCCATCCAAGTAATGCGGCCGCAAAACCCTCAAAGCCCCCCGATGGAACTGATGCGTGGCAACAGAACGTCCGTCCCGATTTTCGACGACGAGTTCCAGCTCCCCCATCGGCGACTTAACCGCTGAGGCGGCGAGGCCGGATTTTGGGGCCGCGGCGTGGCGGGCACCGCGGGGGGCCCACTGCCGCGAGGGTCCCGACTCGAGCTTGCGAGAGTCGGGAGCGGCTGGGGACGGGCACGGCCCCAAATCCGGCGAAGCCGCCGGACTCCGCACAATCGCCGTCACGACGCCAGGTCGAGCATCAGGACGTCCCGCCGCACCCAGTCGATGACGCGGTCCAGCCCTTCGTCGGTCTTGAGGTTCGTGAAGCAGAACGGCCTCTCGCCCCGGAATTCCTTGGAGTCCCGCTCCATGACGGCCAGGTCCGCGCCGACGTGGGGGGCGAGGTCGGTCTTGTTGATGATGAACAGATCGGACTTGATCATGCCCTGGCCGGCCTTGCGCGGGATCTTCTCACCCTGGGCCACGTCGATTATGTAGATGGAAAAGTCCACCAGTTCGGGGCTGAACGTTGCGGAGAGGTTGTCGCCGCCGGATTCCACGAAGATCACCTGCAGGTCAGGGTGCCGCTTCTTCAGCTCCTCGATGGCGGCCGTATTCATGGACGTGTCTTCGCGGATGGCCGTGTGCGGGCAGCCGCCGGTTTCGACGCCGATGATCCGGTCGATCGGCAGGATCCCATTGGCGGCGAGAATCTTGGCGTCCTCGATTGTGTAGATATCGTTGGTGATGGCCGCCATGGAGATCTCCCGGCTCATATGACGGGTGAGCCGCTCCACGAGCTGGGTCTTGCCGGCACCCACCGGGCCGCCGATGCCGATTTTGACGGGCTCAGACATATTCT
The DNA here is from genome assembly GCF_056396505.1 of Arthrobacter sp. 05T410. Taxonomy (NCBI): domain Bacteria; kingdom Bacillati; phylum Actinomycetota; class Actinomycetes; order Micrococcales; family Micrococcaceae; genus Arthrobacter; species Arthrobacter sp. 05T410. The sequence goes on along the minus strand of NZ_JBFTLP010000014.1, from coordinate 55,235 downwards.
TCTCCAGACATATTTCGTGTGTAGCTCGGTTAACTCATGAACATGCGGGCGCGCTGGCGTTCGTGCCGCATTTGCGAAATTTCCAGCCCGGGGCTGACGGCCCCAAAGTCGTCAGGCGTGAGGTGACTGGAGCGCTCGGCGGCGGCAGCTACGCCGTCGGCCGCCTTCCGCAGGATCCGCTGGCCGGAGTTCTGCCCCAGGGGGATCGCCCGGACGGCGTTCTGCGTCAAGGACGTCACCGCGGCGAAAAGATAAGCGGCGAGGGCCTCCGGGAGCGGTACGTTCAGGGACCGTGCGACGACGGCGAACGCCAGCGGCTGATGCCCGGCGACACGGCCGGAACCCACCAGCTCCCGGTACTCCGCCAGATCTGCGGACGGAAAGATCTCGGCGCCGATCTCCAGCAGACGCCCGCCCATTTTGGTACTGGCCTCGCGCAACTGCCGGGGCAACAACTGGGCGGTCAACAACGCATCCAGTTCGGCAACCGGAACGTCCTCATAGAGGAACCGGATTGCCAGGGCGTCCGAGTACGTCAGCTGCTGTGAAATGAACGCCGCCAGCCACACCCCAAAGGACTCCTCGTCGTGCACCAGCCCGCGCTCCACATACGTCTCAAACCCCAGCGAGTGAGCAAACGCCCCGGTAGGCAGAGCAGAATCCGTCAGCTGCTGCAACGCAAGCTGGTAAGTCATAACGGGCTCCGCGACGCAAGGCAAGCAGTCGAACCTGCGAAGGCGGGTGATAGGGGTCGCGGCGTGGCGGGCACCGCGAAGCGGGCACGACCCCTATCACCCGCCGCAGCGCCCACGGCGCCCCAGCCACAACGGCAGAGGCTAGTGCGAGTGTTCGGCATGGCGGAAGGGTACGGGCATCACGCGCTCCTGGCGGTTGTAGGGCGCTCCGACGTGTTTGAGATAGTCCTCCACGGTGTGGTCGTACTGGCAGACCATCACCTCCGCCCCGTACTCCGAGGAAGCGTCGAAGAACTGGGCCTGCAGGTGCCGGTTGCCTAGGGAGTGGGCCACCACCCCCATCTCGTGGATGGAGCGCGGGGCGATCACCAGGACGTCGGTGGGCAGGACTGACACCACGATCATGTTGGTGCCGGCCACGTGCAGGATGTCGCCGTCGCGAAGGTCCCCGGAACCGGCGGGGAGGCGGATGCCGAGTTCCTTCCCGTGGTCGGTGGTGACGCGCTGGATGCGTTTGACCAGCTGGGCGCTGGGCAGCACCACCTTCTCGCGGTGGAGCCCAAGGTAGGGGTCCGGACCGGGAGGGAGGTCGTGGGTGTTGCCGAGGACCTTTTCGATGATCATGGTGATCTCCTCTGGAAGCCTAGAAAAGGAAGTAGCGCTGCGCCATGGGCAGCACGTCTGAGGGCTCGCAGGTGACGTCCTCGCCGTCGACGCTCACCTGATACGTTTCCGGGTCCACCTCGATATCAGGGGTGGCGCCGTTGTACTTGAGGTCCGCCTTGGTGAGGTTCCTGATTCCGGACACCGGCCGGATGACCTTCTCCAGTCCGAGCTCGGCCGGGACCCCGGCGTCGATGGCGGCCTGGGAGAGGAAGGTGATGGAGGACTGCTGCAGCGCCTTGCCATAGGCGGCGAACATCGGCCGCATGGTGCGCGGCTGCGGGGTGGGAATGGAGGCGTTGGCGTCACCCATGAGGGCGTACGCGATCTGGCCGCCCTTGAGCACAAGGTCCGGCTTCACTCCGAAGAACGCGGGATCCCAGAGCACCAGGTCCGCGAACTTTCCCACCTCCACCGAGCCGATGGAATCCGCCATGCCCTGCGCGATGGCCGGGTTGATGGTGTATTTCGCCACGTAACGCTTGAGCCGGAAGTTGTCGCTCTGGGCGCCCAGGCCTGACGCGGCCCCGTGGCTGCCGCCGGCAGGATCCTTCAGTACGCCGCGCTGCCGCTTCATCTTGTCCGCCACCTGCCAGGTGCGGATGACCACCTCGCCCACCCGGCCCATGGCCTGCGAGTCCGAGGACGTGATCGCGAAGATGCCCAGGTCCTGCAGGACGTCCTCGGCGGCGATGGTCTCGGCGCGGATGCGGGAGTCCGCGAATGCCACGTCCTCCGGGATGTCCGGGTTCAGATGGTGGCAGACCATGAGCATGTCCAGGTGCTCTTCGATGGTGTTGCGCGTGTACGGCAGGGTGGGGTTGGTGGACGCCGGCAGGACGTTGGGCAGCCCGGCGATCTTGATGATGTCCGGGGCGTGGCCGCCGCCGGCGCCTTCGGTGTGGAAGGTGTGGATCACGCGGCCGTCGATGGCCCGGATGGTGTCCTCCACGAAGCCGCACTCGTTCAGGGTGTCGGTGTGGATGGCCACCTGGACGTCGTACTGGTCCGCTACCTGCAGCGACGTGTCGATCGAGGACGTGGTGGAGCCCCAGTCCTCATGGACTTTCAGCCCGATCGCGCCGGCGCGGATCTGCTCGGCCAGGGGTTCGACGGCGGACGCGTGGCCCTTGCCGAACAGGCCGATGTTGATGGGCAGCCCTTCGGCGGCCTGCAGCATCCGCTGGATGTGCCATTTTCCGGGGGTGACCGTGGTGGCCTTGGTGCCTTCGGCGGGACCGGTGCCGCCGCCGACCATCGTGGTCACGCCGCTGCACAGGGCGGCAGGGACCTGGTCCGGGGAGATGAAGTGGATGTGCGAGTCCACCCCGCCGGCGGTCAGGATTTTCCGCTCACCCGCAATGATCTCGGTGCTCGCGCCGATCACGATGTCCACGCCGTCGGTGATCTGCGGGTTGCCGGCCTTGCCGATCCGGAAGATGTGGCCGTCCCGGAGCGCGACGTCGGCCTTGTAGATGCCGGTGTAGTCCAGCACCACGACGTTGGTGATCACGGTGTCCGGGACTCCGCCGCCGGAACCAATACCTCCGGAACCGTCACCGTCCCGGGTCACCTGGCCGTTCTGGCCCATGCCGTCGCGGATCACCTTGCCGCCGCCGAACACCACTTCCTCGCCGTAAGCGGTGAGGTCCTTCTCGATCTCAAGAAACAGATCCGTGTCGGCCAGGCGGATGGCGTCGCCCGTCGTCGGGCCGTAGAGGTCCGCGTACTGCCTGCGGGATAGCTCGAAACTCACTGTGCGTCACCTTCCCCTTCGGAAACAGGGAGTCCGCTCTTGCGGAGTGTGCCGTTGACGGCGTTGCTGAGGCCGTACACTTCCCGTCTGCCCGCGAGCTCGATCAGCCGGACGGTCCTGCTGTCCCCGGGTTCGAACCGCGCGGCCGTGCCGGCCGGGATGTCCAGCCGGCGGCCGTAGGCGGCCGCCCGGTCAAACTGCAGCGCGGAGTTGGCTTCGGCAAAGTGATAATGCGAGCCGACCTGGACGGGCCGGTCTCCGGTGTTGGTCACCGCGACGTCCACCGCCTCACGGCCGGCGTTGATGACCAGCGGCGCGGAACTGAGCACGTATTCTCCCGGAATCATCGAAGCTCCTAACGGATCGGGTCGTGAACGGTGACGAGCTTGGTGCCGTCCGGGAAGGTTGCTTCGATCTGGACGTCGTGGATCATTTCCGGCACGCCCTCCATCACTTCGTCGCGGCCAAGGATGGTGGTTCCGTAGCTCATGAGCTCCGGAACGGTCCGGCCGTCCCGGGCGCCCTCGATCAGTTCGTAGCTGATCACCGCGACGGCCTCGGGGAAGTTCAGCTTCAGTCCGCGTGCCTGGCGGCGGCGGGCGAGATCCGCCGCGACCACGATCATGAGCTTTTCCTGCTCACGGGGCAAGAGGTGCATGACGGTATCCCTTCAAGAACCAGCCGACTGGCGGACCGCAGAAGCCGCGGTGTGACCAGAGTAGGCCGCGGAGATTTCCTGCAGGTTTCCGGGACCCGTCATCATCTCAGGAGCTAACCGCTGACGGCCCTATCCGGTGATCCGCCAGTGCGCCTGGAATTCGGGGTGGTCCGCATACGGCAGCGCCAGGGTGTGCAGGGAGAGCGTGGTCCATTCGATGACGTCCGGCACCCATCCGGCCTCGGCGGGTTCCTGGCTGACCAACATGGCCAGCACGGACTGGCGTGCGGATTCAATGATGCCGATGAGCTGGCGCTTGGCCTCGCACTCACGGAGCAGGCGGCGTTCATACCACTCGCCGGAGACGGCAAGCGTGGGGTCGCCGAGCAGCTTTAGGGCGACGGCTTCGTCTTCTCTAATGCGCGCGGTCAGGAACTCGACGATGTCCACTCACCGAGCCTATGCGCGCCGGTGCCCACACGGCTACGGCCTGGCGTTTGCCCTTTTTCCTCAGGCCGGCACAAGCCGCGCTTGTTAGGGTGGGTGGATGAAACGACGTCTCGCCGCCCTTGCCGCTGCCGCCTTCTTGATCGGACTTACCGGCTGTGGGCAAGTGCAGGACGCTGCCGAAAAGGCCGTCAACGACGGGGCGTCACGGGCTGCGACGGCGGCCGGCAATGAAGTGAAGAAGCAGGCCTGCGCCATCGTGAAGAACGGCCTGGTCAGCGCCAAGGACAAGGAACTGCTGGGCGGTCTTGTCACCAGCGCGGAAGCCGCGGGTGCACCCGCTGAGATCACCACCCCGCTGCGCCAGATCGCCGACTCCGGAGACCAGGTTCCGGCCGAATCCGTCAAGGCCCTTCAGGACGCCTGCGCCAAGTAGCGGGCGGCACCCCTGGCGTGTGGAGTTCGGCGCCTCGTGGCGGCGTTCCGTGATCGCCCGGTCTCTGAATGAGGAGGGTGAGGGGCCAGTGCGCCTGACTTCAGTCATTGCCGCTCTGCGTGTCCTTTGGGAGGCAGGGCGCGCTTCAGCTCGGCAATACGCAGCCGGAGAAAGACGATCACGAGGATCAGAACGTACAGTGCCAAGCCGATCAGCACGGCAGTGAAGATCAGATAGAGGACGTACGAGACGCCAAAGACTTCGATGTTGTTCACTGATTACCCCCAATAGTTGTGTCTTCGCGGTAGCCTACGTGGCTAGCCGAGCCAACTTGAGATTTGCGTCCAAGCGAACTCTGGACAAGGTCTTGCTGGGTGTGTCCCTATTGAAGGGCCGAGCGCGAGGCCGGCGGGGCTTACCAAATCGACCGTGAGTTCCAGCCCGGTCCCGCGTTTTCAGGCACATCCACCATCCGCGCGAACTTTGGGGGCACGTTTGAAACTCTTGCTTACGTCAGGCGGCGTGACGAACCCGAGCATCCACTCGGCGCTCGTGCAGCTTCTCAACAAGCCGATCGCCCAGTGCCACGCCCTGGTCGTCCCGACAGCGCAGTGGGGTCACCCGATGTGCGGACCGGCATCGGTGCGGGGCCTCCTGGCCGCCGAGCCCGGCTCCCGTCACTTGTCCGGCATGGGCTGGGCGACGCTCGGCGTTCTTGAGCTCACCGCGCTGCCCACCATCGGCGCGGAGCGATGGGTCCCCTGGCTTCGGGAGGCCGACGTGCTCCTGGTCGACGGCGGCGACGCGACGTACCTGTGCCATTGGATGCGTGAGTCCGGGCTGGCCGACCTGCTGCCGTCGCTGCCGGACACGGTGTGGGTGGGAGTGAGTGCCGGGAGCATGGTGATGACGCCCCGGATCGGGAAGTACTTCGTCGAGTGGCCGTCCGCGCCGGACGACCGCACCCTGGGGGTGGTGGACTTTTCGATCTTCCCGCACTTGAACGCTTTCCCGACCAACACTCTGGCCCACGCAGAGCGGTGGGCCGCCGACCTCGGCGGCCCGGCCTATGCCATCGACGAGCAGACAGCTATCAAGGTCGTCGACGGCTCCGTCGTGGTGGTTTCCGAAGGAGAATGGACGAAGTTCGGGTGATAGCAAACCGCCGGAGTGACCCGTTCGAGGATCCTTCACCGGGCAGCTCAGTTGAAACGCGGACCGAAGGGCTATGGCATCCAGCTCATGGGCAGTTACGGTGGCTCCATGAGGGACGGGAGGCTCCTGATCATGTGCGGGACAGCAGAGTCCAATGACGCCCTCGACCACTACGAGACGGAAGGCTGGCGCCGTGCGGAAACTGATCTACGGCATGAACCTGACCCTGGACGGCTACATCGCCGCGGCTGGCGACGACATCGGCTGGGGCGGGCCGAGCGAGGAACTGTTCCAGTGGTGGCTCGACCAGGAGCGGGCTAGCAGCCTGTCGCTGTACGGCCGAAAGCTCTGGGAGACCATGAGCTCCTACTGGCCGACCGGCGATCAGCAGCCCGACGCCACCGCGGCGGAGATCGAGTTCGCAAGAAACTGGCGGGACACACCGAAGGTGGTGTTCTCCTCGACGATCGACAAGGTCGACTGGAACACCCGCCTGGTCACCGGTGACGCGATCGCCGAGATCACCCGGCTCAAGGCCGGGGACGGCGGCCCGATGAGCGTCGGCGGCGCATCGCTCGCCGGGGCGGCCATGCGGGCCGGGCTGATCGACGAGTACGTGCTGGCCACCCATCCGGTCCTGGTAGGCGGCGGCACTCCGTTCTTCACCGCGCTGGACAGTTGGGTGAACCTGGACCTGGTGGAGACGCGGACGTTTCCCGGCGGCGTGGTCCTGATCAGGTACGAGGCGAGGCGCTGAGCACGCTTCCTCCGGGCGGTCGAGGAAGGACTCCACACCAGCGTCTGCCAATCGACGGGCAGTAGATAGTCCGGAATGTCATCGGTGGGTTCAAACTTGAGTGGTCACTGAGACAACCGTTCCTGGTTTCGGTGCGTCGTCGTCTGCCGGGCATTCTCCACAACATAGACCTCCCCGTCGGGCCCTTTTTTGTGGGACTCCGTGGTGTAGAAGCGGATCTCGTGTCCGTCCGGGTCCGAGAGACCGGGCAGAATCCACCCCAGAGAAGCGACCTGGACGCCAGCATGGGCGTCCCCCAACTGCGTCAGCCGCGCGGAGAGCTGGTCAATTGCCGCCTTGGTCGGAACGCCTATGGAGAAGTAATCGAATCCGGAAGAGGCCGCCGCTTTGCCGGGGTCCAGCCGCAGGGCCAGTCTCGGTCCGCCATCCGGGTGATTAAGAGCAAGGCCCATGACTTTGCCATCTTCGCGGAACTCCATCGCAACGGCATAACCAAGCCGGCTCTGGTACCACTCGCGGCTGCGGTCGAGATCACTGACCGGGAGTTTGAGGTGGTGCACGCCATCGAACTGGGGAACCTGAGTGTCCACGGCAAATCCTTTGATCGCGGGGTCGTGTTCCAACGATAGGTCCGAATCATCTGCGGGAGGCCGCAATCGTGGCGCCCCTCGTAGTAAGGCCTAGCGTTTCCCCTTCTTCCGGGATCCCTTGCCGCGGCCCTTGTCCGGGTTGGGAGCGTAGCGCTGCGCCACCTTGGGCTTCTTCGCGGCTCCGGTGCCGCGCCGGTCCGGCTTGGGCTCGCGTTTGGGTTTCTCCTGCTGCGCCGAGGGCTGGCGGGAGCTCGCGGCGGTGCGTCCGCGGACAATACCGATGAATTCCTCGATGACCTCGTCCGTGGCGTCGCTCGGCCAGGCCAGGGCGATCTCCGTGCCGGGCGCCCCCGTGAGTTTCCGCGCCACGGTGTCCTTGACGTTGAAATGCCGGGCCACGGACATCGGCAGGATCACCAGCCCGGCACCGGACGCCACCACCTGCAGCGCCATCGCCGGGCCGCCGAGCTCCTGCACATCGAGAAACGTCTCGGCGGACAGGTCCGCCAGGTCCACTTCTTCAAACAAGGAGACTTCGTGCCCCTTCGGTGCCACCACCACGGGCTGCTCCTCGTAGAGCGGGATCACGCTGAGGCCCTCGCGTTCCACCGGGAGCCGGACGAAACTCAGGTCCGCGGAACCGTCGCGGAGCACGGACAGTTGCGCGCCGTCGTCGGACATAAAGGAGTGCAGCGGAACATCGGGCATCCGTTCCTCCCAGCGGCGGATCCATTTGCCCGGTGTCACACCGGCGACGTACGCGAAGCGCAGCTCCCGCCCAACTGCGACGGCTGGGACGACGGCGGTTTCGTCGGGGGTCTGGGATGGTTCTTCTGCTGCGGACACATGTTCACAGTACCGCCCGGGGTGGCGCGGGGGTCCGCCGCGATGGCGGCACCGTGCTGATCCGGTGCTAGTTTGGTGCCTCGCAGTGCTCTGGCCGGATACCCTTGGACTATGACCTCTGCAAACTCCCAGTCCATGAAACCGGCCACCGTTGCCAAGAAGCTTGGCATCTACCTGCCGGCGACACCCCAGGAGTTCCAGGATTCAACCATCACCCGCGCTGATTTTGCCGATCTCCAGGCCAACCCGCCGGAGTGGCTCGCGGAACTGCGCCGCAACGGCCCACACCCGCGCCCCGTGGTCGCGCAGAAGCTCAACGTCTCCATCGCCGGCCTGGCCCGCGGTGGTGTTGAGGAAGCGCTGACGACGGCGGAAATCACCGCACTGCTCCAGGCTCCCCCGGCCTGGCTGGTGGCCGAGCGCGCCACCCACGCCGCCGTCCGCGCCGAGGCCCAGCGGGTCAAGGACGAGGCCGCCAAGAAGGACGCCAAGAAAGCCCGCGCCAAGGCCGAATAGCGGCACGAGCTTTCTCCCGGCCCCTCTTTTCAACCCGCGGACGCAGGACTACGCTCGCGGAATGGGTCGGGGCCGCCGGTCCGATCCCCTCCGCATCCCAATTCACCTGCCACCGGCGGCGTATCGGGAAGGAACAAGTTCATGGGCTTCAAGATCGGATATTTTGTCGGGAGCCTCTCGAGCAATTCCATCAACCGCACCTTGTCCAGGGCGCTGATCCGGCTTGCACCTGCGGAACTGGAGTTCACGGAGATCCCCATCAGGGATCTGCCGTTGTACAGCCCGGATTTTGATGCCGCTTTCCCACCCGTTGGGCAGGCCCTCAAAGATGCCATCTCGGCTTCCGACGGCATCCTGTTCGTCTCGCCCGAATACAACCGGTCCATCCCCGGAGCGCTCAAAAACGCCATCGACTGGGGATCCCGGCCCTGGGGCACCAACTCCTTCGCCCGCAAGCCCACCGGCATCATCGGCGCCTCCCCCGGCGGCATTGGGACGGCCGTGATGCAGTCCTCGTTCCGCAGCGTGCTGAGCTTCCTCGACGCGCCGCAGCTGAATGCTCCGGAGGCCTACATCCGCTTCGTCCCGGAGGCCTACGGCGAGGACGGTGAGGTCAAGGACGAGGCTACGGCCGGGTTGCTGCGCCACTATATGGAGGAGTATGCCTCCTTCGTGGCCCGGGTCCTGGCCGCCAATGCACCGGGCCATATCGGCGACGAGCACCCGGACAAGGACAAGACGAGCCGTTAGGCAGAGTCAGGGCGCGGTGGTCCGGCATCTAGTCCTGGTGCAGCTGCACGAAGTTCCCGCAGCCGTCATCCAACACCACACTGGTCCCGCCGGGCCCCTCGGACGGTTCCCCCTGGAACATCACGCCCTTGGCCGCCAGCCGGTCGTATTCGGCGCGCACGTCCGGCACGCCAAAGACGATCGCGGGAATCCCGGCGTCGTGCAGACCGTTCATGTAGGCCGCGCCGATCGGGTTGTCACTGGGTTCCAGCAGCAGTCCGGCGCCTCCGGCACCATCCGGATCCTTGATGATGAAGAGGTTGTGCTCCGGCATGGCCATCAGCGTTTCGAAGCCCAGCGTGCCGGTGTAGAACTCATGGGCCGAGGCCGGATCCTTGACGTGGATACTGCACATTTTCAGTCGCATGGCCCCTAGGCTACGCCGGGAGGCTCGGCGTAGGAACCGCGACGCGGCCTCCGCACCGGCCCTGGCGCCTGGGTTTGCGTCCGCGCTGGCGCCGGGCATTGCCCCGGCCCGGCAGGCATTGACGGCCCCGCCGCCAGGGATTCCAATGGAACTAGCGGAACAGCGCCCGCCCGGGACCGTTCCGGGGAGGTGTGCAATGACGCTTTCACTATCCGGCGCCCTCGCGGCCTGGCAGTTCCTGGCCCTCGCCATTCTGGTTGCCGGGGCAGCGTTCGCCTCGGTCTATTTCGCCCGCAAGCACCTGGCGGCCGACGACGGGCCTTCCGAAGGCGCGGACGGCGCGTTTTGGGACGCATTCGCCGGACTCGCCGTCATTGTGCCCGCCATCGTCCTGGCCTCTTCCACATGGCCCTGGGCCGGCCTGGCGCTCGGGATGCTGGCCGCGGGGGCTGCCCTGGCGGCCGTCGCTGCGGCACCCCGGCTGCTCCGCCGGCAGGAAGCCCGCCGGGCCAGCCGGGAAACCCGGCTCTTGAACGAGGCGGCCGCCGCACGGCACCGGAGCGCCCTCGCCCGATGGCAGCGGTACGAACTGGATCCGGGGTTCTCGATTGACTATCCCGCGATGAGCGATACCCGGCAACCAGAAACCGCGGCACTGATCCGGGCGATCAAGGCCGCCGAGGGCCTCGGCGGCCGTACGGACCGCGCCTGCACCGATGCCGCCTACGCCCCGGCCGTGGAACGGCTGGAACATGCCCTCGCTGCCGCCGAACGCGCGGCCGGCGTCAGCGCCGCCGGGCCGCCTGGCCCGGACCACGCGCACGGCTGATTCCCCGGAATTGCCGATCCGGCAGTTCGCGGCCACCTTGGAAAGGTTCCATCATGACTGACATCACGATCATCGGCAGCGGCAACATGGCACGGGCGATCGGGACCCGGGCTGTCGCCGCCGGGCGCTCCGTCCAGATCCTGGACAGGACGCCGGAGAATGCCGCCAAGCTCGCTGCTGAACTTGGCGGCACCACCGGCTCCGGCGGCCTGAGCGAGGTTCCCGAGGGCGACATCGTCGTCCTCGCGCTGTACTTCGGCCCGGCCAGGGAAGTTGCCACGCATTTCGGCGACACGCTCAGCGGCAAGACGGTGGTGGACATCAGCAATCCGATTGACACCGAAACCTTCGACTCGCTGGTGGTCGCCCCGGGGACGTCGGCGGCGGAGGAAATCGCCGCACTGCTCCCGGGCGCACAAGTGGTGAAAGCCTTCAACACCACCTTTGCCGGCCCGCTCGGGTCCGCGGAAGCCGGCGGCCAGCCGATGGATGTGTTCATCGCCTCGGACTCCGAAGAGGCCCGCAACGAGGTTGCGGTCTTCGCCGAAGCCGCCGGGCTGCGTCCGCTCCAAGTGGGCGGACTGCGCCACGCCCGTGAACTCGAGGGCTTCATGCTGCTGGTCATGGCGCTGCAGGCCAACCCCGCGTATCCAACCTTCAACTGGGGCACCGGCCTGAAAATCACCGACTAGGAGCAGTCCGGTCCCGACCGGCCGTCATCGGCCCAGAGCGGTGATATCGAGCGGCAATATCCACCGGGGAGACCGGGCGGTGGCCCGCTTCAGCGCGCTACAGCTCGACCGTGCCGCTGTCGCCGACGCTCATCCGGCTGTTGGTCACCTTGGACTTGATCCACTGCAGCACGGTGGCCGCCGTGCCGCCCGGGCTGGTCCAGTACTCGGCGGAGTCCGAGTCGACGTGGAGCAGGACCACCTCAGGGGTGTCCGGGCCGTCCGGGAACCAGGCCTCCACCACCTGATTCCACATGTCGTGGATCAGTTGCCGGTCAGTGACCACTTCAGCGGTCCCGGCCACCGAAACCCACTCGGTGCGCTGGCCGAAGGAGACGTTCACCGCCGGGTTGGCGCGGATGTGGGCCACCTGAGAGGTGGTCGCCGACGTGAAAAACCACATGTCGCCGTCGTCCTTGACCTCCTGGACGGCCAGCGGCCGGCTGACGAGCGCGCCTGCTTCGTTGATGGTGGTGAACATTCCGATGTGCGAATCGTTGATGATGTCCGTGACCTTGCTGATGCTTTCGGCATCCGACATGCTCTCACCTCGTTCTGGTTCCAACGGAGGAAGGTCCCCCTCCGGACAGCCTATTGGTAAGTGTGCTTACTTTCCAATGGCTGCCGGCCGGAGACCTTCCCGGGACCTTCCCTGAACCGGCAGTGGATTCAGTGCCCGCGGGTCAGGACCTGGCCCCTGAAGAACTCGGGGCGGAGCTTGGCCATGACCAGCATGAGCACCACGCCCAGCAGGAGGACGCCCATGCCCAGGATGAAGACCAGCCCCACACCGCCGATCGACGACCCTGATCCGTACGCGGGATCCATGGAGTCGTAGGCGGTCTTGACGAACATGACCAGCAGGATGACGCCGCCCAGGAGTGGCGCGAGGAACTTGAAGAAGAAGGCCCTCGCTCCGCTGAACGCCTCGGCGCGGAAGAACCAGACACAGGCCAACGCGGTGATGCCGTAGTAGAAGCAGATCATCATGCCCAGGGCCGTGATGGTGTCCCACAGTGCGTTTTCCGACGTGGTCCGGGTGATGACATAGAACGCCGCGGCCGCGATGGCAGAGGCGATCGTGGCATAACTCGGCGACTTGTATGTGGGGCTGATCCTGCCGAACTTCTGCGGCAGCGCCCGGTAATGGCCCATGGACAGCAGGGTGCGCGCCGGCGAGACAAATGTGGACTGCAGGGACGCGGCGGAGCTGCTCAGGATAGCCAGGGACATCAGGATGGCGAACGGGCCCATTACCGGTCCCGCCAGAACGGCGAAGATGCTGCCCTGGTTCTCCGGGTTGCCGGTGCCCAGCCCCGTGTCGCCGACGCCGGCGTAGCTCAGCGTGGCCAGGGCAACCGTCATGTAGATGATCACGATGACCAGCACGGTGATCGTGGCGGCACGTCCCGGCGTCTTCTCCGGGTTCTTGGTCTCCTCGTTCATGGTCAGCGTGACGTCCCAGCCCCAGTAGATGAAGATGGACAGCGAAACGCCGGCGGCGAAGGCGGAGAAGGATCCCACGGCGAACGGGTTAAACCAGTCCGGGGAGATGGCCGTGGCGTCAAAGGCGGTTCCGTTGGCGACGTGGCTGAACGCTGAGATCGAGAACCAGGCGAGGACCAGCAACTGAAATCCCACGAGAACGTACTGGACGGTCTTGGTGGTTTCCATGCCGCGGTAGGAGATCCAGCACGCGAGGGCGATAAACACCAGCGTGGTCGCGATATTCAGCGGCAGGTTGGTGGTGAGGTCGGCGAGTTCGGGATTGCCGAAGATCTGCGCCAGCATGAGGTAGAAGAAGTCCACCGCGACGGCGGCCAGGTTCGAGAGCACGATGATGGTGGCGGCGATGAGTCCCCAGCCGCCCATCCAGCCAATCCAGGGGCCGAACGCCCGCGACGCCCAGGTGAAGGAGGTCCCGGCGTCGGGCATGGCGTTGTTCAGCTCCCGGTAGCCGAAGGCCACCAGCAGCATGGGGATAAAGCCCACCAGGAAGATCGCCGGCAGTTGCACGCCGACCTCGGCCACGGTGGGACCCAGGGCGGCCGTGAGGGTGTATGCCGGGGCGATACAGGAAATGCCGATGACGACGGCGCCAATGAGCCCCACCGATCCGGCTTTCAGGCCCTTCTCACTGAGTCCGTGCTGCTGTTCGGTGTGCTGTCCTGTCTGCTGTCCTGTCTGCGACGGCTTGGACATCGCATGGTCTGCGCTCATTGTTGTGCCTCTCGGGGGGTGTCACTCGACGCTGAATGATTGAGGTGCTTGAGTTCATAGTCGCTGGGGACCACGATCATCGGCACCGGCAGGGCGCGCAGAATGCGGCCCGCTGTGCTGCCGAGGAAGATGGACCGGCCCTTGGCAAGCCGGCTGGATCCGATCAACAGGACCTCGCCGTCTTCCCAGTCCAGGCGGTCCACGGCTTCCTCGATGCTGCGCCCGTGGGCGACGACGATTTCCGTCTTCGCCTCTACCTGGGCTTCCGTCTTGGCCTCCCCCGGGACCTCCGCCTTCGCCTCCCCCGGGACTGCCGGCCCGCCGGCAGCCAGTGCGTCGGCAAGGCACTTGGCCGCATACTCCCGGGCCGCGTCGGCTGAATCGGCCGCGTCGCCGTCGAGGGCCAGAAGCGACACCACCCGCAGCGGCACGTCCCGGTTCGACGCCATGCCTAGGGCGAATTCGAGCAGCTTCTCGGCGCCGGCGCGGGTTCCGAGCCCGCAGCTGATCCGGGTCAGGGCCTCCTGGCGGTGATAGCCGTGCGGTGCCAGGGCCACCGGAACGGTCGAGGCGTGGAGGAGTGCACTGGCCACCGACCCGATCGTGAACCGTTTGAAGAGCCCGGTGCTGGTGGCCCCGATGATGAGCATGTCCGCGCCCAGTTCCTCGGCCGCCTCGATCAGTGCGTGCGCGTCGGAATCATGGCTGCGGATGTGGGCCTGCGCCGGGACACTGGATGGAACCAGCGCCAGGGCCTGGTCGAGCCACTCCTGGGCCTGCTCGGTGAGCAGATTTTCGAAGCCCGCCTTCGGCGCGAGGGCGTGCCCGGACTGCTGCACTTCGGGCACCACCAGCACAAGGTCCAGGCTCGCCCCCCGCCCGAGCGCCAGGGAGACGGCCAGATTGACCGCATCATGGCCCCTGGCATTGGCTGAATACCCCACTACGTAACGCATCTGGCCGCTCTCCTAACTGAACTGGACTGCATTCAACTGAATTGTTGGGATTTTCTACGAGGCGACGGACGCACGGTCCGCAGCAGCGACGATCCGGGCCGCCGTGAGCTGCCCCATCCGGACGGCGCCGTCAACATGCTGGTAGCCCTCGGCCGCAAGGTCCGAGCAGGACCAGTAGATCGGCCCGACCGGCGTCAGCTGGTCCTTGCCGTAGCGGTGCAGTCCGCCAAGGTCGTAGCTGGCGGCGTAAGCCCCCCGGGTCCATTCCTCCGAACCCCAGTCGGACTCGTAGTAAACCTCGGGATCCAGGGCCTTTTCGCCGAGGAAGGACGCAATCGACTCGAGGATGGCGCGGCGGCGGTCCTCCGCGCTGAGCTCGAACATGGCGTCGGCCTTCTCATCCGAGACAAAGCCCACCAGCGTGCCGCGCGGGTCCTCGTGGTTGGTGTTGTCGTAGACCTCCTGCACAATGGCGCCGGCGCCGAAGGCCGTTCCGGACAGGCCGTCTTCGCGCCAGAACGGGCTGCTATAGACGGCGTGGACCTTGATGACCAGGCCAAGTGACTGGTGCTGGTGCATCTGGTGCTGGCGGCGGGGCAACGGCGGGTTAAAGGACACCCGGGTGTAGAGGTTCGGCGGCACGGCCATAATGACGAAACGTGCGTTCACCGTGGCCCGGTCGGAGACGGCAGTGACACGGTAGCCTCCGCTCGCGTCATCGGCCCAGTTGATGGTGCGGACCGGGCTGCCGAGGACGACGTCGTCGCCCAGTTCCGCGGCCTGCAGCAGCGAAACCTGCTGCATCCCGCCGACAACCCGCTTGTCCAGGATGAAGTCCTCATCCGTGAGGTTGGTGAAGGACCCCGCCGAGGCAGCCATGAGGACGGCCTGCAGGGCGGAGAAGGCGTGGGCCGGTTTGGTCAGCATGCCGCCGGCGATGAACAGGCCGATGTTGTTGCAGGCTTCCTCATCTGTTGAGTTCTGCCGCAGCCAATGGTGAAAGGAGATGGTGTCCAGCTCGCGGGCCTTGGGGTGGGCCCACGGCTCCTCGGGAGCCATCTCCGCGGCCAGGGAGTCCAGCAGGGCCGTGAGCTTGTCCATTTCGACGGCGGTGGTTTCGCTGACCGGGAAGGTGTCACCGGTGTACAGGGTGCGCCTGCCGTCCGCGCCAATGTAGACGGATTCGCCGTCGCGGTAGCGGGAATAGGTCTGCAGTCCGAGCTCATCCAGGAGCCCCAGGAGCCCGGTCTGGTCCGGCGAAACCCACTGGCCGCCGATCTCGAGCATGGCCCCGTCAACCGTGTCGGTCCAGGTCCGGCCGCCCACGCGGTCCCGCGCCTCGAGCACCGCCACACTGAGTCCGGCCTTTCTCAGCTCGCGGGCGGCGGTCAAGCCCGACGGGCCGGCTCCTACGATGACGACGTCGCGGTCAAGTTCCAGCATGATGTTCCTCCCCGTGGCCGCTAGAGTGATGCGGACCACAAAATGAATGGCGTTCATTTAGAATGATAGACCTTCCACACGCTTCGGGGAAGACCCTCCGCCTAATGAATTTCGCCCGTAAAGTAGGGGCAGAACGGGCTCACCCCGAACCCGCCAGCCAAACTGAGAAGCCAAGCAGAGAAGAAAGGCCCGGAATGACGGCAGCAACCAGCGCCCCCGCCGATCCGCACGGCCCCGCAGCCAGGCCCCGCCGCCGCGCGGGACGGCCCGCCGCGGCAGTGCTGGACCAGAACGGCATCACCGTGGCGGCCCTGCAGCTGATTGGCAAGAGCGGCTACGACGGGTTCACCATGGCTGCCCTGGCGAGGACCCTCAACGTGGCTCCCTCGGCGCTGTACAACCATGTCTCGTCCAAACGGGACGTGCTGGTCCTCGTCCAGGACCACCTGACCTCGTTCGTGGACGTCACCGCCTTCGAGGCCGGGGACTGGGAACAGGCCGTGAGGGATTGGGCCTGGAGCTACCGCGATGTATTTTCCAAGCACACCCCGCTGATTCCCGTCATTGCCGTACTGCCCGTGACCGACGCGCCCAAGACACTGGCCATGTATGAGGCCGTCAGTGCCGGTTTCAGCCGCGCAGGCTTTCCGCAGAAGCGCATTGTCCCGGCCATTGTCGCGATCGAATCGTTCATCTTTGGCTCCGCCTACGACGTCACCGCACCCGCGGACATCTTCGATTCCGGCACCATGGCCGCGTCGACACCGCATTTCACCGCCGCCGTCCAGCGCCTGGCCGAGGAAGGCCATGAGAAACCGGCCGACGTCGCCTTCAAGCTGGGACTCGAGGCACTCCTCGCCGGGCTCGGGGCGCTGCGGGCAGCCTAGCGGTCTTGCCGCGTGGTCCGCTGCTGCGGAGTTTCCCCACTTTTGACGGACCGGCGCCGCCCCACACCGGCGGGTCGGCGCAACACGCCGGGCCAAGCCTTCGAATGTGGGGAAACCGGGAAACCCCGACGCCGGCTGCCCCCGTGCGGGTTAAACAAAAGAACCCCGGTCCAAGACCGGGGTTCTTTCGATTGCGTGCGCGAGGGGGGATTTGAACCCCCACGCCCTTTCGGACACTGGCACCTGAAGCCAGCGCGTCTGCCGTTCCGCCACTCGCGCGCAACTTCTTCCACTCGGATAGGGCCGGTTTCCCGGACCGCCAACCTCGTAAAAGCAGCGAGATCAAGCATAACGGACAATTGCCGGAAAACACCAATCGAGCCCCAGAGCCCCCTGAATGGGGTCGTTTGCCGGCCACGCTTGCCCCGCGGCCGGGCGTCACGCGGGGACCCGCCGCGGCAGTCCCGGCGGCGGTGTCCGCGCACGTCAGGGCGCGGCGGGCACTCATTTTGACGTCGCCCCGGCGGCGTCCGTTGAGGCCATTCCCAGACACGCCCAGTAGTATCTGATGTAGGAGTGTCCGCTGAGCGCGGGCTCGCAAAAGTTGGAAACCGAGTTCCGGAACGAACGCTGCCCCGCAGCCAACAGGAAAGGAGAAGGACCATGGGATTGCTGGACAAAGTCGAGCGCGGCATCGAAAAGGCCGTCCGCGGAGTCTTCTCCACCGGTTCCCGCGCCCAGGTTGAGCCTGTCGAGATCGCGAGCCGCCTCCGCACCGAGGTGGACAACAAGGCCATCACGATCGCCGCGGGACGCACCCTGGCCCCTAACGTTTTTGACGTACTCCTCAGCAGCGAGGACTTCCAGCGCGCCCAGGAATGGGGCACACCGCTCGCGGAGGAACTGTGCGACGTCGTCATCAACCATGTCCGCAGCCAGGGCTACACCCTCCAGGGCCCGGTCCGGATCAGTTTCCGCCGCGATGAGGAGCACCGCGCCGGGAATTTCGACATCACCTCGCGGACCGAGAAAGCCTCCGCCCCTTCCGTCCCGGCGCAGCCGGGTATTCACGGCAACGTACCCGCGGCTCCGACACGCCAGCCGACACAGCTTCAGCCTGTACTGGACATCGACGGCCAGCGCTATTCGCTGAACGCGCCCTCAATCGTCCTCGGACGGTCCTCCGAAGCAGACATCCTTATTGACGACACCGGCGTTTCGCGCCGCCACCTGGAAATCCGGACTGGGCCTGGTACGGCCCAGGCGATCGATCTCGGCTCCACGAACGGCAGCTACGTCAACGGCCAAAAGATCGTGGGCAGTTCGGATCTTGCTGACGGCGCCACGATCATGATGGGACGAACCAAAATCATCTTCCGCCTACTGCCCGCCCACCCAGGCGGCCACGCATGAGCGAATTGACCATCACGGCCCTGCGTTTCGGGTTCCTCATCCTCCTGTGGGTGCTGATCTTCAGCATTGTCTCGGCCATGCGCCGCGACCTGATGATCGGCCGCAAGGCGGCGGCCGGTGCCCCCACGGCACGCCAGGTGCGCAAGAATCCTTCCCTTGCTGAACCGCCGCCCGCCCCCGTCAAACAGCAGGCCCGCCAGCTGATCGTGACCGAGGGACCGTTGAAGGGCACCACCATCGCCCTCGCGGCGAGCCCGATCCTCCTTGGCCGGGCACAGGAAGCCACCCTGGTCCTGGAGGACGACTACGCCTCGGGCCGCCATGCCCGCCTGTTCCCGCAGGGCAGCCGCTGGTTCATCGAGGACCTCGGCTCCACTAATGGCACATATCTGGCAGACCAGCAGCTGACCCGGGCCCTCCCGGTGGAGCTGGGCGTCCCCGTGAGAATCGGCAAGACGGTCATCGAATTGAGGCCGTAGCCGTGGCTGCCCCGGAATTTCCCGCAGACAGGGCCGAAGGCAAGCCAACTGCCCCGAAGCGGCCGCTCATCATGCGCTACGCCGCGCGGTCAGACGTCGGCCGCATACGCGCCAAGAATGACGACTCCGCCTACGTCGGCCGGCACCTCGCCGTCGTTGCCGACGGCATGGGTGGCCATGCCGGCGGCGACGTCGCCTCCGCCGCGACCGTCCTGGACATGATCCACCTGGACCATGACGACTACGACGGCGACGCCGGGACCGTCCTCGCCGACGAAATCCAGACGGCCAACTCCCTGCTGTCCGAACTGGTGCACATGAATCCCAAGCTCGCCGGGATGGGCACCACGGTCACGGCCCTGCTCCTCGCCGAAGGAAAGCTCCACTTCGCCCACATCGGCGACTCCCGGGCCTACCGGCTGCGCGACGGCGAGTTCGAACAGGTCAGTGTCGACCACACCTTTGTCCAGCGGCTCATCGATGAGGGCAGGCTCCGCCCCGAAGAGGCCGAAACGCATCCGCACAAGAACGTCCTCATGCGCGTGCTGGGCGACGTCGATGCCAGCCCGGAGCTTGATCTTGACACACTGGCAGTCCAGGCCGGGGAACGATGGCTGCTCTGCTCGGACGGCCTGAACTATGTGGCCGGCCACGTCGTGGAGCGCACCGTCCGGGAGACGAAGGACCTGGGCGAATGCGCCGAACTGCTGGTTGAACTCACGCTGGAGGCCGGCGCCCCGGACAACGTGACCGTGGTGGTACTCGACATCGCCGAGCCGACACGCGATGACGTCCGGACCGCCGCCGTCGACGTCGTGCCCGCGCCCGCAGCGGCCGCCGGGACGTCAGCGCCCGCCGCCCCGGCCGGACCCCTGGCCGGGCCCCTGGCCGGGAGCACCGTTGGTGCCGCGAAAACCCCCGGCGAGTCCGTAAACGAGTCCGTAAAGAAGGACAACTCCGCCCAGGACACCGGGCCCGCCGCGCTGGCCGCCGCGGCAGGAGCCTCGGGGCCGCCGGCCGAACCGGCCGCAGGGTCCCCGGCCGACGGCACATCGCCGGCCGCCGCCACACAGAAGGCCGCCGAGGGCAAGGAACCCGAGACCACCACCGACCCGCATCTGGGCGAACACCTCTCGGCCGAAGTCCTGCGGGAAGAACTCTCCATGCGCCCGCACGAACTTGTCGGGGCCGCCGCCGCAGCAGCGGAATCAGGGTCCATTCCTTCCATCGCCGGACGCACCGTGGCCCGGCGCGCGGCCACGGTCCTCACGCACAAGTCCGAACAGGACCGCGAGGAGGCAGACGACTTCAGGCCCGCCGGACGGCCGCGCCGGTGGCTTACCGTATCCATTGCCGCCGCGATCGTCGCGCTGCTGGCCGTCGGACTCTGGCTTGGCTACGCCTGGACCCAGACGCGCTACTACATCGGCGAACACGATCAGCATGTGGCCATCTTCAACGGCGTCTCCCAGCGTCTCGGACCTATCCAGCTTTCCACTCTCGAAGCGGTAACCGATATCAAGATGTCCGACCTTCCCGAATTTTCGCAGCAGCGGGTGCGCCAGACTGTGCCCGCCCGCGACCTCTACGACGCGCAGCGGATCGTCAAAAACCTGGAACGCACCGGCACGACCGCCCCGGCCGATGAATGCCTCACCCCGTCCCCCGCAGCGACGGCCGCCGGTGCCACCCCCTCCCCCGGCACCACGGCCAAGCCGGGCTCCACGGCGTCGCCAAGTGCCACAGCCTCCCCTGGAGCGGCCAAGCCGTCGCCATCCGCCACCCCGACTACGAATTGCGAGGGGGCCAAATGACACCCATCGACCCCGTGCCCAGGCCACGACGAAACGTGGAGCTTGTCCTCCTGGTCCTCGCCCTCGCCGTAGGGATTGGTGCCCAGGCACTCGTGGGCGTGGACCGGCAAAAAGCGTTTGACACCGACTTCTGGTTCCAGTCCGGACTCCTGGCGTTGGCCGCCCTCGCCTTCCATGTGGTGCTGCGGCTCCGCGCAAAATATGCCGACCCGGTAATACTTCCGCTCGTGGTCGCCCTTAACGGGCTGGGCCTGGCCATGATCCACCGGCTGGACAGGGTGGGCGAAGACACCGGCAACAACCAGCTGCGCTGGACCCTGGTGGCCATGGCGGTCGCGATCGCGGTCATTTGGTTCCTCAAGGACCACCGGATCCTGCGCCGCTTCACCTATATCTCCCTGGCCATCAGCGCCGTGCTCCTCATCCTGCCGCTGGTTCCCGGCGTCTCCGCCGGAGAGGTCCTGGGTGCCAGCGTCTGGATCAAGATCGGTTCCATGACCTTCCAGCCGGGTGAAATCGCCAAGATCACGCTGGCCATCTTCTTTGCCGGCTATCTGTCGTCGAACCGGGACCTCATCCTGCTGGCGGGCCGCAAGATCGGCCCGGTGCAGTTCCCGCGGTTCAAGGACATGGGCCCCATGATCACCGCCTGGCTCGTGAGCATCGGCGTGCTGGTCTTCCAGCGTGACCTGGGATCCTCGATCCTGTTCTTCGGCCTGTTCCTCGTCATGATCTACGTCGCCACGAGCCGCATCAGCTGGGTGATCATCGGCCTCGTGCTGATTGCCGTCGGCGGCGTCGTCGCTGCCCGCGTGTTCTCGCACGTGGCCCTGCGGATCGACGGCTGGCTCAACGCGTTCACCGATGAGGTCTACGGCCGGCAGTTCGGCGGCAGCCTCCAAATTGTCGAGGGCCTGTTCGGCATGGCCAACGGCGGCCTGGTCGGCACCGGCCTCGGCCAGGGCCGGCCCAACCTCGTCCCCTTCGCCAACAGCGACATGATCATCGCCTCCTTTGGTGAGGAACTGGGCCTGATCGGCGTCTTCGCGATCGTCCTGATGTACCTGCTGCTGTTCACCCGGGGCTTCCGTGCCGCGCTGGGCACCCGTGACGCGTTCGGCAAACTGCTCGCCACCGGGCTCTCCTTCGCGATCGCGCTGCAGTGCTTTGTGGTGATCGGCGGCGTGACGCGCCTGATCCCCCTGACCGGACTTACGACGCCGTTCCTCGCCGCCGGCGGGTCCTCGCTCCTGGCGAACTGGATCATTGTGGGTCTGCTGCTCATGATTTCGCACTCTGCGCGCGGCCCGGTGGATACAACGCCGTTGCCGCCCGGCCAGGAACCCGGTGCGCGCAAGAACTTCCCCGTGCTGCCTGCCAAACCGGCGCCGGATCCCCGTAACAGTCCCGACGCACCCACCGAGGCGGTGAAACAGCTGTGAACCAGGCCATCCGCAATTCATGGATTGCCGCCATCGCGATGTTCGTGCTGATCTTCGGCGCGCTCAGCTATGTGCAGGTGGTTGGCGCCGACGAGCTTAAGGCCAACGCCTGGAACAGGCGCGCCATCCTGCAGAACTACTGCAACGACCGCGGTGCGATCATTGTCGGCGGCACCCCGGTGGCAGAGTCCGTGCCCGCCACGGAAAGCTGCAAATTCCAGCGGACCTACTCCCAGCCCGAGCTCTACGCGGGCGTCACCGGCTACTTCTCCAAGAACTACGGCCTCACCGGACTCGAGAAGTCCATGAACGATGTCCTGGCCGGCAGCTCGGACCAGCAGTTCCTGGACCGGGTGGGCCAGTTGTTCCTCGGCAACCAGCCCAAGGGCGCGTCCGTGGAGCTGACCCTGGACCCCAAGCTCCAGAAGCTGGCGTACGACCTCATCCCGGACGGCATTCGCGGGCACATCGTGGTCACCAACCCGAAGACCGGCGCGGTCCTGGCCATGGTGTCCAAACCGTCCTATGACCCCAACCTGATTGCCACCCAGGACGCTGCCGCCGAACAGGCCAACTACACCGAGCTGAACCAGGTCCCCGGGATCAACCTGAACCAGAACGTCTCTGGACCCACGGGCGAGCTGCTGGCACCGGGATCGGTGTTCAAGCTCATAGACACCTCTGCGGCGCTGAAATCGGGCAAGTACAACAAGGACAGCGACCTGCCCAACCCGGCCGAGATGTCCTTCCCCGGCATCGACTACAAGCTGCCCAACTACGCGGGCGGCAACTGCTACACGCGCACGACGGCGTCGTTCGCGTTTGCCCTGCAGCAGTCCTGCAACACACCGTTCGCCAGCATCGCCCTGGACCTGAAGCAGAAAGCCATCGCGGACGAGGCGGAGAAATTCGGCTTCGGCCAGGACTTCGGCGACCAGCTCAAGCTCGACAGTGCCCCAAGCTTCTTCCCGACCGAACCGCTGGACGACGCCGGGCTGGCGCAGTCCTCGATCGGCCAGCGCGACGTCCGCGCCACGCCGCTGCAGATCAACACCATGACAGCGGCGATCGCCAACGACGGAGTGCAGATGCAGCCGAACCTGATCAAGGCCGTACGCGCCCCCGACCTGCGGACGATCAACGAACCGAAACCCCAGGCCCTGCGCACCGCCACGACTCCGGAGATCGCACGGCAGATCAACGAGTGGATGGTCAGCGTTGTCGACGACGGCATCGCACACCGTGCGGCCGTGCCCGGTGTCCAGGTGGCCGGCAAGACCGGTACCGCGGAACTCGGCAACGGCCTGAACAATTCTTGGTTTACCGGGTTTGCCCCGGCAAATGACCCGCAAGTGGCCGTCACCATCGTCATGGAAGGCGTAGACATCACCACTGGCGCAAACCTAACCAGTCCGAACGCGAAGAAGATTTTTGAGGCGGTGTTGAATAAGTGAGGCCTACTTCGGGAATCACCCTCGGCGGCAGATTCCAGCTGACCACGCGCATTGCGATCGGCGGCATGGGAGAAGTCTGGAAAGCCAAAGACCTGATCCTTGGCCGCATCGTCGCCATCAAGGTGCTCAAGGAGGAATACACGGGCGACCCCGGTTTCCTGCAGCGCTTCCGCGCCGAGGCACGCCATACCGCCCTGCTGAACCACGTGGGCATCGCCAACGTCTTCGATTACGGCGAGGAAGAGGGTTCCGCCTACCTGGTCATGGAACTGGTTCCGGGCCAGCCGCTGAGCAGCATCATCGAGCACGAACAAGTGCTTTCCCCGGACCGCACCCTTTCGATGATCGCCCAGACGGCGCGGGCCCTGGCAGTCGCCCACGCCCAGGGCCTCGTGCACCGCGACATCAAGCCGGGGAACCTGCTCATCACCCCCGACGGCCGCGTCAAGGTCACCGACTTCGGCATCGCGCGCCTGGCCGACCAGGTTCCGCTGACCCAGACCGGCCAGGTGATGGGCACCGCCCAGTACCTGGCGCCCGAACAGGCCACGGGGCAGACTGCCACCGGAGCCTCGGACATCTACTCCCTCGGCGTCATCGGCTACGAGTGCCTCACGGGCCACCGGCCGTTCTCCGGGGAATCCCAGATCGCCATCGCGCTGGCCCAGGTCAACGATGCGCCTCCGCCCCTGCCGGACACACTGCCCAGACCCGTCCGCGCCCTGCTGATGTCCATGCTGGCCAAGGATCCGAAGAACCGCCCGGCCGACGCCATCAAGCTGTCCGAGGCGGCCGAGGCCATCCGCAACGGTGATATCGCCGCCGCACACGCAGCCGTACCGGGCATGCTGCTTTTCGAGGCAGCCACCGGGCCCATCACGGCCCCCGTCGACGTCCCCACAGCGGCCACCAGCGTCATTGGCTCCAGCGCCGCAGAGGACAAGTCGACGTCGGCGACGTCCGCGCTGCCCGTAGTGGGCGCCGCCGGTGCAGGTGCAGCCGCGGGCCTGGCAGCAGGCGCTGCCGCAGCCAGCGGCTACGGCGCCCGCAACGCTCTCAACCGCGCCGATGCCCTGGCGGCCGAGCGAAGCTGGGTGCAGGAAGAGGAGGAAGAAGACTACGACGAGCCGGAGGAGGAGCCGAAGCGCCGCGGACGCAGCCCGTGGACGTGGCCGCTGATTGCGCTGATCCTGCTGGTGGTGTTCGCCCTGGTCGGTGTGGTCCTGAGCCAGGCCGGCAGCCTCTTCCCCTCGCAGGGTCCGGCCACGAGCAGTGCCACGTCCAGCATCGCGAAACCGAGCAGTGCCACGCCGTCGGCGTCCTCGGCTTCCCCGACCGAGACCCCCACCCCCACGCCCAGCTCCGCGACACCCACCGAATCCACCCCGGCCGCGGTCAACCTGATCCCGGACGCCTACCTCGGGCGGCCGTACAACGATGTCCGCAATGAGCTGATCGGCAAGGGGCTGCAAGTCACCGGTGTCGAGGTCGTCAACGACGCGACGCCAGGCACCGTCACCAACATCGATCCCTCCGGTGCGGTCCAGCCCGGCACCACCATCACGGTCAGCTACTCCAAGGGCCCGGAAATGGTCGACGTCCCGTCCATCAAGGCGGGCGCCAGCGAGGCTGAAGTCCAGCAGGCAATCCAGGACGCCGGGCTGCGCTGGGCCAAGGGAGCCGACGTCAGTCCCACAAACAAGAAGGAAGATCCGGGCACTTTCGTGAGCTCGCAGCCTCCTTCCGGGTCCAAAGTGACCGCGGGAAGCGTCGTGACCTACCACCTCGCCAAGGCCACGGCCGCATCCCCTTCACCTTCAGCTACCAAGTCCGGACCCTAAACGATCATGAGCAATACACCCCGCACTCCGTCGCACAGGGAGGAACGCCCGGCGAACACGCAGCGCGTCCTCAGCGGGCGCTATGAGCTGGGTGAGCTGATCGGCCGTGGCGGCATGGCGGATGTTTTCCGCGGCCTCGATACCCGGCTGGGACGTACCGTGGCCGTCAAGCTGCTGCGCCCGGACCTGGCCCGGGATCCGCAGTTCCAGGCCCGCTTCAAGCGCGAGGCCCAGGCTGTCGCGGCACTCAACCACCCCTCGATCGTGGCTGTCTTCGACACCGGGGACCACGCGGTCCCCGGTGACCACGACGACAGCGTCCGGGTGCCCTACATCGTGATGGAGTTCGTTTCCGGCAAGACCATCCGCGACATGGTGCGGGCCAAGGACGTCACCATCGACCAGGCGATCGACTTCACCCTGGGCGTGCTGTCCGCGCTCGATTACAGCCACAAGGCCGGGATCGTGCACCGCGACATCAAGCCCGCCAACGTGATGTTTTGCCCCGATTCAAACAGCGTCAAGGTCATGGACTTCGGAATCGCCCGCGCCATTGCGGATTCGTCCGCCACCATGACACAGACGCAGGCCGTCGTCGGCACGGCGCAGTACCTGTCCCCGGAACAGGCGCGGGGCGAAGCCGTCGACGCGCGCAGCGACCTGTACTCCGCCGGATGCCTTCTCTACGAGATGCTGACCGGCCGGCCGCCCTTCATCGGCGACAGCCCCGTCTCCGTGGCCTACCAGCACGTTCGCGAGATCCCCGAGCCCGCCAGCAGCCTCAATCCCGAAGTCTCCGCCGCGCTGGACAGCGTGTTGATGAAGGCCCTGCAGAAGAACCGCGCCGACCGTTTCCAGGACGCCGCCGCCTTCCGCCGCGCCCTGCGGGCCGCGCGCAGCGGCGTTCCGGTGACGGCGCCGTCCGCCAGCGAGGCCCCCACCGACCCCACCAACGAGGTTCCCCGGCACGACCCCCTGGCGCCCACGGCAGCTTTCTCCCTGACCGGCGCCAAGTTCCTCGACGATTCCCCCGGCGGCCGGCTGCGGCCCGCCGAAGAAATACCCGACGACGAGGAAGTGCTGCAGCCGGCTGGCACCGAACTCTATGGCATTGCGGACACCGGCAGCCTGCCACTGGCACTGCCGGTCGAACGCGAGCACACCCCGCGCCAGAAGACGCGCCGCCGCACCTGGATCGCGACGCTCGTGGTCCTCACACTGCTGGTGCTGGCCGGCGGCGGCCTGTGGCTGTACAACCTCATGAATCAGGCCCCGCCGCAGGCAACCAAGGTACTGGTTCCCACGGTGACGTCCCTGACGGAATCAGAGGCCCTGCAAAGGCTGTACAACGCAGGTTTCAAGCCACAGCTCCAACGGCTGCAGCACGAGAGCATTCCCAAAGGCACCGCGATTGGCACCGTGCCGACGTCGGGGAGTTCCATGGACGCCAACTCGGACATCATCCTCAACATCTCCGAGGGCCCCAGCGCGATCACCATTCCGACGGATCTGCCCGGCCGGACCGAGGCGGCAGCCCGCGATCTTCTCCACCAAACGGGGCTGACTGGCGCCCTCACCACCAAGATGTCCAACAACCCCACGGTTCCGGTCGGCATTGTCATCACCACCAACCCGGCCCCCGGCCAGATTGTGGCCGTGGCGGACGCGGTCGAAATCGTCGTCTCCACCGGCAAGGTGGCTGTGCCGCAGCTGATCGGGCTGCCGCTGGCGGAGGCGGAGGCGAAACTGAAGGAACAGGGCCTGGTGCTCAAGGCCACCGAGGTGGAGAACTCCCAGGTGGCTCCGGGCAAGGTGACAGGCCAGGCCGATGCCGCGGATTCGCTCGTCGAACAGGGCAAGACCATTACCGTGACCGTGGCGAAGGCACCGGCGCCGCCGCCGCCCCCGCCGTCGCCCACACCGACGCCGACCAAGAGCGCGTCCAAAGAGGACGCGGCCCTGGGCGGACTGTTCCCCTAACCCGGTCGGGAAAAACCTAAGGTGCCGGCTACCGCCGCGCCCGCGCTTTCAGTGCCTGCCGGGTCAGTGTTTGATGAGCGGGCTCAGGTCCGCTGCCCGTTCGGCAGCGCCCGCCATGCCCAGTGACTCCAGCCAGTTGCCGAGCATCTGGTAGCCGCCTTCGGTCAGGACGGATTCCGGGTGGAACTGGACGCCGCACAGCGGGGCGGTGCGGTGCTGCAGGCCCATCACCACACCGGTGCCCGTTTCCGCGGTGATCTCCAGGACCTCCGGGATGCTCTCGCGGACAGCGGCCAGCGAATGGTAGCGGGTGGCCGTGAGGGGCGACGGGAGCCCCGCAAAGACGCTGGTTCCATGGTGTTCGACGAGGGAAGTCTTGCCGTGCATCAGTTCGGGAGCGTGCGTCACGGTTCCGCCGTAGGCCTCCGCCAGCGCCTGGTGCCCCAGGCAGACACCCAGCATGGGCTTGTCGTGGCTGCCGCACCACTTGATCAGCTCAATGCAGACGCCGGCCCCGGCTGGATTCCCCGGACCGGGAGAGATAAGGACCCCGTCCCGCGCCTCGGCCATTTCGATCGCCTCGGCGAGCGTGACGTCGTCGTTGCGGACTACGGTGGTCTCCGCACCGAGCTCCTGGAGATAGCCGACCAGGGTGTAGACAAAGCTGTCGTAGTTGTCTACGACCAGGATCTTCGTTGTGCTCATGGGTGCCTTGCCGAACCAATCGTTGAATCTGTTAACTGGGTGAATTGCGCCAGCCAGGGAAAAAGGAACTGAACCATCAATACCAGTGCTCCGGCCGCCAGCACCAGCGCGGTCGCAATCCTGAGCCACAAGGGCCCGGGAAGGCGGCGGAAAAGCCAGCCATACATTCGTCAGCCTTCCCCGGCCGCGCGGGCCGCCCGGGAAATTTCAGCCGGCGGTCCAGCCGAAAGGGACTGCCACCGCTCCAGCAGGGCGTAGGCCACAAAGCGTTCCTCGGAGCCAAACCGCGGGTTGCAGCTCGTCATGGTCAGGTAGCTCTCTGTCGGCGCGGCGCCCGGCCGCATCGGCACCGGCAACAGCACATCGGTCCGCGAGGGGAGGACTGTCTGGCTGTTCCGGAACACGTAGACATAGTAGCCCTCACGGGTCTGGACGTAGATCCGGTCCCCGGGCACCAGGGCGTCGATATGGTCCAGGACGGCGCCGTGGGTCTGCCGGTGCCCTGCCAGGGCGAAGTTTCCCGCAGCCCCTGGCATGGCCGTGCCCTGATAGTGCCCGATGCCCAGAGTGTCCAACACCGCCGGAGTGGTTCCCTGAACGATTGGACGCGTGTATCCGGCGCCGAAACGGGGAACATACAGGATGCCGATGGTCGCGCCCTCGGCCGGTTCGGGCGCGTCGGCGGGATCCGGGGCAACAGCCGACGGCAGAGGCGGCGCTGCGGGAGCGGCTGTTCCAATCCCGCGGGCGAAGTCGTGCACCGCCTCGCGCTGCCGGGCGTCGGAGGCCACATTCGTCCACCACAACTGCCAGGCCACAAAGAGCAAGACAATGACGCCCACGGTCAGGAGCAGCTCGCCCGCGACGTGGATGGTGCGCAGGAGCAGCCCGCGGCGGCTGCGCGCCGTCCGGCCGGATTCCTGCTCCAACTCCAGCACTGCGGGTTCTCCTCCAGGACGGTTGCGCGGGTCCCCGGCGTGGCCGGAACTACAGCTAGAATTGTGCGACACAAGAATTCAAGCTCGACCAAGAGCACGTTGGCCGGCGGGGGCTCGCTTCCTGCAGGATACCAAGCCACGTTGGCCGCTCTTGTTCCAGCCCGCCAAGGAGGATCAGTGCCCGAGTCGAAGCCGCGTAAAAGGACTGCCCGTGTGGCCCCGCAGACTTCTGCCGCGGAGGCCTACAAGCCCAATCCGGTCTGGTTCAAGCCCGTCATGTTTGGCCTGATGATCATTGGCCTGCTGTGGATCATCACGTTCTACATCACAGAGGGCGCCTTCCCGGTTCAGGCTTGGGGCTCGTTGAACATCGTCGCCGGCTTCGGAATCGCGATCATCGGCTTCCTGATGACCACACGCTGGCGTTCCTGACACCAGGCCCGCGCGGCGCAGATCCCTGACGGGCCGGTACACACAGTGTGCCGGCCCGTCGCCGTTAACCCACAGCACTAGTCCCGGCCCAGCGAAGGAATCCAGATGACCCCGGCAGTAAACGGCTCGACCATTGGCGACGACGGACTGGCGCGGCCGGCGTGGGCCGCCGTGGATCCCATGCTGCGCGAGTATTACGACTCCGAATGGGGCATGCCCGTCCGGGACGAACAGGGCCTCTACGAACGCATCAGCCTCGAGGGATTCCAGGCGGGGCTTTCATGGGCGACGATCCTGCGCAAGCGGCCCGCTTTCCGCGCGGCGTTCAAGGAGTTCGACCCGGAACTGGTGGCGCGCTTCACGGACGCCGATGTGGAGCGGCTCATGCTCGATGCCGGGATCGTCCGGAACCGGCTGAAGATCCAGGCAACCATCACCAATGCCCGCGCTACTCTGGCGTTGAGGGACGACGGCGGCCTGGCTGACTTCGTATGGGCGTTCCAGCCGCCCGCCACACCCCGGCCGAACTCCCTGGATGAGGTCCCCACCACCTCGGCCGAGTCCGTCGCGCTCTCCAAGGCGCTGCGCAAGAAGGGCTTCGCCTTCGTGGGGCCCACCACGATGTTCGCGCTCATGGAGGCCATCGGAATGGTGGACACCCATCTGCTGGACAGCCACCGGCGCGGGTCATCGGGCGTCTGGCCACATTGACCCGGCGGCGACCCGGCGAGGTCCCGCCTCATTATCCACAGCTGTGCACAAGTCTGGGGAAACTTATCCACACTGTTCATAAGTTTCCGGGTCTTCATGCGGTTCAGCCGGGTTCCGAGGCCACAGCGGGGCGCAAAGCCACTGTTGAGATCCCCGGACGGTCCTGAATTACACGGCTGTAAGTTATTAACAGTGTGGATTTCCTGTGGACAAGTTCCCCGATCCCGGCAACAGGCCGCGGATGGCACCGCGGTCCCGCCGCACGGCCGGCTCACGGCAGCCTCGGGGCCGCCTCGGGGCAGGCCGGCCGCCCGCCGTTGTGGCCCGTCCCGACCACAGCTGCACCGGGCGAGTTATCCACTTAATAACAGCTCACTACCCACAAGTTATCCACAGCTGGGGATAACAGCCGGCGCATCGGAGCCGCAACCCCCTCTGCCGGGCCATGAGCCGGGTTAAATCCCGCGGATGCTCAGACCATCAAGTTATTAACACTGTGAATAACCCTGTTGAAACACACACCGCGGCCGTCCCACGGCCCGTCGCGACCTGCCGCCGCCGCGCGCGGGCCCTGTGGGGGCGACAGTGCTGGGAGAACGTCGGGGAGACGCGGCGCCGCCTGGAGGTCCTGAGGCACCGGTCCCTGGCGTGCCCGTGGCACCGTTCTGTGGAGTACTCCCTGGAGTGCCAGCGGCGCAGGGCCGGAACAGGGCTGGTGCCGCCCAGCGCCAGGCAACAGGGCCTGGGCGGGCAAAGTTGTCCACTTACTCACAGGGCAACCCACAGAAGTTATCCACAGGTGTGGAGATCGGGTCGGCAGCAACGCCTGCAAGCTGGATAATCGCCAGCCCGGGCGGTCAGAACCGGGTCGTCACAGTGAACTACACGCTTGTAAGTTATTAACAATGTGGATAACCGCTGTGGAAAACTCTCGGATCCGCACCTGTGATTTCAGGTTCGGGGCGCGGCCCGGGTGTACAGGGGGAAAGATCCACAAAGCGGAGGGAACAGCCAAGGAACACCAGCGAGGGAAACACTGGAAAAGAGTGAAGGGGCCGGGCGTTCAATTCCGGCCGGTTACGGCCGATTGCGGCCGGGGACTTCGGCAGGAGCGGGCTAAGCGCCGGCGCCGGCCATCCGCACGACGGACACGGCGATCACCAGGGCCAGGACCACCGCGAGGCCGATGGCCTGCAGCAGGGTCTGCCGCGGGCCGCGGGGGGTGTAGGCAATCACGGCGGCGCTCAGGGCGCCGGTGACGAGGCCGCCAAGATGGGCCTGCCAGGCGATCTGCGGGACCATGAAGCCGATGACGCCGTTGATGGCAATCAGGACCAGGAGCTGGCGGACTTCGCCGCCGCGCTGGCGCTGGACCACCAGCAGGGCGCCAAACAGGCCGAAGATGGCGCCGGAGGCGCCGACGAGGCCCACCGGGCCGTTCACCGGATACACCGGGGTCAGCAGGAGGAAGCCGACGGAGCCTCCGACGGCCGAGAGCAGGTAGATGGCCAGGAAGCGGGCGTGGCCCAGCAGCGGCTCAAGGATCTGGCCGAATATCCACAGCGTGTACATGTTCAGGACGATGTGGAGCAGGAATCCCTGCGAGTGCAGGAACGCCGAGGTGAGCATCCGCCACGGTTCAACGCCGGTCAGGGCGGGAGCGTAGGCCAGTTGCTGGTAAATCCCGTCGTTGGGGACTATCCACTGCAGCGCATAGACAAGGGCACACAGCGCGATGATCACGTAAGTGACCACGGGTTTGCCGGCGGTCACAGCGCCGCCGTAGACGGTCCTGACGGCCGGCGTCGTGCGCTTGGTTTCGTTGACACAGTCAACGCATTGGAATCCGACGGCGGCCGCCCGCTGGCAGTCGGGGCACGCAGGGCGCCCGCACCGCTGGCAACGCACATAGGCGGGCCGGTCCGGGTGCCTGGGGCATACCGGGACCTCTGCGGACGGCTCTGCCGCCGGAATTCCGTAGCTCATGGTGGTGGGTTAGAGCTTTTCGATGTCAATGCTGTTAATGGTGACATCCTCGACGGGGCGGTCGCCCATGCCGGTGCGGACGCCTTCGATCGCGTCGACGACCTTCTTGGATTCGTCGTCGGCGACCTCACCGAAGATGCTGTGCTTGCCCTGCAGCCAGCCGGTGGGGATGGTGGTGATGAAGAACTGCGAGCCGTTGGTGCCGCGGCCCATCTGGACGCCGGCGTTGGCCATGGCCAGCTTGTACGGCTCGTTGAAAGTCAGTTCCGGGTGGATCTCATCGTCGAACTTGTAGCCCGGTCCACCGGTGCCGCGGCCCAGGGGATCGCCGGCCTGGATCATGAAGTCCTTGATGATGCGGTGGAAGATGGTGCCGTTGTAGAGCGGCGTGCCGGTCTTGTCCTCGCCCGTTTCCGGGTGGGTCCAGGCCTTCTCACCGGTGGCCAGCCCGACGAAGTTGTCGACGGTCTTCGGCGCGTGGTTGCCAAAGAGGTTGACGACGATGTCGCCGAGGCTCGTGTGGATAGTGGCTTTTGCGGTTGCGTTGGCAGTCATAGGGCCCATTCTTCCATGACGGCTACGCCCGCATGGGGCCGCACAGTCAGTTCCGCGCTGGGTGAAATCCACTGGAAATCGGCCTGAAGAATAGCCGGTGCGTTCCTAGACACGTAGGCTAACAGCAGAACCGTCACATTAATCGGGAGGTAGTTGTGAAGAAAACGGATCGTATTGCCCGTGACTTGGAGCAGTCAGTCAGCACCGGAGTAGACAGCGCCAAGGATTGGGCGGCCCCGCGGGTTGAGGCTGCCGTGAACTGGGCTGTTCCCCGCCTGCAGCACGGACTGGACACCGCCTCTCCCAAGATCCAGGAGGGCCTCAAGTCGGCGGCCCACAATCTGGCCGGCGGCGTTGCCACTGTCACTCCCCGCCTTCAGGATGGCCTGGCCCAGCTGGCGCCGAGGATCCACGATGCCGCGGACAGCGCGACCCCGCGCCTGCACGAAGCTGTGGACAAGGCAGCCCCGGTCATCGCCAATGCACGCGACCGGGTTGTTGTCGAGTACCTGCCCAGGCTTTCCGACCAGATCGGGCAGGCTTCCGTGGCCGTCCACCGCACGTTGGAAAACGCCCCGGCCCACGTGGACGCCGTCGCACAGAAGCTTGTTGATTCCGGTGTTGTCACCGGCGTCCAGACGCAGGCCCAGGCCGTCAAGGGACACGCCAAAAAGGCAGGCAAGAACGCCAGCAAGAACATCAAGGCGGCCGCCAATGAGGTCACCAAGACGGCTAATGCCAAGCTCGCCAAGCAGCAGAAGCCCAAGCACCGCGGCCTGCTGATCTTCGGCATCATCGCTGCCGCCGTTGCAGCCGGTGTCGCCGCCTGGCGGGCGTCCAGGCCGGTGGAGGACCCCTGGAAGGTACCGACGCCGGTAAAGCCCGCCCCCACGGCCGCCCCGGCCGGCGAATCGCTGAAGGACGCCGCCGACAAGGCCGGTTCCGCGACTGTAGCGGCAGCGGACTCCGCGGCTGAGGCATCCAAGGAGGCTTCCGATTCCGCAGCCACCGCGGCGGACAAAGCCACGGAAACGGCCAAGGACGCCGCCGGCAACGCCGCTGAGGCCGCCGACAAGGTTGCCACCGACGCCAAAACGGCCGTACGCAACATCGCGGCCAGCCTGAACAACGGCGCAGACAAGCCCGGCAAGTAGAACCTGGCCGGCACAGGCCGGCTGAGTCGAGACCCTGCGCCGGGCAGTCCCGCTGCCGGCAGGTGACCTGCACTCTCCCAAGGAGGGATTCCGCCACGGTGCGGGATCCCTCCTTTTGTTTGACGCGGCCTCCGCAGGCACGTCACGGTCCGGCTTGAAACGCCAGGCTAGATGCTAAATTTGTGGTGATGTCACCCCATAGATCACCCCAGGATGCCTTGCTCCTTGCTCCGCCGCCGGCTGTGTCTATCGTCATCCCGGCGTACAACGAGGAAAGCGTCATCCGGCAGTGTCTGATCGCCGCGGTTTACCAGTCGGTGCCCGCCCACGAAATCATTGTGGTGGACAACCTGTCCAAGGACCGCACGGCGGAAATCGTGCGGCAGATGCAGCTGGAGTATCCGGAGAGCCCGATCATCCTGCTCAGCCAGGACCGCGACCAGGGGCTCATCCCCACACGCAATTTCGGTTTGGACCATGCCACGGGCGATATCCTCGGCCGGATCGACGCCGATTCCGTGCTGGAACCGGACTGGGTGGAGCAGGTGCAGAAGGCCTTCGCCGACGAGTCTGTGCACGCTGCGACCGGTCCGGTGGTCTATTACGACATGCCCATGCGCCGGTTCGGGCTCAAGGCCGACGACAAAATGCGCCAACTGATGCTCAGGCTTGCCAAGCACCAGTATCACTTCCTCTTCGGTTCCAACATGGCAATGCGCCGCTCGGCCTGGGAGACCATCCGCACAGAAGCCTGCCGCGACGAGCGGGACGAGATGCACGAGGACATCGATCTGTCGCTGCACCTGGCCGACCACGAGCTCAGGATCCAGTACTGGCCGCAGATGATCTCGGGCATGTCGGCCCGGCGGCTGGAGGACTCGCCGCGGGATTACCGCTACTACGTGACGCGCTTTGACCGCACCTACAAGGCCCACAACGTCAAGAAGATGGCACTGAAGGCGCCCATGGTGGTCTTCTTCTCGGTCTACTTCCCGGCGAAACTGCTCCGTGCCATCCACACGGTCAACGTTCCCCAGCCGGCCCGCCGCGGCGGCCAATAGCGGCCAATGACGGCGGCCACGCGGCCACCGGGAGATGCGGCCGCCGGGAGCGGCCTAGTCGGTGCCGAGCTCCGCCAGCCGCTCTTCACCGGCTCCCTCGCCCGTTCTCCGGGCGGAACGTGAGCCTCGCTGCCCCAGGACCACGACGGCGAGCCCCACCAGGATCATCGCCAGCCCCGCGTAGGTTCCGGCCGGCAGCGTCTCGTCCAGGAAGGCTGCGGCCAGGAGCGCCGCTCCGGGGATTTCCAGCAGGATGATCATGGACACCAGCAGCGGGCTCATGGTCGCCAGCAGATAGTTGAACGCGGTGTGCCCCACCAGCTGTGCGCACACGGTAATGGCGAGGATCCCCAGCCAGCCGGTGGCTTCGAACCCTGCCAGCGGCTGTCCAGCCAACAGCGCCATCCCCGCCACAATCGCGGCGCACATGCCGTAGCACAGGGTCGTATAGACGCCGGTGCCCATGCTCTGCCGCGCCTTGCCTCCGGCGAGCGTGTAGATGCCCGCCAGGGCGCCGCCGGCGACGGCCAAGAGATCGCCCACAAGCGCCTCGGGCGAGGAACCCATATCAAAACCGGTGATTGTCACGACACCGCCGAAGGCGAGCCCCAGCCCTACCAGGACCGGCCAGCGGAACCGGACTCCCCGGAAGAGTTGGAAGATCGCGATCCAGCCTGACTGAAGGCACACCAGCGCCGTCGCCGCCGCGACCGACGTCAGCTGCAGGGAGGTAATGAAGCACGCGAAGTGCAGGGCCAGGGCCACCGCCGCGGCGAGCGACCAGCGGAACTCGGCTCCGGTCACCTTTCCGAACTGACGGGGGTTGCGGACCACAACCGGACCGGCCATCACGACTGCTCCAATGGCGTTGCGCCAGAAAGCGATGGCGAGGGCACTGACCGACGTGGCGCCCAGCGTGGCGGCAATGAGGGGCCCCGACGAGGCCACACCCAGCACGCCTACGGCCGCAAGTAAGAAGTTCACGCTCCAACACTAATGGGACGGACAGCAGGGGCCCTTACGGCCCCTGCTCCTTGACGGGTGCATACCGCGGTGCCAATCTTAAGGCGCGGTCTCACGTTCCGGTCTCGCCATCATCGAAGAAGGAGACCATCATGGCGTCAATGATCCGCAAGAGCCTGGACGATCCCGAAGAGACGCGCCCCGTTGCCGAGGGCATGGGTCAGGTGGATCTCGTCAACCTCGAGGCCGGCCCGGTTGGACGGGCCACCTTCCTTCCGGGCTGGAAATGGTCAGACCACGTCAAGCCGATCGCCAAAACTGACAGCTGCATGGCCAGCCATACCGGCTACACGATTTCCGGCCGCATCAAAGTCGTCATGGACGACGGCGAAGAACTCGAATTCGGGCCCGGCGACTTCGGTGTGATTCCGCCGGGCCACGACGCCTGGGTCCTCGGCGACGAGCCCTACGTGTATATCGACTGGCAAGGGATGGCGGACTACGCCAAGCCGAAGGAGTGAGTGGGGAAGGCATGAAAAAAGCCCCGGACAGCGTTTCCGCTGTCCGGGGCTTTTCCTATGGTGGAGGCACGGGGACTCGAACCCCGAACCCCCTGCTTGCAAAGCAGGTGCGCTACCAATTGCGCCATGCCCCCATAAGAAGCAACCAGACAATCATACCCTAGGTCTGGAGAGCCGGTTTCCAGCTTCCATCCCCAGATTCCGGGCTAGTCAACCGTATCGGTTGAATTGCTCCAGACCACTTTCCCGGCTTCGGATTCCTGCACTTTCCTGTAGAGGAGGACGCCTGCGACCGTGGCTGCGATAACCAGCAACTTCTTCACATGCACCCCGTTCCGGTTCTGTCATGGACGAACCTTCACTAACCTCTGCCAGAACCAGTACAGGTTCCGTGGGCGTACCAGGACTTGAACCTGGGACCTCTTCGTTATCAGCGAAGCGCTCTAACCGCCTGAGCTATACGCCCCGATGCCTCATCGGGCCGAGATATGACTGTACAGCACATCCCGGCCCGATCTCAAATCGAGGCCTTTTTCCGCGGGAATCCGCGGAAAAGTACGGGAATTAGTCGTCCGTGAGGGTCACGCCGATGCCGCCGACGAGCGTCGCGGCAATGTTGTAGAGCACCGCCGAAAGCATCGACAACGCCGTCAGCAGCACCACATTGATCACGGCGATGATGGTGGCGAATGACGCCACCTGGCCCAGGGATGCCACCTTCTTCAATTCGAAGCCGCCGCCTTCAGAGCCGGCGAGGGTCCCGAGCAGGCTGTCCACCTGGTCAAAGATCCCGGTCAGGTCCAGGACGGTCCAGAGCACGATCGCCGCCACGACGGTGACGATTCCCAGCGCCACGGAGAGCAGGAAGGCCATTTTCAGCACGGACCAGGGGTCCACCTTGCTGACCAGCAGCCGGGCACGGCGCACCTTGGCCTTGGGAGCGGGCTTGATCAGCCCGGCAGTGCCTTGCCCGCCGGGCTGGGCGGGGCGCTGACCCGGGACGGCGGGGCGCTGTCCGGGGACCGTGGGGCGCTGGCCGGGTGCGGCGGGCCGCTGGCCCGTTCCCGTGGGTGCGCCGGACACGCCGGGGCGCTGCTGCGGACGCGAGGGGGCGCCTACGCGCGGTGCGGCGGCGGGCTGCCGCACTCCGCTCGGCACGCCGCTGCTCGGCTTGGGATATGAGTCGGAATTACTCACTCGTTACCTCCGGTATTGTCTTCGTCCAGCTCGGCATTGCCTGATGACTCATCTGACTCCGGGGCCGGTACTGATTCTGCCGCTGCGGACTCCTCATGCAGTCCGCCATCTTCAGCCAACGTTACGTCATCGGGCGTGGATGCCCGATTTTCGGTCACGTCTGCGGTATTTTCGCCGGTGTCTTCACCGGCATCTTGACCTTCGGCCGGTTCCTCGACTTCGAGCCCGCGTTCGCTGTTGCGCGCGACGGCGATGATGCGGTCGTTCTTGTCCGGCTTGGCAAAGATCACGCCCATGGTGTCGCGGCCCTTGGCCGGCACGCCGCTGACCGACGAGCGGACCACCTTGCCGCCTTCCATGACCACCAGGACTTCGTCTTCCTCGTTGACAATGAGGGCCCCGACGAGGTGGCCGCGTTCTTCCTGGTACTTGCCCACCTTGATGCCAAGGCCGCCGCGGCCCTGGAGGCGGTATTCCTCCACAGCGGTCCGCTTGGCGAAGCCGCCTTCGGTGACAATGAAGACAAACGAACCGTCCTGCACGACGTCGGCCGCCAGCAGTTCGTCGTCCTCGCGGAACTTCATGCCGGTCACGCCCGAGGTGGCACGGCCCATCGGGCGCAGCGCATCGTCCGTCGCGGTGAAGCGGACGGACTGGCCCTTGCGGGAGACCAGCATGAGGTCATCGGTCTCGGACACCAGCTGGGCCGAGACAAGCTCATCGCCGTCGCGCAGGTTGATGGCGATGACGCCGGCGGACCGGTTGGTGTCGTAGTCCTCCAGACGGGTCTTTTTGACGAGGCCGCGTTTGGTGGCGAGCACCAGGTACGGGGCGTGCTGGTAGTCGCGCAGGTCCAGCACCTGGGCGATGTGCTCGTCCGGCTGGAACGCCATCAGGTTTGCCACGTGCTGGCCCTTGGCGTCGCGGCCGGCTTCCACGAGCTCGTACGCCTTGGCGCGGTAGACCCGGCCCAGGTTGGTGAAGAAGAGCAGCCAGTGGTGGGTGGTGGTGACGAAGAAGTGTTCGACGACGTCGTCGCCGCGCAGCTGCGCGCCCTTGATGCCCTTGCCGCCGCGCTGCTGCGAGCGGTAGTTGTCGCTGCGGGTGCGCTTGACGTAGCCGCCGCGGGTAATGGTGACGACCATTTCCTCCTCGGGGATCAGATCCTCGATGGACATGTCGCCGTCGTAGCCCAGCAGGACCTTGGTGCGGCGGTCATCGCCGTGCTTAGCCACGATCTCCGAGAGTTCGGTGCTGATGATCTCGCGCTGGCGCTCCTCCGAGGCCAGGATCGAGTTGTATTCGACGATCAGGGCCTCAAGTTCGGCGTGCTTGTCCTGGATCTTCTGGCGCTCCAAGGCGGCGAGCCGGCGCAGCTGCATGTCCAGGATGGCCCGGGCCTGCACCTCGTCGATGTCCAGCAGCTCCATCAGCCCGTCGCGGGCCGCTTCGGTGGTGGTGGACGCACGGATCAGGGCAATGACCTCATCGAGCGCATCCAGCGCCTTGAGAAGGGCCCGCAGGATGTGCGCTTCCTCCTCCGCCTTCCGCAGCCGGTACCGGGTGCGGCGGGCAATGACGTCCATCTGGTGCGTGACCCAGTGCCGGATGAAGGCATCGAGGCTGAGCGTGCGCGGCACGCCGTCGACGATCGCGAGCATGTTGGCGGCGAAGTTGTCCTGCAGCTGGGTGTGCTTGTAGAGGTTGTTCAGCACCACCTTGGCCACGGCGTCGCGCTTGAGCACGATCACCAGTCGCTGGCCGGTGCGGCCCGAGGTCTCGTCGCGGAGGTCGGCGATGCCGGAGATCTTGCCGTCCTTGACGAGTTCGGCGATCTTGATGGCCAGGTTGTCCGGGTTGGCCTGGTACGGCAGCTCGGTGACCACCAGGCACGTGCGGCCCTGGAGTTCCTCGACGTTGACCACGGCGCGCATCGTGATGGAGCCGCGGCCCGTGCGGTAGGCGTCCTCGATGCCCTTGTGGCCCAGGATCGTGGCGCCGGTCGGGAAGTCCGGTCCCTTGACGCGCTGGATCAGCTCTTCGAGCAGCTCTTCGCGGCTGGCGGTCGGGTTGGCCAAGTACCACTGCACACCGTCGGCGACCTCACGGAGGTTGTGCGGCGGGATGTTGGTGGCCATACCGACGGCGATGCCCGAGGAACCGTTCACCAGCAGGTTCGGGAACCGGGCCGGCAGGATGGTCGGCTCCTGGTTCTTGCCGTCGTAGTTGTCCTGGAAGTCGACGGTTTCCTCGTCGATGTCCCGGACCATCTCCATGGCCAGCGGCGCCATCTTGGTTTCGGTGTACCGCGGGGCGGCCGCGCCGTCGTTGCCGGGCGAGCCGAAGTTGCCCTGGCCCAGTGCCAGCGGGTAGCGCATGGTCCAGTCCTGGATCAGGCGGACCAGGGCGTCGTAGATCGCGGTGTCGCCGTGCGGGTGGTACTGGCCCATGACCTCGCCCACCACGCGGGCACACTTGTTGAAGGAGCGTTCCGGGCGGTAGCCGCCGTCGAACATCGCATAGAGCACGCGGCGGTGGACGGGCTTGAGGCCGTCGCGGACATCCGGCAGGGCACGGCCCACGATCACAGCCATGGCGTAGTCGAGGTAGGAGCGCTGCATTTCGGTCTGCAGGTCAACCTGCTCGACGCGGTCGGTCAGTACGTCGCCATCGAGGATGGCGCCTTCAAGGACGGGCTCGGAGCCGGCCGGCACCTCTGGTGTTTCGTCACTCATAGTCTATATTTTCCGTTTCAGGTATATATCAGTCCGGGCATATTCGGGGCTTGACTGCCCTCTAGATGTCCAGGAACCGAACGTCCTTGGCGTTCTGCTGAATGAAGTTTCGGCGCGATTCAACGTCCTCGCCCATCAGGACCGAGAAGATCTGGTCCGCCGCCAGGGCATCGTCCATCGTCACCTGCAGCAGGGTCCGGTGGTCCGGGTCCATGGTGGTGTCCCACAGTTCCGTGTAGTCCATTTCACCGAGGCCCTTGTAGCGCTGAATGCCGTTGTCCTTGGGGATGCGGCGGCCGGCGGCCTGGCCCGAGAGCAGCTTCGCGTCGCGTTCACGGTCGCTGTAGACGTAGTCGTGCGGGGCATTGGACCACTTGATCCGGTACAGCGGCGGCTGCGCGAGGTAGACGTAGCCGTTTTCGATCAGCGGGCGCATGTAGCGGAACAGCAGCGTCATCAGCAGCGTCGTGATGTGCTGGCCGTCGACGTCGGCATCGGCCATGAGCACGATCTTGTGATAGCGCAGCTTGGCGATGTCGAAGTCCTCGCCAATGCCGGTGCCGAATGCCGTGATCATGGACTGGACCTCCGCATTGCCGAGCGCCTTGTCCAGCCGGGCACGCTCGACGTTCAGGATCTTGCCGCGCAGCGGCAGGATGGCCTGGGTCTCCGGGTTGCGGCCGCGCTTGGCGGAGCCGCCGGCCGAGTCACCCTCCACGATGTAGACCTCGCACCTCTCCGGGTTCTTCGAGGAGCAGTCGGACAGCTTGCCGGGCATCCCGAAGGATTCCAGCGGGCTCTTGCGGCGGGCGTTGTCCCGGGCCTTCCGGGCGGCCATGCGCGCCTGGGCTGCGGAGATGGCCTTGCGGATGACGTCCCGGGCGGGGCCGGGGTTGCGCTCGAGCCAGTCGCCCAGGCCGTCCGTGACAACGCGCTGGACAAAGCCCTTGACCTCGGAGTTGCCGAGCTTGGTCTTGGTCTGGCCCTCGAACTGCGGTTCGGAGAGCTTCACGGAAATGACTGCCGTCAGGCCCTCGCGGATGTCGTCCCCGGTGAGGTTGTCTTCCTTTTCCTTGATGATGTTCTTCTCCCGCGCATAGCGGTTGATGAGTGAAGTCATCGCGGCGCGGAAACCCTCTTCGTGGGTGCCGCCCTCGTGCGTGTTGATCGTGTTGGCGTAGGTGTGGACGCTTTCGGAGTACGCGTTGGTCCACTGCATCGCCATTTCCAGGGCAATGTGCCGTTCCGTGTCCTCGGTTTCGAAGGCGATGACGTCCTCGTGGACCACATCAACCTTCTTGCCGGAGTTCAGGTGCTTGACGTAGTCCAGCAGGCCGTCGTCGTACTGGTAGACCACGGTGTGGAATTCCGCGGCGATCTCACCTTCGGTGGGGACGGTGTCCAGGTCCAGGTCGTCGTCCTCGGACGATTCCTCCGGAGCGCGGCGCTCGTCCGTCAACGTGATGCGCAGGCCCTTGTTGAGGAATGCCATCTGCTGGAAGCGGGCCCGCAGTGTTTCGAAGTCGAAGTCGGTGCTCTCGAAGATGCTGGCATCGGGGTAGAACGTCTGGGTGGTGCCGGTCTCGGTGGTTTCCTCGCCCTCGACCAGGCCGCCTTGCGGCTTACCGCCGTCAGCGAAAGACATCCGCCAGACGTGTCCCTGGCGGCGGACCTCGGTGTCGACCCGGCTGGAGAGTGCGTTGACCACCGAAATGCCGACGCCGTGCAGGCCGCCGGAGACAGCATATCCGCCGCCGCCGAACTTGCCGCCGGCGTGCAGGATCGTCATGACGACTTCCACGGTGGGCTTGTGCTCGGTGGGGTGCATGTCCACGGGGATGCCGCGGCCGTTGTCGACCACCTTGACCCCGCCGTCGGCCTGCAGCACGATTTCGATGTGCGTGCAGTAGCCGGCCAGGGCCTCGTCCACCGAGTTGTCCACCACTTCATAGACCAGGTGGTGCAGGCCGCGGGGGCCGGTGGAGCCGATGTACATGCCGGGACGTTTCCGGACAGCTTCCAGGCCTTCAAGTACGGTGATGTCGCTGGCGCCGTATTCGCGCGATGTCGCGGTCCCCGACGGCGCCGCCACCGCAGCCTCTTGTTCCACCGCTTCCGCTACGTCTTCCACTGCCGGGATCTCTGCATTGTCGTTAGCCACAGGCGCTTTCGACTCCTCTATGTTCGTTGAAGGCCGGCGGTTGCCCCTTCCGTGGAAAAGGCTCCTGCCAACAGGCACGTCACTGACGACGCCGGGTGTTTCCGCTGACTTGGGGATCCCGTCCGCCGCACGCTGAAATTGCGTCGGAAACGGACTCAGTCAACGCTTCACCGGCGCCCAGTTATCTACACCGATTCTATCGTGTTATAGGGGCCAAACTTGCATTCCAGGGCGCCAAACGGGCGGGAAAGTGCCGCTGGGAGGGCGCTGGCTCCCCCTGCAAGGCTTTCGGGGTCCAGCCCTAGGGTTCCTATACGACTCCGGGAGGTTCAAGCGCCCTACACGCCGCTTGCGGATTTTTCAAGGGTTTTTGCAAGAAGTGCTTCAGATCCGGTGCCCGCCATTGGGCCGGGGCTATCCGTACGTGTCGCGGGGACCCCGGCCGTTGACCGTCCGGAGGCCCTTGCGCCAGCTCGGGGCGGCGGGTCCGAGCACCTGGATGCTGGTGACGACGCCATCGCCAAGCTCGGTCCGGAATTTTTCCAGCAGGCTGCTGCTGAGCAGCCGCAGCTGGGTTGCCCAAGCCGTGGAATCGGTCCGCACATGCAAGGTGGTGTCGGTAAAACTCTCGGGAGTGCAGTGTGCCGAGATCTCCGGGCCCACCAGCACGGCCCACTGCGCCATGACGGACCCGACGGCCACCGGCGAGCTCCAGCCGCGTTCGGCCACGAGGCGTCCCACGACTTTTCCGAGGCCCAACGGATCCCTGCCGGTACCGTGGAATTGGGAGAACCCGCGGGTTCCAGCGCTGCGGGCAGGCTTTTGGGTGCTGCCGGGCCGCGGCGGCGCCTTTCGGCGGATTTCGCCCCGGGCCGCGGCGGCGTCGCGCATCCGGTTCAATGCGGCCTGCGCGGCATCGATATCGTCGGGGTCACGGCCGGGCTGCAGGCCGCCGTCGGTATCCTTATTCATCGATTTTCCTGCTCATCGATTCCTCCCGGGATGACCTTCACCCGCCGTCCGGTCAGCTCTGCCGGGATATCGTCCTCGACGGCGGCAGTGACCAGCACTTGCTCGGCGCCGGATACTATTGCCGCCAGTTTACGCCGCCGCTGGACGTCGAGTTCGGCAAAGACATCGTCCAGAATCAGGATCGGGGGCGAGCCGCCCGTGCGGGCATCGTCGAGCATGACGTAGTAGGAGGCCAGGCGCAGGGACAGACACATGGACCAGGTTTCCCCGTGGGAGGCGTAGCCCTTGGCCGGCGCCGATCCAAGCACGAGCTCAAGTTCGTCGCGGTGTGGACCGACCAGCGAGATTCCCCGTTCCAGTTCCTTGCGCCGGGCTGCGGCGAAGGCCTGGATGTAGCGGTCGGTGAGCTGCTCCACCGAGAGCACGCGCAGGTCGTCCGCCGGTGCGGCCTCATCGGCTGCGGTTCCGTCCGCAGGCCTGGAATCCGCTGGTCCTGAGGTGGCGCCGTCGTCGTCCAGGCTGTCCTGCAGCGTGGAACGGTACACCGCAGTGGCCTCCTTGGAGCCGTCGGTCAGCTGCGCGTAGGCGTTTTTCAGGTGCGGTTGCAGCCGGTCCACCAGCTCCAGGCGCGCGTGCAGCAGCTCAGCCCCGGCCCGGGCCATGTGCTGGTCCCAGACATCGAGCGTTGCCTCGTGGCCGGTGCTGAATTTTCCGGCGCGGGCCGACTTGAGCAGCGCGTTGCGCTGCTTCAGGACCCGGTCATAGTCGCTCCTGGTCGCGGCGTGGCGCGGCATGAGGCTGACCAGGAGCTCGTCCAGAAACCGGCGGCGGCTGGACGGATCGCCCTTGACC
The DNA here is from genome assembly GCF_056396505.1 of Arthrobacter sp. 05T410. Classification (NCBI taxonomy): domain Bacteria; kingdom Bacillati; phylum Actinomycetota; class Actinomycetes; order Micrococcales; family Micrococcaceae; genus Arthrobacter; species Arthrobacter sp. 05T410. The sequence goes on along the minus strand of NZ_JBFTLP010000014.1, from coordinate 11,128 downwards.
AGCGCCAGGTCCTCCGGCGCGAAGAGCACCGTCTGGCAGATCCCGAGCAGGTCCCTGGCACGGACCGGATTGCTCCGGTTGATTCGGCCGCGGTTGGCCCGGCCCGCGTTGATTTCCAGCTCCAGCACGGTGGACTGCTCGCCACGGACCAGCTTGGCCCGGATCATGGCCCGCTCGGCACCGAACCGCAACAACGGCGCATCCGTGCTGACCCGGTGCGAGTTGAGCGTGGCCAGATACCCGATCGCCTCCATCAGATTGGTCTTGCCGATGCCGTTGGAACCCACCAGGACGGTGACTCCGGGCTCAAGGCTGAGATCGACCTGGGCGTAGCTGCGGAAATCGGTGAGCGAGAGCTTTTCTAGGTACACGCGGGATTCAGGACTTCACAGGCAGGATCAAGTGGCCGGGCAGGATTATTTGGCCGGCCGGGTCGCGTGGCCGCCGAACTGGTGGCGCAGCGCCGAGACCATCTTCATGGCCGGCGAATTGTCCTCGCGGGAGGAGAACCTGGCGAACAGCGCAGCCGTGATCGCCGGGGCCGGCACCGCGTTGGCAATGGCCTCCTCGACGGTCCAGCGGCCTTCGCCCGAATCCTCGACGTAGTCGGAGATCGATTCCAGTCCGGGATCCTCGTCAAGGGCCTTGACCATGAGGTCCAGGAGCCAGGAGCGGACAACCGTTCCCTTCTGCCAGGCCCGGAATGTCCCGGGAAGATCGGCGACGATCTCCTTGGCGGCCAGGAGCTCGTACCCCTCGGCGTAAGCCTGCATCAGGCCATATTCGATCCCGTTGTGGACCATTTTGGCGTAGTGGCCGGCGCCGACGCCGCCGACGTGCACAAAGCTGTCGGCCCGCTCACCTGCGGGACGKAGCGCATCGAAGACGGGGAGTGCCCGTTCGATGTCCGCGGCATCGCCGCCCGCCATCAGGCCGTAACCGTTCTGGAGGCCCCAGACCCCGCCGGACACGCCGCAGTCCGCAAAGCGGATTCCCTTTTCGGCCAGCGCGGCACCGTGCTTCTGGTCTTCCGTGAAGCGGGAGTTGCCGCCGTCGATCACGAGGTCACCGGCGTCGAGCTTGGTGCCCAGTTCGGTGATCACGGCGTCGGTAATCTCGCCCGAGGGGACCATGACCCAGATCAGGCGCGGCGCCGGGACGGCGGCGATGAGTTCGTCCAGGGTGGCGACGTCGGCAACGTCGGGGTTGCGGTCAAACCCGGTGACCTCGATCCCGCCGTTGCGCAGCCGTTCACGCATGTTGAAGCCCATTTTTCCAAGGCCGATTAGTCCGATGTGCACGGGGATGAACTCTTTTCTGCGCTGGGGTGCTTCGTTGGTGACGGCCGTGATGGCCCGCAGGTGCTGTGCTCCGGAGGTCCGGGGCACGGCAATGACGGGCTAGTTGGGCAGCCGGACGGGCATGACGAGGTAGCGGTAGTCGCCCTGGTCCTCGCCCTCGGCGTCCTGCTGGGCAGTGATCATGGCCGGCTTGGGTGCGGTGGTGAAGGAGAACCGCACAAACTTGGTTTCGATGACGCTGAGGCCCTCGATCAGGTAGTGCGGGTTGAAGGCCACGGTGATGTCTTCACCGGACAGCTGGGCTTCGAGCTCTTCGGAGGCCTGGGCGTCCTCGCCGGTGCCGGCGTCCAGGTGCAGCTGGCCCTGGGTGAACGCGAGCCGGACAGGCGTGTTGCGTTCGGCCACGAGCGAGACGCGGCGCACGGCTTCGACCAGTTCCTGGGTCTGCACAGTGGCGTGGATGGGGGTCGAATCCGGGAAGAGCGAACGGATCTTCGGGTAGTCGCCGTCGACCAGGAGTGAAGTGGTGGTCCTGCCGCCGCTCTCGAAGCCGATCAGCCGGCTGTCGTCGTCGGCGAGGGCGATGTTGATATCGCCGCTGCTGCCCAGGGTTTTCGCCACTTCGTTGAGGGTCTTGGCCTTGACCAGAGCGCTCGTGGAGATGCCCGGCGTCGCAGGCTTCCACGGGACTTCCCGCATGGCCAGGCGGTAGCGGTCGGTGGCCAGGAGGGTGATGAGGTCGTCCTCGATTTCCATCCGCACGCCGGTCAGGATCGGCAGGGTGTCGTCCTTGCTGGCCGCGATGATCACCTGGGATACGGCCTGGGCGAACGAATCGCCGGGCACGGTGCCGCTGATCGTCGGCAGGGCCGGCAGCGGCGGGTATTCAGCCTCGGGCATCGTGGCCAGGTGGAAGCTGCTTCGGCGGCAGGTGAGCGTCACTTTGTTGCCGTCGGTTTCGACCTCGACGGGGGCGGATGGCAGGCTGCGGCAGATGTCCGCGAGCAGGCGGCCCGATACCAGGATAGTGCCCTCGGCGCTGATGTCCGCGGGGATTTCGAGCCTCGCGGAGGTCTCGTAGTCGAAGCTCGACAGGCTGACGGTACCGGCTTCAGCTTTCAGGAGCAGGCCCGAAAGTACGGGAACGGGCGGCCGCGGAGACAACGACCGGGCGGTCCATGTCACGGCTTCTGCCAGGACGTCCCGTTCGACTCTGAACTTCACGGAAGGGTGCCGCCTTTCATTGCTGCTGTTAGTGCTGAAAATCGCTGAAACTGCTCGAGCTGCGGCGGACCTCGGCAGGGACGCCGAATTCCGTCAACAAGGGAATCGTCCGCCCGCCCGGGCCCCATGGCCCGGTAGGAACCACAAAAGATGTCCGGGACGGACGCACTGCAGACAGCTTAGCCCCAAGGTGAGCGTTTCTCCCATCCCCGGGTTACATCGGTGTTGTTCGCGGGGCCGGTCTCCTGCGCCGGTCCGGAACGGGCCTGGGCGCTGCTTGGAGGTGGGAAGGAGATTGTTGTTTGAGGGAATTTCATTTTCTTGGGATTAGTAGTGTTAATAACTGCTGTGGAAACTGTGGATAACTCGATCCTGCCGTGCGAATCCGCGGTTAAGCCCTGTTCATGGACTGTGGGCGGAGCAGGTTTTAAACAGGGTGTGGATGGGGACAAGATTTTTGGCCGGCTGGCCAATCCACAGGCGCCTTAAGGGTTTTAAGCCCATTAACCGCGGTTGTCCCCTTAACTATCCACAGGGTTGTCCACAGGGCCCTGTTAATAAGGTATGAGTGCGCCGGCCGATGGCTCAGGAATTGCGCTGCTGCTGCTTGATCCGGTTGGTCAGCTCGGTCACCTGGTTGTAGATGACCCGGCGCTCGGCCATGAGTTCGCGGATCTTGCGGTCGGCGTGGATCACGGTGGTGTGGTCGCGGCCGCCCAGCTCCTGTCCGATCTTGGGCAGGGACATGTCCGTCAGCTCCCGGCACAGGTACATCGCGATCTGCCGGGCGGTCACCAGCGTGCGGGTGCGCGACTTGCTGCAGAGTTCTTCCATGCTGAGCTTGAAGTAGTCGGCTGTCTGGGTGAGGATCTGCGCCGAGGTGATTTCCTGGGCACCGTCGTCGGTGATCAGGTCCTTGAGCACCATCTCGGCCAGAGCCACATCCACCGGCTGCCGGTTCAGGCTGGCGAACGCCGTGACGCGGATGAGGGCTCCCTCAAGTTCGCGGATGTTGCTGGAAATCTTGGAGGCGATGTATTCGAGCGCATCGTCCGGCGCGGAAAGGCCCTCGCTGAGGGCCTTCTTCCGGAGGATCGCGATGCGGGTCTCCAGTTCGGGCGGCTGGATGTCGGTCAGCAGGCCCCATTCGAAGCGCGACTTCATCCGGTCCTCGAAGCCGGCGAGCAGTTTCGGCGGCTGGTCCGAGGTGATGACCACCTGCTTGTTGTTGTTGTGCAGGGCGTTGAACGTGTGGAAGAACTCCTCCAGCGTCCGGTCCTTGCCGGCCAGGAACTGGATGTCGTCGATCAGCAGCACATCCACGTTGCGGTACGTGGTCTTGAAGCTGGTGCCTTCATCGTCGCGGATGGAGTTGATGAAGTCGTTGGTGAATTCCTCGGAATTGACGTAGCGGACCCGGATCCCGCTGTAGAGCCGGCGCGCATAGTGGCCGATCGCGTGAAGCAGGTGGGTCTTGCCGAGTCCGGAGTCCCCGTAGATGAACAGCGGGTTGTAGGCCTTCGCCGGCGCCTCGGCTACTGCCACGGCGGCTGCGTGGGCGAACCGGTTGGAGGAACCGATCACGAAGGTGTCGAAAACGTACTTCGGATTCAGCCGGCCGAATTCATGCGAGGTGCTCGGCAGCATCGGCTGCGGCTTCAACTCCACGGTCGGGTCGGCGGCCAGGGAAAGTTCGACGGCGGGTTCGGGTTCTGTGTGCAGCGGCACCAGATCCGTGTCGACGTCGATCGCGCAGCGGATTTCGTCGGAGAACACGCTGCGGAGCGCGTCGTCGAGGGCTTCCTTGACCTGGGTCTGCAGCACTTCGCGGGTGAGCTCATTCGGAACTGCAACCAGCAGGGTGGAACCGATGAGCCCCTGCGCCTGGGCGAGGATGACGAAGCCGCGCTGCCGGGGAGAGACACGGTGGTCGTTCTCCAGGAGGCTCACTACCCGCCGCCAGGAACTTCCGACAGTGTTGGCTTGGTTGGCTTCGTCTACTGTCATCAATCAGTTCCTCAAACTTGCTGGCCTGCATTACGTGCATCCACGCGGTCCGGAGCTGTCCACCGGCCGGCTCAATCCACAGGGTTATGCACAGTCCGTGGATAAGGGGTTACTGAGACACTGTAGGGGATGAAAACGCCAGAAGATAGCTGGGTTCAGTCCTGTGGATAATTACACCGTTGTGGTTCTGAAATGGGGTGCGTGACGCACTTCATCCACAGGCTGCGGGAGGAGTTAGCCACAGCTGGGGATAGCGTGCGGCGCGGTCCCCGGTTTGACTCGGGAGGTTGGCAAGCCCTAACGTTGTGAAGTCCCATGTGTACGCTTTTCGCCTCATCTGCATCTTTCCTGACGCCCCGCGTCGTGCGAGATACGAGGGAAGCGGCACATACCAAAACTTAGCGTCGGCCAGTTCTTCCCCTTGATCGGGTGGGCGCACCTTTGATCCACTGGAGTAACTAACGTGAGCAAGCGGACTTTTCAGCCGAATAACCGCCGTCGAGCCAAGAAGCACGGCTTCCGCCTTCGTATGCGTACCCGTGCCGGCCGTGCCATCCTGGCAGCCCGTCGTGGCAAGGGCCGCACCGAACTGTCGGCCTAAATAACTGACTCGTCGGTCCATATCCCTGTGCGAGTTGAACGGTGCTAGCCACCAGGAACCGTCTGCGGACATCAACCGATTTTTCAACAACTGTACGTTCCGGTGTCCGCAATGGACGCCGGAACGTAGTGTTATATGCGGCAGCTCTCGCTGCCGATGAACCAAGCCGGATCGGATTCATCGTTTCCAAGAGTGTCGGGAACGCTGTTGTCAGGAACCTCGTTAAGAGGAGACTGAGAGAAGCCGGTGCATTGTCGTTGCAGAAATACGGCAGCGGGTTCGCCATTGTGGTCCGGGCCCTGCCCGCCGCAGCGGGAGCCAGCTGGGACCAGCTGCTTGCCGACTATGACGCCGCTTTGGAGACGACCATGAAAAGGCTGGGCAACCGCCTTTCGCAGGCTGCTTCACCAGGTTCTAACGAGACGACACAGGAAGGGACCCCGCGTGCGTAACTCAACTGCCGCCGTCGTCCCTCCTGCAAGATCCGCAGCAGCATGGTTGGGCCGGGCAGTCTGGAACCTGCCCCGCGATGTCCTCATCCTGTTGCTCCTGGCGTACCGCAAGGTGATCTCACCGCTGTACGGCCAGGTTTGCCGTTTTTTCCCCAGCTGTTCGGCCTATGCCCTTGAAGCGATCACCGTCCACGGCGCGGTGAAGGGAAGCTGGCTCGCTGCGAGGCGCCTGTTGCGCTGCCATCCATGGAATGCCGGTGGTGTGGACCATGTCCCCGCCGGGCATCGGGAATGGCCCGCGGGCCGCACCCCCACAATTGTTGTGCTGAACAATCCGGACATATACCTGGCTGCTCAGCCTGATGGAGAAGGCCGCACTGCGGCCTGACGAATAGGGAATCGTATGGACATCTTTGGAACAATCTTGGCCCCGTTCAAATGGCTGGTCTCAGCCATCATGGTCGGCTTCCATGACGGACTCAGCGCCATTGGCATGCCGGCGGCCAGCGGCTGGACCTGGACCCTGGCCATCATCGGGCTGGTGCTGGTCATCCGCGCCGCCCTGATTCCCGTCTTCGTCAAGCAGATCAAGGCCCAGCGCGGGATGCAGCTCCTGCAGCCGGACCTGAAGAAAATGCAGGACAAGTACAAGGGCAAGACGGACCAGCTCTCCCGCCAGGCCATGGCGCAGGAACAGATGGCGCTGTACAAGAAGCACGGCACCAACCCGTTCTCCGCCTGCCTGCCCATGCTGATCCAGATGCCCTTCTTCTTTGCGCTCTTCCAGGTGCTCTCCGGCATCACTGCGGCGGCCACCACCGGCCAGGGCATCGGCGCCATGAGCCCCGAGCAGGTCAAGCAGTTCGACGAGTCCACCATCTTCGGTGCCCCGCTGTCCGCCACGCTGCTGCACGGCACGCCTCCGGGCGGCAATGTGGTGTCGGTGTGGATCCTCTCCATCGTGATGATCCTGGCCATGACGGCCTCGCAGTTCATCACGCAGAAGCAGATCATGGCCAAGAACATGTCCGAAGAGGCCCTGGCCAGCCCGTTCATGCGCCAGCAGAAAATGATGCTCTACATCCTGCCGGTCGTCTTCGGTGTGGGCGGTATTAACTTCCCCATCGGCGTCCTGATCTACTGGACCACCACCAACCTGTGGACCATGGGACAGCAGTTCTTCGTGATCCGCCGGATGCCTACGCCGGGATCGCCGGCGGCCAAGGCTCTCGCCGAGCGCCGGGCAGCCAAGGGCCTGCCCGCCCTGCCCCTTTTGGGCGGCAAGAAGGTCGACGCCGAGGCCGAAGCCTCCGCCGCGGCCGCCGTCGAAGCCAAGACCCAGCGCGTCCAGCCGCAACGTAAGAACAGGAAGAGGAAGTAATGTCCGCCGAGAGCACCGAACACGCTATTTCCGCCGAGTTTGACGACGACCGGGACGACGCCCAGAGCGCGGCCGACGACTCGTCACAGGGTGCGGAGACCGGCACCGGCAAGAGTGTTTCCGCCAGCCGCCTCGAAGAAGAAGGCGACGTCGCTGCGGACTATCTCGAGGAACTGCTGGATATCGCGGACATTGATGGCGACATCGACATCGAGGTCCGCAACGGCCGCACCTACATCTCGATCGTCGCCGAAGAGGAAGCCGCCGGGCTGGACAGCCTGGTGGGCCGTGACGGCGAAGTCCTTGAGGCCCTCCAGGAGCTCACGCGGCTCGCGGTCCTCTCCGCGACGGAGAACCGCTCCCGCCTGGTGCTGGATATCAACGGCTACCGTGCCGAGCGCGCCGGCGACCTGCAGAAGATCGCTGAAGACGCCGTCGCCGCTGTGAAGGATTCCGGTGAGGCAGTTGCCCTGGCTCCGATGAGCGCCTACGAACGCAAGATCGTGCATGACGCCGTCGCTGATTTGGGACTCGTGAGCGAGTCCGAAGGCGAAGGCGCCGACCGGCACATCGTTGTCTCCGCAGACTGAACCGTTGACTAGCTTGATGGTTGAAATTACCGCGCCGGAACTCAAGGCAGCAGAGTCCATCTTCGGCGACCGCCTGGAACTGGCGAAACGCTACGTCGAGCACCTGGCGACATCCGGGACCGAGCGGGGCCTGATCGGGCCCCGTGAGGTGCCGCGGCTTTGGAGCCGGCACGTGCTTAACTGCGCCGTCATTGAGAGCCAGATTGCCCACGGAAGCCATGTCGCCGACGTCGGCAGCGGCGCCGGCCTGCCTGGCCTGTGCCTGGCCATTGCGCGGCCGGATCTGGAACTGACGCTGATCGAACCACTGGAGCGCCGCGTCATCTGGCTCCAGGAGGTGGTGGATGATCTTGGCCTCCAGAACGTCACGATCATGCGCACCCGCGCGGAACTCGCAGTGGGACTCGTGAACGCCGACGTCGTGACTGCCCGCGCCGTATCCGCGCTGTCCAATCTCGCCGGGCTGACCATTCCGCTCCTGGCCGGGAAGGGAGAAGTCGTCGCCATCAAGGGACGCAGCGCCGGCGAGGAAATCGAAAAGGCCGCCAAGGTTATCCGCAAACTGGGCGGCATTCAGACGTCCGTGGTGGTGGTGGGTGAAGACCTGCTTGAGGAACCCACCACCGTTGTGCGAATCGTAGTGAACAAGCCTCAAAAGATTACCTAGCACCGGCCCCGGTGCCCGGGGAGTCTGAGGGGAAGAGGTTAGGCTAGTAACCGGCAGTAAGAGCCGAATGAGAGTGAGCGTGTCATAGTGAGCAGTAGCGAAGCCTCCACACAACGGATCCCGCCGTTTGTGTCCCTGGGGTCCGCACGGGCGTTTACGGCTCCTGCAGTAGCTTTTGACTACTCCGGAAATCACACGGCTTCGGTTGCGAAGACGACCGGGATGGCCGGTGTTTCACGTGAAACATCCCTTCCGCACACGGGGAACGTGCTGGATTCCATCGACGATTCCAATCCCATCGCCCGCGAACTCGCACACGAAAACAAGCGCCGCGAGCGGTTGCTCGGCCGGCAGCTCCCCAAACCGGAGAAAACCCGGATCTTCACCGTTTCCAACCAGAAGGGCGGCGTCGGCAAGACCACGACGACCGTGAACATCGCCGCCGCGCTGGCGGCCGCTGGCCTGAACGTGCTCGTGATCGACATCGATCCGCAGGGCAACGCTTCCACCGCCCTGGGAATTGAGCACCACGCCGATGTCGACAGCATCTACGATGTGCTGATTAATGATGTCCCGCTGAAGGACGTCGTGGCCCCGTGCCCCGACATCGACAACCTGATCTGTGCGCCCGCCACCATCCATCTTGCCGGTGCCGAAATTGAACTCGTCAGCCTGGTGGCCCGCGAGCAGCGGCTGCGCCGCGCAATCGATGTGTACTCCAAGGAGCGCGCCAAGAATGGCGAGGAGCGGCTGGACTACATCTTCATCGACTGCCCGCCGAGCCTCGGGCTCCTGACGGTCAATGCGTTCTGTGCGGCCGGCGAAGTGCTCATCCCGATCCAGTGTGAGTACTACGCCCTCGAAGGTCTCAGCCAGCTCCTGAAGAACATCGAGATGATCCAGAAGCACCTGAACGCTGATCTGGTTGTTTCCACGATTCTGCTGACCATGTATGACGGCCGCACCAACCTCGCCGCCCAGGTGGCAGCCGAGGTCCGGGAACACTTCCCGAAGCAGGTGCTCGGCGCTGTGGTGCCGAGGTCGGTCCGTATTTCCGAGGCGCCGAGCTACCAGCAAACTGTCATGACGTATGATCCTTCTTCCAGCGGTGCCCTGTCCTACCTGGAAGCCGCCGCGGAAATCGCGGAACGTTAGAATCTTTCAAGAATTGCACTAACCAGAGCCAGGTGAATCCCGGCTCTTCCACTGGAGGGATTTATCCATGAGCGATAAGCGACGCGGCCTCGGCCGTGGACTTGGCGCACTCATTCCAAGTTCCGCCGCGGCTAATGCCTCCGGAAGCGGTGCTGCCCCATCCCGGCCCGTGGACCTCTTCTTCCCTGAAGCCCGAAAAAAGGCCTCCGACGCCGAGACGCTCGCGGACGCCAAGGCCGCGCTGGCAAGGGAGCCGGAGTCCACACCTGTCAAGGCCGACGATTCCGCTGATCTCACGGTTGACACCACTGAAGCAACCAGCGCTGCTGCCGGAGCCGACGTTGCTGCCGACAAAGCCGACGCAGCTGCCGCTGCCGGGACCAAGAAAACTCCCGCCCGAAAGTCGGCTGCCTCCAAGCCGGCGACCGCTGCTGCCAAGGCGGCCGCATCCGACGCCGGCGAACAGCTGACGTTTGACTCCACGCCCGAGCACGGTGACGAGGGAACTGTTGACCTCGTAGAGGTGCCCGGCGTCAGATTTGCCGAAATCCCGGTCACGGACATCCATCCCAACCGCAAGCAGCCCCGCTCGGTCTTCGATGAGGATGACATGGCGGAGCTGGTGCACTCTGTGCGGGAAATTGGCGTCCTCCAGCCAATTGTGGTCCGTACCTCAACCGAGGAGGGTGGCGAACCCTATGAGCTCGTCATGGGTGAGCGACGGTGGCGTGCAGTACAGGCCGCAGGCCTGGAAACTATCCCCGCGATTGTCCGTGACACCACCGATGACGACCTCCTTCGCGACGCGCTGCTGGAGAACCTGCATCGCAGCCAGCTGAATCCGCTCGAAGAGGCGGCGGCCTACCAGCAGCTACTCGAGGACTTCGGCACCACACACGAGCAGCTGGCGGACCGGATCGGACGTTCGCGGCCCCAGGTTTCCAACACCCTGCGCCTGCTGAAGCTGCCCCCGCTGGTGCAGCGCCGGGTTGCGGCAAATGTCATCTCCGCAGGGCACGCCCGCGCACTCCTGGCACTTCCTGACGCCGCGGCCATGGAACGCCTGGCGCAGAAGATTGTTTCAGAAGGCATGTCGGTCCGGGCGACCGAAGAAGCTGTGACCCTGTATCAGAGCCCCGCCTCGCCGGCCAAGAACAACATCCCGCGGGCCGGAGCCCGCCACGAACGACTGGATTACCTGGCGTCGTCGCTGTCTGACCGCCTTGATACTAATGTCAAGATTTCGCTTGGTGCCCGCAAGGGGCGTGTCAGCATTGAGTTCGCCAGCGTCGAGGACCTGAACCGCATCATGGACGTCCTCACGCCGGGAGCTCCCAGCTAGGTCGCGACTCGCTGAGTTCTCCGGGAGGGTCTGTTTCACGTGAAACAGACCCTCCCTTCTTTGTCTCTACCGATGCTGCCGGTGCCGGCGAATTCGGTGGTGCCGAGTTCGGCGCTGCCGTGTTCGCCCACTGCCGGAGAGTTGCGGGGGGTGCCTCTATGGTTTTCGTCAAGCCGCTGGGGTTTAGCCGTGGTTCGTAGAGAGTGCCGTCGCGCAACATGGCGTAGAGGGTGTCGCAACGACGGCGGGCGAGGGCGATGGCCTCGACCCGGGTGAAGACGGTGTCCCGGGACTCGCGGATGTCGGCGAGCATCCGGGCCAGTTGGGGCAGCACGATCGTGGCCGCGTTCGTCCCCACGACAGTGACTGTTTGCTGGCCGAGTGCGTCGATGATTTCGCCGGCAAGGC
>NZ_JBFTLP010000013.1:0-101786 GCF_056396505.1 Arthrobacter sp. 05T410 | reverse complement strand
CAGGCCGGGTCGGCCTGAACTTCAAGTTCCCCGCCGGGCTCGGAACCGGACCCACCTACACCGTCAGCATTTACAACGCCAACGGCACCAACCTCTACAACTTCGACCTCGACGGCTCCGCCGCTGACGGTACCTGGCTCGCCAGCCAACAAATCAGCCTCTCTGCTGGCCGCGCCTACATCAAGATCTATGGCTACAGCGGCGGCTGGGCAAGCTGGGGCAAGACCTACACCCTCAACATGGGCTGGATTTGGTCCTCAACTCCTGTACCAGGCATCTCCGGGACTCCCCAGGTGGGCCGGACCCTGACAGCGGTGACTGGGACCTGGTCACCGACGCCGGACGTACTGGGCTTCCAGTGGTTCCGCTCCGGAACCGCCATCACCGGTGCCACGAAGAACACCTACACGCTGCTTGCCGCCGACTACCGCAAGACCATCACCCTGAAGGTAACCGGAGGCAAGGCCGGGTACCCCAGCACTGCCAAGGTCTCCAAGGCAACTGCCGCCGTCGCCGCAGGCTCCCTGACAGCGCCGGTACCGACCATCACGGGCACGGCTAAGGTCGGCTCGACCCTGACCGCGACGCCGGGGACTTGGGGACCGTCACCGGTGACCCTGACGTATCAGTGGAAAGCCAACGGGGTCGCCATCGTCGGCGCGACCGCCACAACATACAAGCCAATTGCAGCCGACGCCGGCAAAACCCTCACCGTCACCGTCACCGGAACCAAGACCGGCTATACCACCGCCGCGAAGACCTCCACCGCCACGGCAGTGGTCGCGAAAGGCTCCCTCGTAGCGCCTGTACCGACCATCACGGGCACGGCTAAGGTCGGCTCGACCCTTACCGCGACGCCGGGAACCTGGGGACCATCACCGGTGACCCTGACGTATCAGTGGAAAGCCAACGGCGTCGCCATCACCGGCGCGACCGCCACAACATACAAACCCGCCGCAGCCCAAGCGGGCAAGACCCTCACCGTCACCGTCACCGGAACCAAGACCGGCTACACCACCACCGCGAAGACCTCCACCGCCACGGCCGCGGTCGTTTGACGGCGGTAGACGGATCCGGCCGCCTAAATTGACGGTCAGCCCCACTGATACCTGCGGGTCCAGATCAAGGCGTAGGAGCCAGCCCGATTTGCAGCTCGTAAGCCTTCCCTCGGAATGGAAATCTGTGGTGCAGCGTTTGCGCCGCCTGGGCGGCTGGCCCCACGTGCATGCCCTGCCTTGGCCGCCCAGATCCAATCCCACCGTCTGGGCGGGGCCTGCCTCATCGCTGCGCTACCCCGGCACTTGTCGGGAATGGCGGGCAGTTGGGGGTCCACCCTTTTCCGGGCGAGGGAGGGTAGCGTTCCATTATGAGTGCGCAGCAGCCTGACGATGTGTACACGCACGGCCACCACGAGTCGGTGGTCCGTGCCCATGCCTCCCGCACGGCGGAAAACTCGGCAGCGTTCGTGCTCCCGCATCTGATGCCCGGGACCTCCGTCCTCGACGTCGGCTGTGGGCCTGGCAGCATCACCTGCGACTTCGCGGAGCTGGTGGCGCCGGGCAGGGTCACAGGCTTGGACCGCTCCCCCGACATCATCGCCCAGGCCGCGGCCCTCGCCGTCGAGCGCGGCGTGGACAATGTCGGCTTTGCCGCCGGCAACATCTACGACCTCGATTTCCCGGACGAATCCTTCGACGTCGTCCACGCCCATCAGGTCCTCCAGCACCTCACGGACCCCGTCGCGGCGCTGCGGGAGATGCGGCGGGCGGCCAAGGCAGGCGGGATAGTGGCGGTGCGCGACGCCGACTTCCACGGCATGAGCTGGTACCCGGCCATCCCCGAACTCGACGACTGGATGGAGCTCTACCAGCGGATCGCCCGCCGCAATGGCGCCGAGCCCGACGCCGGCCGCCGGCTCGTGTCCTGGGCGCAGGCCGCCGGCTTCACGGATGTGGCGCCGTCCAGCAGCAACTGGCTCTACGCCACTGGGCATGAGCGGCGCTGGCAGGCCCGGGTGTGGGGCGAGCGGGTGCTGCATTCGTCCTTTGCCGACCAAGCGCTCGAGTACGGCCTGGCCAGCGAGGCGGACCTGGCCCGGATTTCCGCGGGCTGGCACCGGTGGGGCTCCACCGATGACGGCTGGTTCCTGATTCCCAACGGCGAGGTCATCGCCCGGGCGTGAGCGGCGGCCGTGGTCACAGCACCGGCACAGGCCGCCGAAAGTGCAGCCATAACTCCGCGCCTGAGGCTGGGTACAGGCCGAATCCTCGGCCGGCCCGGAAGCCCGGGCCCCAGCAAAGGAGTTTCAGCATGGCAAAGATCAATAAGACCACCGCGGGCATTATGCTCGCTGCGGTGATCGGCGGCGGCGCCATCGGCGCATCGGCCATCCCCGCGATGGCTGCCGATTCCACCGGCAGCTCGTCCTCGACCCAAGCCACCGACGGCTATGGCACCGGGGGCCAGCGCGGCCCGCACCAGGCCAACGGAAAGACGGAGGAGGTTCTCACCGGCGACACCGCCACGAAGGTCGAGGCGGCGGTAAAGGCCGCCCAGCCGGATGCGGCGATCGAGCGGATGGAGACCGACGCCGACGGCGCCACCTACGAAGCCCACATCACGAAGGCGGACGGCACGCGCGCCACCGTCCTGCTGGATGCGAACTTCACGGTGACCGCAACCCAGGAAGGCCAGGGCGGCCCCGGCGGCGGCCATGGCGGCCCCGGGGACACCGCCACGGATGGCTACACGTCCAACGGCTAACCCTTAGCGGGTCTTGGGCGCGCTCCTTGCACGCCCAAGGCCCGCGATGCTGGCGGCACGGCCGGCCTCCGGGGCGTTCGCCGTCGAGTTGTCTGCAGCCATTCCCTGCTTCCGGGTCTGCGGATAGGGTGCATTAGATATCTGCACTGGAGACCCACGGCAAGGAGAAACCCATGCGCAAATTGACGGCCGGCCTTTTCTGCTCTGTGGACGGCGTGGTTGAAGACCCGTTCAAGTGGCAATTCGACAGCTTCGACGAAGAGCTCGGCGCCGGGATGGCCGAGATGATGGGCCGGATCGACACCGCGCTCCTCGGCCGCGTGGGCTACCAGCAATGGGCAGAATACTGGCCCAACGCCGAAAGCGACGCGGACTTTGCCGGATTCATCAATCCGCTGCCGAAATTTGTCGCGTCCCGCACCCTGACCGGCGAGCTGGAATGGCAAAATTCACGCCTGGTCGAGGGCCCGCTGGAAGACTTCGTCGCGGCTCTGAAGAACAGTGACGGCGGCGAAATCGGGATCTTCAGCAGCATTTCGCTGGTCCACCAGTTGCTGTTCGCCGGGCTGCTCGACACCTTGATGCTGATCGTCCATCCGGTGATCGCGGGCAGCGGGCGGCGGCTGTTCAACGACGGCGATGCCCTCACCCGGCTGGAGCTGCAGTCGTCCCAGCAGACCAGCAAAGGCAACATGATTCTCAGCTACGGCCTCCGCCGCGACTGACTCCCGTCATCAATCGGACCCGCCACGGCCGGGACCGTAAACTTACCTGGTGCAACCCTCCCTTTGGCTGGCCCTGGCCGGCGCCGGCGTCCTGATCAGCTTCACTCCCGGCGCGGGCGCCATCAACACCATGAGCAACTCCCTGAACTCGGGATTCCGCCGGTCCCTTTGGGGCATCCTGGGCCAGCAGGCCGCCCTCGTTGTGCACATCCTGATCGTGGCCCTCGGCGTCGGGGTGCTCGTGGCGAGCTCACCGGTTGCCTTCAACGTGATCCGCTACGCCGGCGCCGCCTACCTGGTCTACCTGGGCATCCGGCAGTTCCTGCACAAGCCGGACCTGGACCAGGAGAAGGCCGCGGCCCTGCGCAACGAGCCGGGCCTGTCCATGTTCCGCCGTGGCCTCTGGGTCAATCTGCTCAACCCCAAAGCCGTGGTCTTCTTCCTGGCCTTCATGCCGCAGTTCATCCGGCCGGAGCAGCCGCTGCTGCCGCAGTACTTGGTCCTGGCCGCTACCGTGATCGTGATCGACGTGGCGGTCATGTGGTTCTTCTTCGCGGCTGCGGCCCGGTCCTTTCAGCGCTTCACCCGCGACGCCCGCGGACAAAAGGTCCTGAACCGGACGTTCGGCGGGCTCTTCGTCGGCGTCGGCGTCCTGCTGGCCGCAATCCACTAGGCACCGCGGCCGCCGGCGTCCCGGCACCGGCGGCCGGCTCACCGTCCGGGACCGCTCCCCTGTCAGACGTGGCCGGGCGCCAGCTTCCGGAGGTCCGCTTTCCGGATCTTGCCGCTCGCTGTCCGGGGCATCTCGTCCACGAAGACGACTGATTTGGGGATCTTGTACCTCGCCAGCCGGCCCTCCAGGTGGGAGCGCAGCTGTTCTTCCGTGAGCCGGGCGCCCTCCCGCAACAGCACCACGGCCCGCGGCACCTCGCCCCATTTCTCGTCCGGCACCCCGATCACCGCGACGCTTCCGACGGCGTCGAGCTCGGCGATCGCCTGCTCCACCTCGGCGGGATAGATGTTCTCCCCGCCGGAGATGATCATGTCCTTGAGCCGGTCGGAGATGAACACGAAACCGTCCGGGTCCTTGTAGCCCATGTCGCCGGACTTGAACCAGCCGTCCCCTGTGTAGGAGTCCGACGAGGCCTCGGGCCGGTTCCAGTACTGGTGGATGACGTTGGGACCCTTGATCTGGATCTCCCCCACCATTCCGGGCGCAGCGGGCCCGGACGCCGGGTCGAGGGGATCGGCCACCCGGACATCGGTGAAGAAATGCGGCAGTCCGGAGGACCCGGCCTTGTCCCGGGACCTCGCCGCCGGCAGCGTAGTGGCGCCCGGTGCCGTCTCGGTCATGCCGTAGCCGTTGGAGAAGCGCAGCCCCCTCCGCTCGTAGGCTTCCAGGACCCGCATCGGCACCGCGGATCCGCCGCAGGTCAGTTTGTTCAGCGAACTGAGGTCCGTGGCGTCCCAGTCCGGGTGCTCGCACAGCATCTGGTAGGTCGTGGGCACCCCGCTGATGGTCGTTGCGCGGTGCTGCTGGATCAGCTCGAGTGTCCGGCGGGGATCGAACTTGGCCTCCAATATCACGGTGCCGCCTTTGAGGAGCGTGGGCAGGACGCCCATGTCCAGGGAGGCGACGTGGAACATCGGGGAGATCATGAGAGCCACGTCGGTGGAGGCAAAGTCGAAATCGACCAGCACGTTGACGCAGTTCCACGTGATGTTGCCGTGGGTCAGGAGCGCGCCTTTGGGGTTTCCGGTGGTTCCGGAGGTGTAGAGGATCATGGCGGCGTCGTCCAGGCCCACGGGCTCGTCCGGCGCCAGCGCCGCACCGGACGCAATGACGGCCTCATACGCCTCCACGGCGGTTCCCCGGCCAGCGCCGCCGTCGGCCCCGCCGTCGGACAGCGTTGGATCGGGCAGCGTTGAATCGGGCAGCGTTGAATCGGGCACCGTTTCGGCTGGCGCTGTCGACTCGTCGACGACGATCCGCGAACCCACGGCCGTCTCCGCCGAGCCGCGTTCCGCGAGCACCGCGAGCGCCTCCGAGTGGACCAGCACGACAGCGCCGCTGTCCCGGAGCTGGAACTGGATCTCGGGCGGCGCGAGCCGGGTGTTCAGCGGGACGAAGACGGCACCTGCCAGGCCGGCGGCGAAGAGGGTCTCCAGGAAGGAGGGATCGTTTTCGCCCAGGTAGGCCACTCTGTCGCCTTTGATTACGCCGCGGTCCCGGAGGGCGTTGGCGAGCCGGGTGGAGCGTCCCGCGAGCTCGCTGTAGCTGAGACTGCGTTCCCCGGCGATGATTGCGGTCTTGGTGCCCGACTTCGGGCGGCGCCGTTGCAGCCACGAGCCGATGCCAAAATTCTCCACGGAAAATCCTTTCTAGTTAGACGGTAGCGCCAGCGGGCCTGGTTAGGACCGGACAGTCTGCAGATCGTTGTTCTTGGGCTCTCGCGTCAGCAGGATGAAGACGATCGACACGACGGACATGATGGCCAGGTACCAGACCACGGCGGCGGTGTCCTGTCCGGAATCCTTGAAGATCTGCGCCACGATGCCCGGCGTGAATCCCGCGCCGAGGAGCGTGGCGAGCTGGTAGCCCAGCGAGGCGCCGGTGTAGCGCGATGTGGTTCCGAACTGCTCGGACACGAACGCCGCGAGCGGGCCGAACAGGGTGGAATGGATCATGAGGCCCACGGCGAAGGCCACGAAGATCAGCCCGATGTTGTTGGAGGACAGGAGCTGGAACATCGGCGTGAGGTACAGGATGAAGAGCACCAGGCCGCCGATCATGACGGGCCGCCGTCCCAGCTTGTCGGAGAGCCGGCCGCCCATGATCACGAAGGCGATGGACACGAAGGAGGCGGCCGCGAAGGCGTAGAGAATGCCCTGCCGGTCCGCACCCTTGGACACGGCGTAGGTCACGGAGAACGTGGCCAGCACCACCTGGAGCGCAAACCCGGCCGCGCCGGCCAGCATGGTGAAGATCAGGGTCTTGGGCCGGCGCAGGACCTGCAGGAGGGGAATCTCGCGGCGCACCGGCGCGCTGCCCGGCACCGTCCGCTGGGTGTTGTCCCGTTCGGCCTGTTCCCGCTCGGCTTTCTCTTGTTCCAGTGCCGCCTTGAAGATGGGGCTTTCGGAGACCTTGAGCCGGACGAACATGCCGATGCCCAGCAGGACGAAGGACAGCAGGAACGGCACGCGCCAGCCCCAGGCCAGGAACTGCTCGTTGGGCAGGGCCGCGAACGCGCCCATCACCAGGGTGCCCAGCACCGCGCCGGTGGGGGCGCCGGCGTTGACGAACGAAGCCGCGAAGCCGCGCTTGCCCGATTCCGAATGCTCCAGCGCCATGAGGGCGGCGCCGCCCCACTCCCCTCCGACGGCAATGCCCTGGCAGACCCGGAGGATCACGAGCATCACGGCACCCCAGGCTCCGGCCACCGCGGCGCCGGGCACCAGTCCGATCAGGGTGGAGGCGATGCCCATGACCAGCATCGAGACAATCAGCATGTTCTTGCGTCCCAGCCGGTCGCCGAAGTGGCCGAAGATGATGCCGCCGAGGGGCCGTGCCACGTAGCCGGCGGCGAACGTCCCGTACGCGGCCACCACCCCCACCCATTCGTCCGCGCCGGAGAAGAACACCTTGGGAAAGACCACCGCGGCGGCCGTGGCATAGAGCAGGAAGTCGTAGTACTCGATGGTGCTGCCGAGATAGCTGGACGCAATGACGGTCCGTGCTTCACGGCGACGCGTACCCGCGTCCATGGCCTGCAACTGCGAAATTTGGGACATCGTTGTTCCTTATGGCAGAGGGGGGATGGTGAAGGGGTGTGGCGGTTTACTTGTAGAAGCGGGCGAGGAACTCGGCCACGACGGCCGGGCGTTCCTGGCCTTCGATCTCGATCGTGTTGGCCACCTTGATCTGGGCGCCGCCCTTGACCTCGGTGACTTCCGCGATGGTGGCCCGCATGCGGATGCGCGAACCCACCTTGACGGGGGAGGTGAAGCGGACCTTATCGAGGCCGTAGTTGACCTTGGTGGTGACGCCGTCGACGTCGAACAGCTCGCCCCAGAACGGGATGATGAGCGAGAGGGTGAGGAAGCCGTGGGCGATCGGGGCGCCGAACGGGCCGTCCTTGGCGCGTTCCGGGTCCACGTGGATCCACTGGTCGTCGCCCGTGGCGTCGGCGAACTTGTTGATCTGTTCCTGGGTGATTTCGCGGTAGTCGGTGGCGCCGAGGTCGGTGCCGGCGAGGGTGAGGAGTTTGTCGAAGTCGACGACGAGGTTGGGCATCTTTGGCTCCTGGAGCGGTTGGGTTTGGTTGTACGACGACGGCGGAACGCCGTCAGCGGGTAAAGAGCGTCAGTGGGTGAAGGCGCTGTGGCCGGTGAGGGCCCGGCCGACGATCAGGGCATTGATCTCGTGGGTCCCCTCATAGGAGTAGACGGCCTCGGCATCGGCATGGAACCGTGCGACGTCGGCCGCGAGCGTGATGCCGTTGCCGCCCACCACTTCGCGGGCCAGCGCCACGGTCTCGCGCATCAGCAGAGAGGTCTGCATCTTGGCCAGGGCCGAGTCCTGGTCCCGGTAGATGCCCTTCTCCTGCTGTTCGGTCAGCCGGACCACCAGGGACAGCGCCGAGGTGACGTTGCCGAGCATCCGGGCGAGCTTTTCCTGGACGAGCTGGAAGGACGCGAGCGGGCGGCCGAACTGCCGGCGCCCGGAGACGTAGCGCAGCGCGGCTTCGAGAGCTCCTGCCGCGATGCCGGCGGCGATCCACGCGACGTCCGAGCGCATGGCCCGCAGCATCGCCGCCACGTCCCGGAACGAGTTCACGTTGTGGAGCCGCCTGGCCTCGGGGACGCGGACGCCGTTGAGGGTGATGTGGGCGTTCTGCATCATCCGCAGCGCGGTCTTGCCGTGGATCTTCTCCAGGGTCACGCCGGGCGCCTCGCGGTCCACGAGGAAAGCCTTGACCTGGCCGTCGGCGACGTCGCGGGCGAAGACGGCAAGGACGTCGGCCGTTGCCGCGCCGCCGATCCAGCGCTTGGCGCCGTCCAGGACCCAGGTGTCGCCGTCCGGGCCGGCCTCACGCCCCTTTTCCCTGCGGGCCGTCGTCGCGAGTCCGCCGGCGATGTCGGAGCCGGATTCCGGCTCGGTCAGCGAGAAGACGCCCTTGAGCGAGAAGTCGATGACCCTGGGCATCCATTCGGCCTGCTGTTCCGCGGAGGCCCCGACCCGGATGGCGGTCCGGAACAGCCCGGCCTGGGCCGTGTACCAGGTGGCCAGCGAGGCGTCCGTGCGGGCGAGTTCGAAGATCCGGAAGCCCTGGTAGATGCCCCGGGCCGGCGTCTGACCCGCACCCGGGGCGCCGGTCAGTTCCGCCGGTTCCATGAGGTCCAGATCGATCAGCGGCCGCACGAGCTGGTCCGGGAACTCGCCGCGCTCCCAGTAGTCGGCCAGGAGCGGCCGGGCCTGGGTGTCCAGGAACTCCCGCAGCCGCCCCAGCACTTTCCGCTCCGCGTCGGTGAGGAGGGATTCGGCGTCGTAGTAGTCGCAGACGCCGTAGAGGCGCTCCTGGGCTGTTGTCTGGGGCGCGGTTTCCACGGACACCTCAGCCACCGAGCCCGAGCAGGCGGACGGCGTTGTGCTTGAGGATCTTGGGCCGGACCTCGTCCTTCAGCGGCAGGTCCGCGAAGGCGCCCAGCCATTTCTGCGGGGTGATGAGCGGGAAGTCGGTGCCGAACAGGACCTTGTCCTGCAGGACCGAGTTGGCCATCCGGACCAGGGACTCCGGGAAGTACTTCGGGGACCAGCCGGAGAGGTCGATGAACACGTTGGCCTTGTGTGTGGCGATCGAGTTGGCCTCGTCCTGCCACGGCACCGAGGGGTGGGCCATGATGATTTGCAGGTCCGGGAAGTCCGCGGCCACGGCGTCGAGCAGGAGCGGGTTGGAGTAGGCCAGTTTGATGCCGTACCCGCCCGGGAGCCCGGCCCCCATGCCGTTCTGTCCCGTGTGGAAGATGGCCGGCAGGCGCAGTTCCTGCAGGGTTTCCCAGAGCGGGTAGAACTGCTCGTTGGAGGGGTCGAAACCCTGCAGGCTCGGGTGGAACTTGAACCCGCGCGCGCCGAGGTCGATTGCCTGGTGCTTGGCGCCCTGGATCGCCTCGGCGCCGGTGCGGGGGTCCACGCTCCCGAAGGGGATCAGGACGTCGTTGTTCCGCGCCGCCCCGGCAATGAGGTCCGGGATGCTGTTGGGCTCGTGCTTGAGCTGGGTCCGGGCGTCGACGGTGAATACGACGGCGGCCACGTTCAGTTCACGGTAGACCTCGGCGATCCGGTCCAGCGAAGGGCTGCGGTCCTCGGCCTTGAAGTACTTGGCGGAGGCCTCGGTCAGGGCCGCCGGAAGGGACTCGTGGCCGTGGCCGTCCACTTCGAGGTGGACGTGCATGTCGATCGCATCGAGTGAGGCGGCATCGATGCCGGGTTCGTAGCGCTGGGCAGCCATGTCAGCGGACCTCCGCCGGTTCGGGCTGCAGTTCCGCCGGCAGGGGCAGGAAGTCCTCGCCGACGCTTTGCAGCTTGTCCTCGAAGAGCGCGCCGAAGTTGTCCACGAGATCCTGGTAGCCCCAGCCGCCCTCGCGGTATTCGGTGGCGGCGGCGTCGGGGTGGGTCCAGAGTTGCAGCCGGTCACCGCCCGCTCCGATTGCCTGGCCGGTGACGCCGGCGGCAGCGTCGGAGGCCAGGAAGGCCACCAGCCCGGCGACGTCGCCGGCCGTGCCAAACCCGAGGTCGTGGCGGAAGAAGGCCGGCATCGCCTCGCCGCGCTCGTCGGCCTCGACGGCCTTCTGGAAGTACGGGACGGTCTTGGTCATGGCGGTGGCGGCCACGGGAATGACGGCGTTGGCGGTGACGCCGGCTTTCTTCATTTCCAGCGCCCAGGTGCGCACCATGCCCACGATTCCGGCCTTCGCGGCGGCGTAGTTGGTCTGGCCGAAGTTGCCGCGCTGGCCCGTCGGGGAGCCGATGGTGATGATGCGGCCGGGAATGCCGTGCTCCTTGAAGTAGCCGAAGGCCTCCCGGGCGCAGGTGAAGGTGCCGCGCAGGTGGACGTTGATCACGGCGTCGAAGTCCTCGTCCGTCATCTTCAGCAGGCTCTTGTCCCGCAGGATGCCGGCGTTGGTGACCAGGATGTCCAGCCGGCCGAACTCCGTGACGGCCGCCTGCACGAGCTTCTTGGCGACGTCGGAGCTGCCCACCGGGGCGACGACGGCGGCTGCGCGGCCGCCGTCGGACTGAATCGTCCGGACAGCGTCGGCGGCGACCTCGGCGTCCACATCGTTGACGACGACGGCGGCGCCCTGGCGGGCCAGTTCCCGGGCGTAGGCCAGGCCGAGGCCCCGTCCGCTTCCGGTGACGATTGCTACTTTTCCTGACAGGCTCATTGCCGCTCCTTTGCTAGCTGCCTTGTGCATCCGGCCCCGCGGCATGGGATGCTGTTCTGTATCCATGAAAATATGGATAGTTGAAAAAGTCAACGATTTATTTTTTGGACTATTGGAGTTGGGCATGGCGACCGAAGTTGACGACGAGCCGGGCACCGAGCCTGCGGAGAAGCTCACGGCGGCAACCATCAGCGTGGACGCGGGTTTCCTGCTGGCCAAGCTGCATGCCGGCGGGTCGGTCCTGAACAACCGCGCCCTGGCCGCGTTCGATCTCAAGGAGCGCTCCTATTCGGTGCTGGCCCTGGCCAACAGCGGGCTGGAACCAACCCAGCGGGAGATGGCCGAGTTCCTCAGCCTGGACCCGAGCCAGATTGTCGCCCTGATCGACGAGCTGGAGAAGCGCGGGCTGGTGATCCGGGCGCCCGGGAAGCTGGACCGGCGCGCCAAGATTGTTTCCTCGACCCCGGAGGGGGAAGCCCTCTTCCGGCGGGCCGAGGCCGCGGCGCGGGACGCGGAATCCGCCGCCCTGGCCGGCCTCAGCGCCCCGGAGATCGCAACCCTCAAGGGGTTGCTCCGCAAGGCGCTGTGGGGGCCGGCGGCCTGATCGCGGCCGCTCAAGCACTGGGGGAATACCCTTGGGGCAGGAGGGAGCCATGACCGTTCGCAGCGCCGGCCTTCTGCTGTACCGACTAAGGGGTGCATCCCCGCCCGGCGGGGCGCCGCCATCCGGCAGCACACCGCAGCTTGAGCTCTGGATAGCCCACATGGGCGGACCGTTCTGGGCCCGCAAGGACGCCCGCGGCTGGTCCATCCCCAAGGGGGAATACCTCGCCGACGAGGACCCCCTGGCGGCCGCGCACCGCGAGTTCGCGGAGGAAATCGGCACACCGGCACCCGCCGCCGACTACCACCGGCTCGGCGACTTCCGCCAGCCCTCCGGCAAGATCATCACGGTCTTCACGGCGGAAACGGACTTCCAGCCCGAACGCATCGTGAGCAACACCTTCGAGCTGGAGTGGCCGAGGGGATCCGGCACGATCGCCAGCTTCCCCGAGATCGACCGCGCGGAATGGACCACCGAGCCCGCAGCCCGGTCCAGGCTGGTCAAGGGCCAGCTGCCGGTCCTCGACGCGCTGGTCCGGCACCTTGGGCTGGGCCCGGCCGCACCCGGGCCCGGGCATGACAACAAGTAAAAGTCAGTTGACATCTTTTGTAATACTTCGCGGCGGCCAGCTAGCCAAGAGACCCGGGATCGTTCATGCTTAGCTATGACCTCAATGTCGAGCCAGTACCGGATCATCGCGGTCTGCACCGGAAACATCTGCCGGTCCCCGATGGCGGAACTTATGCTGGCGGAGGCATTCCGGGCCGGGCGCCTCACGGGGGCCGTGGTCGATTCCGCCGGCACCACCGCGTATGAGGCCGGCCGGCCCATCGATCCCCGGGCAGCGCGCAAACTCACGGCGCAGAACATCGCTTCGGACCGCCACGTGGCGCGCGAATGGCGGCCCGAATGGTTCGCGAGCCGGGATCTGATCCTGGCCCTCGACGTCGACCACTACGGCTGGCTCCGGCAGGCAGCACCGGACCGGGTCTCGCTGGCCAAGATCCGCATGCTCCGCAGCTTCGACCCCGCCGTGGCCGACGAGGACCCGCTGGAGCAGGGCATCGAGGACCCGTGGTACGGCGGCCACACCGACTTCGACACCACCTGGAACCTCATCCGGGCCTCCCTTCCGGGGATTGTGCAGCACGTACGCACCGAGCTTGAGCGGCAGGACGGGCAACATCACGGCAGTGATCAACCCAAGGCACAGCAGCCGGTACGCTCTATTTCATGAGCCCCGCACCCGTCATCATCGCAATCGACGGGCGCTCCGGCTCCGGCAAGACCACCCTGGCCATCGAACTGGCGGCGCGGTTGAGGGAGCACCACAAGGTCTCACTCTTTCACCTCGAGGACATCTATCCCGGCTGGAACGGGCTGGCGGCGGGGATCGAACGCTACGTCACCACCGTGCTTTCGCCCTTGCGGCGCGGGGAGAACGCGGAATGGGTCAGCTGGGACTGGGCACGGCACTACGACGGCGAGGCCCGCACCACACGCCCGGCCGAAATCGTCCTGGTGGAGGGCGTCGGTGCCGCCGCGGCGGCCGCAGTGCCCCTGCTGGACGCCGTGATCTGGGCGGACTCCTCCGACGCGGACCGCCGGGCCAGAGCCCTGGCCCGGGACGGCGAGACCTACGAGCCCTTCTGGGATCAATGGGCGGCCCAGGAAGCGGAGTGGCTGGCGGCCGATGACGTCCCGTCCCGCGCGGATCTGCACGTGCTCAACCTGGCGGACGGCACCGCCCCGGACGACGTCCTGCAAGCCCTTCAGTACCTTCCCGCCGTCGCCCCCGCCCTGCTGCCCGAACTCGCCGCCCGGCGCGGGCTGCAGTTGCTGGCAGAACGGATCGAGGCCCGGCCCGAGGCCGGGCAGCTGTTTGCGGCGCTCTTTGGCGGTTCACCCAACGCCGTGTGGCTCGACTCCTCCCTGGACCCGGCAGGGCTGGCCCCGGAGGCAGCGGAGCGGAGCCGCTTCAGCATTTTGGCCGACGACGGCGGCCGCTTCGGCCAGGCCGTCCGGCACAGTTCCGGACGGACCCGCGTCAGCACGGGCCAGGCCACCGTGACCACCGATGGCCCGTTCTTCCGCTGGCTCGACGGCGTGTGGGGCCGCCGCGCGCTCCGCGCACCCGAGGCCTACCCGTGCGAGTTCACCCTGGGCTGGCTCGGGTACCTCGGCTACGAGCTCAAGCGCGAAACCGGCGGGAACGACGTCACGGCCGCCACCCCGGACGCGTGCCTGATCTTCGCCGGCCGTGCCGTGGTCCTTGACCATGCCGAGGGCACTGCCTGGCTGCTGACCCTGGACGCACCCGACGCCGGGGACTGGCTTGAGACGGCACGCACGGCCGTCACCGCGGCCGCGTCGGCGCAAGCGGCCGCTCACGCCTCCCCGGCCCAGCCTGTCAACGCCCCGCAAACCACCGCCCCGCGCTTCGCCGCCCGGGACTCGGAAGCCGGCTACAAGGCGAAGGTCACCGAGGCCCAGCGTGAGATCGCGGAAGGAAACACCTACGAGGTCTGCCTGACCACGGTGCTCACGGCTGCCTCGCCCGCGGGGCCTCAGGGCTTGGATCCTTGGCCGGCCTACCTGGACCTGCGGCGCCGGAACCCGGCCCCGTTCGCCAGCTTCCTGCGGTTCGGCGGGCTCGCCGTGGCGAGCACGTCGCCGGAGCGGTTCCTGCAGATTGCCGCGGACGGCAGGATGCGGGCCGAGCCGATCAAGGGCACGCGCCGCCGGGACACAGATCCAGGCACGGATGCCGCCCTGCGCCAGGAGCTGGAGTTTTCGGCCAAGGACCGGGCGGAAAACATCATGATCGTGGACCTGTTGCGCAACGACTTGAGCCATTTCGCCGTCCCGGGTTCGGTGGCCGTCAGCCGGCTGTGCGCGATCGAGAGCTACGCCACCGTGCACCAGATGGTGAGCACCATCGATGCCCGGCTGCGGCCCGGGATGCCGCGGGCCGAGGCGGTTGCGGCCTGCTTCCCCGCGGGTTCGATGACCGGCGCGCCGAAGGTCAGCACCATGGCCATCCTGGACCGGCTGGAGGCCGCGCCGCGCGGCGTGTACTCCGGGGCGATCGGCTACTTCTCCCTGAACGGGGCCGCCGACCTCGCCGTGGCAATCCGGACCCTCGTGGTCAGCGCCCTCGGCGAGGGTGCCGCGGAACTGAGTCTCGGCGTCGGCGGCGCTGTCACCGCCGACTCGACCCCGCAGGAGGAGTACGACGAAATCCGGACCAAAGCGTTCGGCGTCCTCTCGACGCTCGGCGCCGGGTTTCCCACGGGCTGAGTCGGCTGTCCCGCCGGCCCCGGCTACTGCAGGGTGGCCGTCAGCCGCGCGACGTTGTCCACGTATTTGACGCCCATCGGACGTTTCATCCAGTCCTCGAGCGTAAGCTCGCGCGAAATGCCCCGGTAGGTGTCCTCCACGGCGCTGATCCGCCGCACGATGTCCTCCCCCAGGAGCATCACCGAGACCTCCAGGTTCAGCGAGAAGGAGCGCATGTCCATGTTGCTGGAACCCAGCACGGCAACGTCGTCGTCGATCGTGAAGTGCTTGGCGTGCAGCACGAAGGGGGCCTTGTAGAGGTAGATCCGCACCCCGGCTTCAAGCAGCGCCTCATAGTAGGACTGCTGGGCGTGGTGGACCAGGAACTGGTCGCCTTTTTCCGAGACGAAGAGTTCGACGTCGACGCCGCGCTGCGCCGCCGTCGTCACCGCATACAGCAGCGAGTCATCAGGGACGAAGTACGGGCTGCAGATCGAGATCTTGCGCTGAGCCGAGTAAATCAGCGTGTTGAAGAGCCGCAGATTGTTTTCGGTGATGAAGCCGGGGCCGCTGGGCACCACCTGGGCGGTGATGTTGCCGGCGTGCAGTTCGGGCCGGTGCGCGAGCTGTTCCTCAATGGATTCGTCGGTCTCGCTGAGCCAGTCCGTGGCGAAGACGACGTTGAGCGTGGTGACGATCGGTCCACGCAGGCAGGCCATCAGCTCGACCCATTCGCGGCCGATCTTGCGGTGCTTGGGGTTGTTGTAGGAGGGCTCGATCAGGTTCTGCGATCCGGTGAAGGCGATCTCGCCGTCGATCACCATGATCTTGCGGTGGTTGCGCAGGTCCGGTCGGCGCCACTGCCCCTGCAGCGGGTTGAGCGGCAGCATGGGCCGCCAGCGAATCTTGCTGGCCTTGAGCCGGGCGATCAGCTTGCTATAGCCCTTGATGCGAAGCGTGCCAAGGTGATCGAACAGGACACGGACCTCGACGCCGCGCTCGGCGGCCTCTTCCAGCGCAGTCAGCAGATCGTCCGTGACGTGGTCCGAGCTCATGATGTAGAACTCGGCGTTGACGAAGGACTTTGCGCCGCGGACCGCCTCGGCCATCGCCTTGATGGAGTCGGGGTAGCCGGGCAGCAGCTCCACTTGGTTGCCGTCCACCATCGGCAGCGAGCCCAGCGTCTTGTTCAGTTCCGCGGCGGAAGCCACCCATTCGGGTCCGGCGTAGCGGCTTTCCAGCATCGCCAGTTCCGAGGTCCCGGCGCGCACTCGGGTATTGACCGCGTCCTGCTGCGCGCGGCGCTTGCGGGAGAGCCGGAAGTTGCCGAACAGCAGGAACAGGAGCAGGCCGATGGTCGGCACGATGAAGATGCCCAGCAGCCAGGCCATCGCGGTGGTGGGCCGCCGGTTTCCGGGGATGATGCCCAGTGCCAGCACTCGGATGGCGAAGTCGATCACGGTCAAAATCAGAATCGCCCAGGACGGTAAAGTCTCCGCCAGCGGAAATGGCCAAAACACAGGCGAACCCCTCAACGTACAAGCCACGCGGAACAGTTCCGAACGGGCAGTGACCAAATCCTATCCCGGGACCACCGAGACTAAGCTTTAGCCATGACCACTCCTGCCCCTGTTCCCACGCCCGCGACCGTTCTGGTCTTCCTCGACCCGGCGTTCGACGGCGGCCGCGTTGCCGACGCGTCGCAGCCGCAGCTGATGGCCACGGACCTGGGCGCCACCCGCGGCGACGGTGTTTTCGAATCCCTCCTGGCCGTCGGCGGCCGGCCCCGCAAGATCCAGGCGCACCTGACCCGGCTGGCGGGCTCTGCCCGGCTTCTGGAGCTGGACATCCCCGCCGAGGATGCATGGCGGCGGGCGGTGGAAACCGCCATCCGCGAGTTCCGGGGGCAGGAACCCGCCGCGGCTGCAACGGTCGGCACGGAGCAGGACGAGGTGGTGGTGAAGCTGATTGTCACCCGCGGGCCGGAGGGCGCGGCTGCCCCCACGTGCTGGGTCCAGGCCTCCGCTCCGGCGGCCGCGGGACGGCGGCAGCGCGAGACCGGGATCGACGTCATCCTGCTCGACCGCGGCTACGACAGTGAAGTCGGCGAGCGCGCCCCGTGGCTGCTGCTCGGCGCCAAGACCCTTTCCTACGCCGTGAACATGGCGGCGCTGCGCTACGCCCACCGGCAGGGCGCCGACGACGTCATCTTCACGTCCGCGGATGGCCGGGTGCTGGAAGGTCCGACGTCGACCGTTCTGCTGGCCCACCTGGAAACCTCGGACGACGGCGCCGGCGGCGTCCGCACCATCCGGCGGCTCATCACGCCCCAGCTGGACAGCGGCATCCTGCCCGGCACGTCACAGGGCGCCCTGTTCACCGCCGCCAAGGCCGCCGGCTGGGAGCTGGGTTACGGCCCGCTGGAGCCGAAGGACCTGCTGGACGCCGACGCGGTCTGGCTGATCTCCAGCATCCGGCTCCTGGCCCCGGTGAACCACATCGACGGGCAGGAAATCGGCACCCCGGAACTGCGGCGCCAGCTCACGGCCGAACTCAACGCCCTCTTCGCGACCATCGAATAGCAACGCGGGGTCAGTTACGGCCCATCCCATGTCCCCGGATGGGCCGTGAGTGACCCCGCGCTGGTGTTGCGCTCACCCCAGGGCGTCCGCGGGCACTGCCGGGCACAGGCGGAACGAGGCAGGGTTGAACGCCGGGAGCATGAACGTTGCGAGCACGGCGTCGAGCATTTCCGGGGCCCAGGTGCTGTTCTCCCCCAGGGTCGCGCAGACACCCAGCACCACGGGCGTTCCGTCGGTGCGGCGGCGGATCTGGACCTGGACCGGCCCGGTCAGTCCGAGCGCGCGGACGGCGGCCAGGCCCAGCTTGCGCACATCCCCGGCCTGGTTCGCCGGCACCCTGCGGCTGACCTCGTCGCTGCCGGCGCGTCCATACGGAGTCCTGGTCTTCTCGAGGACCACCGCCACCGGCGCCATCGCGTTGCGTGCCGGGGTGCCGAACACCAGGCACACATAGTCGGCGCCCGGGATAAATTCCTGGACCAGTTGCCCCGCCGGCATGTTCTTCCAGCTAACGGAGTCGGTTCCGGCCAGCAGGTGGATACCATGGGAGCCTTTGAAGACCCGCGGCTTGACCACCACGGGGCCGCTGAGGCCGGCGAGGGAAGCCGGCGCGGCGGCGAGGTCGCCCGGAACCGCGAACCGGGGCACCGGGATGCCGGCCGCTTGCAGCGCCCAGGTGGCGAACAGGTGGTCGTTGGCGAGGGCCACCGCGGCGGGGTCGGCCACAATGATCCGCACGTCCTGGGCGAATCCGGCGCGGGCCGCGGCCAGGACCGGGAGTTCCACGGTGAGGGTCGGAATGATGACGTTGATGGCTTCGCGGTCCACCACCCGGCGCAGGTCCAGGACCATGTCCGGGTTCGTCGCCGGCAGGAGCCTGACCGCGGCGGCGGGAGCCTCCCCGGCCTGGCGGGTGTCGGCACGGGCGTCGGAGCCGAGGTACGGGAGGCCCCGGGCTTCGAGCTGGGCCGCGACGGCCCGTCCGGCGGCGCTTGTAATCCCGGTAACGAGTATGCGCGGGCCCACGATTGCTCCATTCCGCCGTCAGCGGCCGGACCGCGGCTGCGGCTCCGACCGTTCCAGCCACCGATTCCCAGACAGCCTGTTGATGGACAGACGGGTCGATTCCGGGACTGCTTGATTCACACATTGCTCGAATCACCTGCAGCTCCGGCCGACTCGTCGGGCCTAATCCCCCCAGTAAACGGCGAAACGTCCCGGCAGACACGAGTGGGCTGTACCCGAAACTGGAGCCCGCCACTACTCGCCCGGGCCGCGGTCCGGTTACGGAACATGACGACGGCGGCGGTGCGGGCCGGCGTCGCAGGTGTTACGTTTTTGGGGAGTAATGAGAACCGGTGCCAAGCCCTGACTGGCCGGTCGGCAACCCTCCCTTTCGCGGCGGGGTGCCTCAGGTGAATACTCGGCATTCGAGAATTCGAGCTGCAAGCGTGAAAGAGGAGATCCGTCGTGCCCGACACGTCAATACCCACAACAGCCGCACCCGGCACAGCACCCGGTTCAGCATCCGGGGGCGAGGAGAGGCTGGCCTACCGCCTGTTCACCGGGGCGGATGACCGCGCCTTTTGCGAGCGGGTGTCAGCCGCCCTGGCCGAGGGCTACGTGCTGCATGGAAGCCCCGCCGCCAGCTTCAACGGAAGCACCGTGATCGTGGCGCAGGCGCTGGTCCTGCCGGCCGCGATTGCCAGTGCGGACGCCGCCGTGGCCAATGCGGTTGATGAGCTCGACGCCGACGAATTTGGCGCCGACGGGGCCTTCGCGGGCCACGCATGAGCTACGCCGGAGACCTCAGCCCGCAGGAGGCGTGGGCCAAGCTGGAGGCCGGAGCCATCCTGGTGGATGTCCGGACCGAGGGCGAATGGGCCCACATCGGCATCCCGGACACCGCGGCCGCGGGCGAGAGCCGCAACGATCCGCTCTTCATCCAGTGGAACCTCGCCGGCGGCACGCCGAACCCGCACTTCGTGGAACAGCTAAGGCAGCAGGCGCCGGAGGACACCGCCGTCGAACTGGTGTTCCTTTGCCGTTCCGGTGCCCGGTCGATCGCGGCCGCGACTGCCGCGACGGCCGCCGGCTACATCTCGTACAACGTCCTTGAGGGCTTCGAAGGCGAGACCGACCGCTTTGGCGAACGCACCGTCAATGGCTGGAAGAACCGCGGCCTGCCCACCAACCTCGGAAAGATCTAAGTGACTTTCAATCCCGACGCCGCCGGCTGGGCGGCCGACACCCAGGCTGTCCGTGGCGGCCTTGACCGCACCGGCTTCCAGGAAACCACCGAGCCGATCTTCCTCAACTCAGGATTCGTCTACGAGTCCGCGGCCGCCGCCGAGCGCGCCTTCACCGGTGAGGACGAGCGCTTCGTCTACTCCCGCTACGGCAACCCCTCCGTCGCCACCTTCCAGGAGCGGCTCCGGCTGCTCGAGGGAACGGAGGCGTGTTTCGCGACGGCGTCCGGCATGTCCGCCGTCTTCACCGCCCTGGGCGCGCTGTTGGCGGCCGGCGACCGGGTGGTCGCGGCCCGCTCGCTGTTCGGCTCGTGCTTCGTGATCCTGAACGAAATCCTGCCGCGCTGGGGTGTCGAGACGGTCTTCGTGGACGGCCCGGACCTGGAGCAGTGGAAATCCGCGCTGTCCGAGCCGACCACGGCGGTGTTCTTCGAGTCGCCGTCGAACCCGATGCAGGAAATCGTGGACATCGCCGCCGTGAGCAAACTGGCGCACGCGGCCGGCGCCACGGTGGTGGTTGACAACGTCTTCGCCACCCCGCTGCTCCAGCGCTGCGGCGACCTCGGCGCGGACGTGGTGGTCTACTCCGGCACCAAGCACATCGACGGCCAGGGCCGCGTCCTGGGCGGGGCCATCCTGGGCACCAAGGAATTCATCGACGGGCCCGTCAAGCAGCTCATGCGGCACACCGGTCCGGCGCTTTCGGCGTTCAACGCCTGGGTGCTCACCAAGGGCCTGGAGACCATGGCCCTGCGCGTCAACCATTCCTCGGCCTCCGCGCTGCGGCTGGCCGAATGGCTCGAGGGACAGCCCGCGGTCGGCTGGGTAAAGTACCCGCTGCTGCCGTCCCACCCGCAGTACCCGCTCGCAGTGCAGCAGATGAAGGCCGGCGGGACCGTGCTCACCCTGGAACTGCAGCCCTCCCCCGGGCGCACGGCGAAGCAGGCCGCGTTCGCACTCCTGGACGCGCTGCGGATCATCGACATCTCCAACAACCTGGGGGATGCCAAGACGCTCATCACGCACCCGGCCACCACCACGCACCGTGCGATGGGCCCGGAAGGCCGCGCGGCGATCGGGCTCAGCGACGGCGTGGTCCGGCTCTCGGTGGGCCTGGAGGACGTCGAGGACCTGATCCGCGACCTCGGCCAGGCGCTCAAGCAGGTCTAGGGCATCCCGCACCCGCAAGTGTTGCGGGCTCCCGGTCAGGCCGGGCGCAACCGGCCCAGGGCCGAACGATTGTCTGCCGGCCCCTCGGCGACGGGCCCCTCGGTGGTCAGTTCGATGGCCCGCTCGACGACGGCGGGCAGGCCGCCGGCCCGGAACGGGCCGCGCTGCAGCTGCGAACCGGTGCCCTCTGCCAG
The DNA here is from genome assembly GCF_056396505.1 of Arthrobacter sp. 05T410. NCBI lineage: Bacteria > Bacillati > Actinomycetota > Actinomycetes > Micrococcales > Micrococcaceae > Arthrobacter > Arthrobacter sp. 05T410. The sequence goes on along the minus strand of NZ_JBFTLP010000013.1, from coordinate 80,774 downwards.
AATCCGCTCGACGCCCTCGCGCGCCAGTTCCAGCTCGCCCTGTTCCTCAAGCACCGGGGCCACGAAGTCCACGAGCGCCCTGACCACGTCCGCGGCCGGGGCCGGGGTGAAGGTTCCGAAGTCCAGGAGCTCCCCGCGCAGTCCGCAATTGCTGGCCTGCCACGCGGCCATCCGCAGCAGCAGCGTAGGCACCGGGGCGGGATCGACGCCGTCGTCCCATTCCCGCGCGGCCGACTCCACGAGGGCGCGCACCAGTACGGCAATCAGGGCGGCATCCTCGGCCCGCAGGCAGACATCCGCGACCCGGATCTCCACGGTGGGATGCTGCCGGGCCAGCCGCGCGTCGAAATAGACCATCCCCTCATCCATCAGGACGCCGCTTTCGACCAGCCGGGTGACCACGCGGCGGTAGACGGGCAGGCTGCCGAAGATCATCGTGGGACCCGAGCCCGGCCAGCGGTTCCAGGCCTGGGTGCGGTAGCTTTCGAATCCGGTCTCGGCCCCGTTCCAGTAGGGGGAATTCGCGCTGAGTGCTATCAGCACGGCCAGCTTGTCGCGGATCCGGTCCATTACCGCCACGCCCTCCTCCGGAGACTCCACAAAGGTGTGGACGTGGAGGCCGCAGGTCAGCTGGTTCCGGACGGTGAGCCCGAAGCGCTGCTGCATGGTCATATAGCGCGGATTCGGCGTCAGGTGGGTGGCTGAGCCTTGGGGCGACGTGGCCAGGGCCGCGACCCGGCCGCCGTGCGCCCGGGCGGCCTGGTCCGCAAGGGACCGGCCACGCCTGAGCTGCCGGAGCAGTTCCGTGTATTCCAGGCACGGATGCGTCTGGGTCTCGATCTGTTCGAGCTTGAGCTCGTAGCTGAAGTCGGCGCCTTCGTGGACCGGTTTCTGTGCCGGGAGAACCCTGGCGGCTTCCTGTTGCGGCGGCACCAGACTCGGCAGCATGAGGTCAGCGAGGGCAAGCAGCATCCCCGATTCGGGGTCCACTATCAGCAGTTCTTCCTCCACGCCGAAGGTGCGCATGAATCTATTGTGCGTCAGGATCCGCCGAAACGCCCCACACCAACGCGGGGCTCAGTCCTGGAAATACTCGATCTTCGCCCCGATGGTGTTCAGCCGCTCAGCCAGGTCCTCATAGCCGCGTTCAATGACATAGATGTTCCGCAGCTCCGAGACGCCACGGGCCGCCAGCATGGCCAGCAGCAGGCAGGCGGCGGGGCGGAGGGCAGGCGGGCAGCCCACCTCGGCCGCTCGCCACTTGCTGGGCCCGTTGACGTAAATGCGGTGCGGATCGAGCAGCTGGACCTGGGCGCCGAGCTTGTTGAGCTCGGTCAGGTAGATGGCCCGGTTCTCGTAGACCCAGTCATGGATCATTGTCTGGCCGTGGGCGTTGGCGGCGATCACCGCGAAGAAGGGCAGGTTGTCGATGTTCAGCCCGGGGAAGGGCATGGGGTGGATCTTGTCCTCCGGCGCCCGCAGCTCCGAAGGCTTGGTGGTGACGTCCACCAGGCGGGTGCGGCCGTTGCGGGCAAAGTACTCCCCGGAAACCTCGAGCCGCTGGCCCATCTGCTCGAGCGTGGCGAGTTCGATTTCCATGAACTCGATCGGGACGCGGCGGATGGTGACTTCCGAGTTCGTCACGATGCCGGCGGTGATGAGGCTCATCGCCTCGATGGGGTCCTCGGACGGGAAGTATTCGATGTCGGCGTCGATCGACGGGCGGCCGGTGATCTTCAGCGTGGTGGTGCCAACCCCGGCGATGTCCACGCCGAGCATCTGCAGGTAGAAGCACAGGTCCTGCACCATGTAGTTCGGGCTGGCATTGCGGATGATGGTGGTGCCACGGCGGTGGGCTGCGGCCATGATGGCATTCTCGGTGACGGTGTCGCCGCGTTCGCTGAGCACGAAGGAGCGGTCGTGACCGTCCGACGGCGGCGCCTGCACCGCGTAGAACCCGGACTTCGCCTCCACGCTAAGGCCGAACTGGCGCAGTGCCTGCATATGCGGCTGCACGGTGCGGGTGCCGAGGTCGCAGCCGCCGGCGTAGGGCAGCCGGTAGGTGTCGGCCTCGTCCAGCAGCGGGCCCAGGAGCATGATGACGCTGCGGGTCCTTCGGGCCGCCTCCACATCCATGGAGGCCAGGTCCAGGACGGCGGGGCGGCGGATCTGGAGGTCGTTCGCGTTGAGCCAGGTGCACTCGACGCCGATGCTGGTCAGCACCTCCACGATCCGGTTGACTTCCTCGATCCGGGCAAGCCTGCGCAGCGTGGTGGTGCCGCGGTTGATGAGGCTGGCGCACAACAGCGCGACGCCGGCATTCTTGCTACTGTTGACGTCCACCGCGCCGGCGAGGGTGCGGCCGCCCTCGACGCGCAGGTGGGTCATCTGGGGCCGGCCCACCTTGACGATGCTGTGCCCGACGATCGCCTCCAGGCGCTGGATCATCTTCAGGCTCAGGTTCTGCTTGCCCTGTTCCATCCGGGCGATGGCGCTCTGGCTGGTGCCCAGCTCGGCGGCGAGTTGCCCCTGGGTCCAGCCCTTGGCGCCGCGCGCCTCGCGGAGCAGGATGCCTACGTGTTCAGCAGTCGGTTGAGTCATGCTCCCGAAAATATCACGCATGATTTATAAACCACGGCAATTCCGGCCGGAATGGCGCCAATCTCACACGGATACCCACGCCATGCGATAACCGGCAGGCCGCCGGAACTCCCGGGCCGCCCCGCCGGAACTCCCGGGCTGCCCGGCCGGCGGCGCCGGTCTACTGGCGGGTGAGGAAGACGAGGTTCCAGGTGCCCGCGCCGAGGGCCGCGGCGACGGCGGCGGCGGCGATGCCGAGCCCGCCCAGCAGCACCCAGGCATCGAGTCCGCTGAACGTGGAGGGCCGGGCCCAGGTCCGGGCGGCACCGCCGAACCCGCGGGCCTCCATGGTCACCGCGAGCCGCGAGGCGCTCCGGATCGCCTGCACCAGCAGGCCGAAACTCTGGCCCAGCGTGGCGCGGAACCGCTGATAGGGGTTGCCGCTCGAGCCCACGCCGCGGGCCCGCCGGGCCATGCCGATGGTCTGCCATTGCTCGGCCATGATTCCGACGAGCCGCATCGCGGCCAGGGTGCCCAGGACGAACCGGTGCGGCAGTTTCGCGTTCTGGGCCAGGGCGTCGGCCAGGTCCGTGGGGTCGGTACAGCTCATCAGCAGCACCGCGGGCAATGCGATCGCGAGCCCGCGGAGCATGAAGCCGATCCCCAGCTGCAGGGAACCGGCGCTGACGGACCAGATCCCCGCATCGAGCAGGACGGGTCCGGAATCGGCCGCCAGGATGGCCGTGCTCCAGCCGCCCAGCGCCGCGGCGAGGATCAGCGGCCAGCCGCGCTGCCACAGCAAGGCCACAGTCAGGCCCGCCAGCGGCAGGAGCAGCAGTTCGAACGCCAGCGCCACCGACGCCGACACCCAGTCAATGGAGAGCGCCAGGACCAGGGTGATCAGGGTGACCGCCGTGAACTTGGCGAGCGGGTTGGCTCGGGTCAGCAGCGCATGGTTGCCGAGCAGGCTCAGCGCGTCCCTCATGGCGAGGCCCCCTCCGGCAGCTCGAGATCCGGGCCGGGAGCGTCCGCGGCGGCGGTTTCCTGTGGCCGGAGGCGGAGTTCGGCGCCGCTCAGGACGGCGCTGAATTCGGCGTCATGCGTCACGGACACGACGGCGGTACCGGCGTCGAGGAGCTCGGAGAGGAACGAGGCGAGTTCGGCCCAGGTATTGGCATCCTGGCCGAAGGTGGGCTCGTCCAGGACCAGCACCTGGGGGTGCGCCGCCAGCACAGTGGCTACCGAAAGTCGCCGCTTCTCGCCGCCGGAGAGCGTGTAGGGGTTGGCGTCCACAAGCTCCGTCAGCCGCAGCCGCTCCAGCAGTTCGTCCACGCGGTCTTCGCCGTAGCCGAGGTGGCGCGGGCCGAACATGAGCTCGTCGAGGACCTTGCCGGTAACGAACTGGTGCTCGGGTTCCTGGAAGACGGTTCCGATCCTGGCGATCAGCTGCTGGGCCTTCCACCGGTAGGGATCGGGTCCGGCGCCGTCGCGTACGCGGCCACTGGAGCGACCACTGGAGTGACCGGTGGCGGGACTGCTCAGCTCCGCCGTGGCCGAGACTGTTCCCGCGACGGGCCGCAGGAGACCGGCCAGCGTCAGCGCCAGGGTGGACTTCCCTGTGCCGTTCTGTCCGGTGATGGTCAGCGCCTCGCCGGCGCGGACCCGGACCGAGACCCCGGACTGGACCGGACGCGGCGCGATGGTGCGGAAGCCGTCGCGCAGCCCGGCCCGCCGCGGCCGTTCGCGGGACACCGCGAGCGCGTCGGCCGCGAGCAGAATCTGTCCCGCGCCCCGCACCGGTGTCCGCATCCGCGTCGCCGGGACGTAGCCCGGCACCCAGACGCCCGCACCGATGAGCATGTCCCGCGCCTCGGCCAGGACCCGGTCCGGCGGTCCGTCAATCAAGACCGCGGAGTCCGTGGCGGACCCTGGCTGCAGCACCACGATCCTGTCCACCAGATCTTTCCAGACCCCCACCCGATGCTCCACGACCACCAGCGTGGCGCCTGTCTTGTCCAGGCAGCGGCCCACAGCGTCGCGGACCTCCAGGACGCCCGCGGGGTCGAGGTTGGCGGTCGGCTCGTCGAGCAGCAGCAGCCCTGGCCGCATCGCGAGGATCCCGGCGAGCGCGAGCCGTTGCTTTTGGCCGCCGGAGAGGGCCGCCGTCGGGTGGTCCAGCGGCAGCTGTCCCAGCCCGACGTCGTAGAGGGCCTCGTGCACCCGCGGCCAGATCTCCGCCGCCGGGACGGCGAGGTTCTCCGCTCCGAAGGCGACGTCGTCGCCGAGGCGGGAGAGCACCACCTGCGTTTCCGGGTCCTGCTGCACCAGCCCGGCGCGGCCGCGCTGCGCCCGTGGCGGGGCACCGTCGATCAGGAGGCTGCCGGTCTCGTCTGTGTTCTCGGCGTCGCCGGAGTCGCCGGGGTCCCCGGAGTCGCCGGCCGCGCCGTCGCCCAGCACGCCGGCCAGGGCGTGGAGCAGCGTCGACTTGCCGGCGCCGGAGGGCCCCAGCAGGAGCACGCGCTCCCCCGGCTGGATGTCCAGGTCAAGGCCGCTGACCGCGGGCCTGGTCCGTCCGGCATGCCGCCAGCCCCAGCCGCGGGCCGTGACGGCGGCCGGCCGGACGCCCGGTGAAGATCTCATGATTCTCTGCAGGATTCAGCGACGGGGCTCAGGAAAAGACGGGCTCCGTGGCGGCCTTGCGGGAGGCAAAGGAGCCCAGCACTCCGGTCTTCGCCAGGCCGCGGGTGGCGAGCCAGGCCAGTCCGCCGGCAATCACGGCGCCGGAGATCGTGGTGAAGGCGATGTAGGCGAGCTTGTCGCCGGCTTCGTAGGCGATGTTCCAGCCCCACGGCAGGAAGGAATCGTTCAGGCCGCAGAAGAGGCCCGCGCCGGCGCCGGCCAGCACGGAGACGGGCAGGTTGAACTTCTTGTAGAGGAAGGCCGCGAAGACCAGTTCGGCGCCGAGGCCCTGCAGGATGCCGGAGATCAGCACCGTGGTGCCGTACTGCGAACCCATGATGAGCTCGCCGGTGGCCGCGACGGTTTCGCAGAAGAGCGCGGCGCCCGGCTTGCGGATGATGAGCATGCCCAGCACCGCCGGGATCATCCAGCCGCCGGCGTAGAGTCCGCTCAACGGCGGGTAGACCGCGTTGACCGGAGTCGAGATCAGGTTCGCGCCCTGGGACCAGGCCCAGAAAATGACGCCGCCGGCAACGGCGATCAACGCGGCCACCACAATGTCCACCACGCGCCAGCTGTAGTTGCGCCGGGCGGATGAACGGCTGGCGGAACCATGCTGTGCTGAAATATCTGTCATGTCGTCCTCCTGAGGAACAGGAGGGGAGGGTGCGCCGGCCGGTCTCGGCTTCCGCCGCCCTCCGCGCACCCTGAGAACTCGACTCCCTTGCGCCGGTACTAACCGGATCAGGTTCGAGGGTCTGCGGCTGTCCGCACTCTCAGCGCCCACCAAAGGTTTCCCCGGATTGTTCCGGCGATGCCCGACGGCGGCGCTCCCCTGTCGTAATTATTTTCGCCCTTGTGGGCTGGCTCAGTTTACACCCGGACGGCCGGGTTTTCAGTGGTGTGCCGTCACAATCGTGGACCGGACGGCGGCAGTCCCGGCGGCCCGGAAATCCCTCTTGGTAGAGTCGTCGTGCCGGACCCCCGGACCCGCCAGCGGGCGGCCTCGTCACCCACCGGAAAGCTGGAATATTTTGTCGCACACACCGGTCACCCAAGATCCCTCCGGGGAATACGATCCCGACTCGAGTGAGCCGCAGCCGCGGGGTTCCCTGGCGGCGCTTATCGGCCGCGTGCTGGCCGAGATAGAGGCGCTCCAGTTCGCGTCGTTCAGCAAGGATGACGCCCTGGACCTCGGGCTCCTCCTTGTCGAGCTGGGCAGGCAACGCTCGCTGCCCATCGCCGTCGACATCACCAAAGGCGAGCAGGTGCTCTTCCACGCCGCGCTGGACGGCGCCACACCGGACAATGAGCGCTGGATCAACGCCAAAAAGCGCACCGCCATGCGGTACGAGGTCCCGTCCCTGCTGGTGGGCCTCCGGGCCCGCGCCGCCGGCGGAAGGATCGAGGACAACGCCTGGTGGGATCAGTCGGAGTTCGCCGCCCACGGCGGGGCGTTTCCCGTTTACGTGCGCGGCACGGGCGCCGTCGCCGTCGTCACCGTCTCCGGCCTGCCCCAGAAGGCGGATCACGAACTCGTGGTCGAGGCCCTGCGGATGGTCCTCACCCCGGAACGCTAGGCTAGGGGAAAACCGTTCCCGTCCCAAGGAGACCGAAGAATGAACATCCTCATCAAGCTGCTCGGCACCGGCGTCAGCCTCCTGGCCGGCTTTGCCGGCACCAAGCTGGTGGACACCATGTGGGAAAAGTCCACGGGCAACAAGCCGCCCAAGGGCCAGGAGGACGACGTTCCCACCACCCTGCGCTCGGCCCTGACGTTCGCCCTGATCTCCGCCTCGGTCAGCGCCATCATCCAGGTGCTCGCCAACCGCGGCACCCAGCGCGCGATCACCCGCTTCGCCAAGACCCAGGACGTCGTCTGACCTGACGCGACCAGCCGCGGCGCCCGCCGCGGCAGTCGAAGGCCCCGGCCGGGTCCGCCGGGCCGGACGGGGGCGACGTGCGGCCGGGTCCGCCGGGCCGGACGGGGCTCAGCGGTCGTCGTCGTCGTCCGCTCCGTGCGTGGCCGCCTGCTGGGCGGCCTTCTGGACTACCGCCTCGAGCTCGTCGGAGCTCAGCAGCTCCGGGTGCAGGTGCTTGGTCCGGTAGCCGGCCCGGCCCACCATGTGGGCGGACACGGGGACGGTGAGCAGCTGGAAGAGCCAGGCCACCAGCAGGACGGGCCACACCGACCAGGTGCGCATCTGCAGGCCAAGGGCCGCCAGCAGCAGGAACAGGCCGAGGACCTGCGGTTTGGTGGCCGCGTGCATCCTGCTCATGAGGTCCGGGAATCGCAGCAGCCCGATGGCGGCCGCGAGGGACATCAGGGCTCCGGTCACCATGAACACGGCGGAGACGGCGTCGATCACTGTGTCAGGATTCACGGACGCCCTCCCGCCTGTCGGCCACGAACCGGGCCACGGTGACCGAGCCGACGAATCCGATCAGGGAAATCGCAACGAGCAGCATCAGGTTGTTCAGGTGCCGGTTGGCGGCCATGTCGATGCACAGGGCCGCGCCGAAGATGGCCAGCAGCACGTCGGCGGCCAGAACCCGGTCCAGCAGCGAGGGCCCCCGCGCGATCCGGACGATCGCCCCCGCGGCGGCCAGGGACAGTACGACGGCGGTCACCGTCAGGACGGTCTGCATCATGCGGCGGTCTCCTGTGTCAGGGCGGAAAGTTCGGCTTTGGTCCCCATGATCCGGATCAGCCCGGCCTCGGTGTCCCGGACCTCTTTGCGCAGCTTGGCCGCGTCCTCGGCATTGCGGACGTTGATGCCGTGGATGTAGAGCGTGGACGTCGACCTGTCCACCTCCACCACGAGGGACCCGGGAATCAGCGAGATCACGTGCCCGGTGGCCGTGACCAGGAGGTCCGAATGGCTTCGGAGCGGCACGGCTACGACTGCGCTGACCACGTTGGGGCCGCGGACCACGGCCAGGTACAGGACCTGGAAGCTTGCCGCGACGACTTTTCCGAGGAAGATGAGGGCGAACGGCACGGCGCGGAGCACGTTGAAGCGGCCGCCGAGTTCCACCGGGGGCAGATAGAAAATGCGCGCCACGAGCACCGCGATGAGGGCGCCGAAGAGGAGATTGCCCGGGCTGAAGTTCTGCCAGAGCGCGCCCCAGACAAAGACGAGCCAGACCAGCAGCGGCAGTTCCTGGCGCAGCGAGATCCTTTTCCGGTTCATTTTCCGCCGCCCTCCCGGACCTGCACCGGGTGGAGCGACGGGGGCACCGGCGGCACGGGCGCGTCCGGGCCGAGCACGGCCTGGATGTAGGAGGTCCGGTCCAGCATCTCCTGGGCGGACTGGTCGGCCACCCTGAACAGCGGCCCGGCAAAGACCGTCAGGGCCACGCCAAAGACCACCAGGCCCAGGGTGGAGCCCACCATGGTGCGGGGCAGCAGGGTCACATTCGTCTTGCCGGCCCGGTCACCCGTGGCGGAGTCGGCCGGCGCTGCCAGGAGCACCGGATCGGGGTGTTCGGCGTCCCCGGGCTTGCGCCAGAACGCCCGGTTCCAGACCCTCGCGATCGCCAGCAGGGTCAGCAGGCTCGTCAGCACGCCGCCGATCACCAGGGCGTAGGCCAGCGGCGTCCCCAGTTCCACGCCTGCCTGAAGCAGCCCCAGCTTGCCCAGGAAACCCGAGAACGGCGGGATTCCGGCGAGGTTCATGGCGGGAATGAAGAACAGGACCCCCAATACCGGGGAGAGCTTGGCCAGTCCTGCCACGCGGTCCATGGACGAGCTGCCGCCGCGGCGTTCAATCAGGCCGGTCACCAGGAACAGGCTGGTCTGGACAGTGATGTGGTGGGCCACGTAGAACACCGCGGCGCCCAGACCGGCCACGGTGGACATGGCCAGGCCGAACACCATGTAGCCGATATGGCTGACCAGGGTGAAGGACAGGAGCCTCTTGATGTCACTTTGGGCCAGGGCGCCGAGGATGCCCACCACCATGGTCAGCAGCGCCGCGACCATGAGCGGGGCGTTGAGCGCATCCCCCGGGAATAGCAGCGTTTCCGTGCGGACCATCGCATAGACGCCCACCTTGGTCAGCAGCCCGGCAAACACCGCGGTGACCGGGGCCGGGGCGGTGGGGTAGGAGTCAGGGAGCCAGAAGGACAGCGGGAAGACGGCGGCCTTGATGCCGAAGGCCACCAGCAGCATGACGTGCAGCAGCGTCCGGGTGCCCTGGTCGAGGTCGCCGAGCTTGATGGCGAGGTCCGCCATGTTGATGGTTCCGGTGGCGCCGTAGATCATGGCGATCGCGATCAGGAACAGCACCGAGGACACGACGGAGACCACCACGTAGGTCACGCCGGCCCGGATGCGCGGGCCCGTCCCGCCGAGGGTGATGAGCACGTAGCTGGCCGTCAGCAGGATCTCGAAGCCGACGTAGAGGTTGAAGAGGTCTCCGGTGAGGAAGGCGTTGGACACCCCGGCCACGAGGATCAGGTAGGTCGGGTGGAAGATCGAGACCGGCGCGTCGCGGTCGCCGTCGGCCATGCCCTGTCCCGTTGCGTAGATCAGCACCGCAAGGCTCACGGCCGAGGACACCACGAGCATGAGGGAGGAGAACTGGTCCACCACCAGCACGACGCCCCAGGGCGGCAGCCAGCCGCCGATGTTCACCGCGGCCGTGCCGCCATCCCAGACGGAGGCCAGCAGCCAGCATTCCAGCAGCAGTGTCAGCGTCAGCACGGCGATGCTGACCGCGCGCTGGACCCGGGGGTGATGGATGAGCAGAAAGGTCAGGGCGGCGCCCAGGATGGGGAGTACGACGGCGAGCGGGGCAAGGCTGGTGATGTTCACTCTCCGCCTCCTTCCGGGCTGGGGTCAACGTTGAGGGAACCGGGCTGTTCTTCAGAGGCGGCCTTGTCGGCCCGCACGGGGCGGTCACCGGACATGACCGTGGCCAGCGGGAACTCCGACGTCTCGACCGGGATCACGGAGTCGTCCTCGGCATCGAAGCTTGGCGTTTCCGCGACGCGGCGGTCCTCGGCGTCGTCCTGGATTTCATCCTGGCGGGCCAGGACCCAGGTGCGGTAGATGATGCCCAGCATGAACGCCGTGACGGCGAAGGAGATCACGATCGAGGTCAGGATCAGGGCCTGCGGCAGGGGGTCGTTGTAGTCCCCCGCCGGGGTGTCCTTGTCGAAGAGCGGCGCCAGGCCGGCGTAGCCGCCGGTGGCGAGGATCAGCAGGTTCGTGGCGTTGGCCAGCAGCATGAGGCCCAGCAGGACCCGGGTGAGGCTGCGTTCGAGGAGCAGGTAGATGCCACAGGCGTAGAGGGCGCCCATGACCGTCAGCAGGGTCAGGTTGACGCTCATGTTCTCCCCTTGGCAGTGGTTTCCGCGTCGGCGGACTCGGCGGGGACGCCGCCCGGGAATCCTCCGCTGTCCTGGTCTTCGGCGGGTCCCTCTTCGGTCGTCTCGGGTTGTTCTTCGAAGTGCTCGTCGATCTCCGCGCCGAGGCTGCGCAGCACATCCAGGGCCAGTCCGACGACCACGACGTAGACACCGATGTCGAAAATGGTCGAGGTGACGAACTTGATGTCGCCGAAGACGGGCAGCCACAGCTCCACGATGGCGCTCTGGAACACTTCGCCGCCCAGCAGCAGCGGCGTCATTCCGGCGGCAGCCGCCGTGGCCAGGCCGATCCCCAGCAAGGTGCCGGCGCCGACGGGTGTCGCTTCGCGCAGTTCGAAGCGGCCGCCGGCCAGGTAGCGGATGGTCAGGGCGAGGCCGGCGGTGAGGCCGCCGGCGAAGCCGCCGCCGGGCAGGTTGTGGCCGGCAAGGAGCAGATAGATGGAGAACACGATCATCGAGTGGAAGATGAGGCGCGTGACCACCTCGAAAATGATCGAGCGGCGTTCGGGTGCCAGGGTCCGGCCGGCCACCAGCCAGGCGTCGCGAGTGGCGGCAGCAAACCGCCGGTTCATCGCCAGGGCGGCGTCTTCCCTGGTGCTGCCCCTGGCCCCGGTCCGCCGGCCCACGGTCCCTTCCGCGACGCTCGCGGATGTCCGGATGCGGTCACCGCGGCCGCGGACGAAGATGAGGCTTGCGACGCCGGTGGCGGCCAGGGCCAGGACCGAGATCTCGCCAAAGGTGTCCCAGGCCCGGATGTCCACCAGGGTCACGTTGACGACGTTGAGTCCGCCGCCGCCCTCATAGGCCAGTTGCGGGAACTGCAGGGAGACCGGCGGCGCCACCCGGGCGCCGAGGGCGTGGATGGCCACGAAAATCATGGTGACGCCGAATGCCAGGCCGATCACCACGCGGATGACCCTGTACTTGCCGCCGGTGCGGTCCCGCAGCCCCGGCGGAAGGCTCCGCATGGCCAGCACGAACGCCACCAGGATCATGGTTTCGACCAGCATCTGGGTCAGGGCGAGGTCCGGGGCTCCCTGCAGGGCGAACATCATGGCAATCCCGTAGCCGGTGACGGACACCATCAGGACGGCCAGGAACCGTTTGTTGGCGCGCACCGCGGCCAGCGCCCCGATCACGATTCCGGCGCCGGCCACCAACTGCAGCGGCGAGCCGGGATCGATGACATAGAGGCCGGGCGGCAGCGGTTTGTTGGCCAGCAGCAGCGCCGTCAGCGGCAGGACGAACGCCACGGTCAGGATGACGGACAGGTAGAAGAAGAGCGAACCTCGCTGGGTCCGGCCGGTGATCCATACCGCGGTGTCGTCCAGGGCGCCGATCGTCAGCTGGTAGGCACGGTCGCTGTCGATCCAGCCCGGCACCAGCGCCTGCAGCCGGGCCACGGCGTTGCGGCCGTAGAACATCGCCAGGCCCAGGACGAACGTCACTGCGGTCAGGCCCAGGGCCGGGGTGATGCCGTGCCACAGCGCCAGGTGCCCGGGCGGGGCCTCGGAGCCGTGCACAAAAAGCTCCGCGTAGGGCTGGATCCAGGCGTCAACGGTGGCAGGCCACAGCCCGTAAAGGATTGTGAGGAGGCTCAGGATCGCCGGTGCGGCGAGGAACGCCGGTTTGACCGGCTTGAAGGCCGTGGGCTCCACGCCGGGCTTGAGGGCGAAGGCTCCCCACATGAACCTGGCGCTGTAGGCGAAGGTCAGGATGGAGCCCAGGACCACACCAGCCAAGAGCCAGGGTCCGGTCCCGGTCTCCGACTTGTACTGGAGGAAGGCCTCGAACACCGATTCCTTGGCGACGAATCCGGCCAGCGGGGGCACGCCCGCCATCGAGGCCGCGCCGATCGCCGCGACGACCGCCAGTGCCCTGGCCGATCCGTAGACGCCGGAGAGCTCGCGGATGTCCCGGGTCCCGGACTGGTGGTCGATGATGCCCACCACCAGGAAGAGCGTGGCCTTGAACAGCCCGTGCGCCAGGAGCAGGGCTATTCCGGCGAGTGCCGCGTCGGGAGTGCCGAGGCCCACCACCATGGTCATGAAGCCCAGCTGGCTCACGGTGCCGTAGGCGAGGATGAGCTTGATATCTGTCTGCCGGAGGGCCCGGTAGCCGCCCACCAGCATGGTGGCCAGGCCCAGGCCGAGCACGATCGGCAGCCACGCCGCGGTGTCCGCGAATCCGGGGGCCAGCCGGGCCACCAGGTAGATCCCGGCCTTCACCATGGCCGCGGCGTGCAGGTAGGCGCTCACGGGAGTGGGGGCAGCCATTGCGCCGGGGAGCCAGAAGTGGAACGGCACCAGGGCGGATTTGGTGATCGCACCGATCAGGATGAGGACGACGGCGGCGTTCACGACCCCGCCTGCGGGGCCGGCGACCAGGGTGGGAGCCAGGTCCATGATGGCCTGGATCCGGTAGGTTCCGGCCGTCGAACCGAGCATGATGAGCCCCACGAGCATGGCCAGGCCGCCGGCGGTGGTCACCACGAGTGCCTGCAACGCCGAGCGCCGCGCGGACAGCCGGGTGCGGGCGTAGCCGATCAGCAGGTAGGACAGCACTGTGGTCAGTTCCCAGAAGATGAACAGCAGCAGAAGGTCATCAGCGGTAACGAGGCCGAACATCGCCCCGGCGAAGGCCAGGAGCTGGGCGCCGAAACCGCCGAGGTAGTCGTCCTTGTCCTTGAAGTAGCGGGCGCAATAGACCAGCACCAGCGCACCCACCCCCAGCACCAGCAGGGACATGACCCAGGCCAGGGCGTCCATCCGGAACGCGAGTTCGAGCTGCAGCCCGGGAATCCAGGGGATGACTTCGGTAATCGCCCCGTCAGAACCTGAATAGACTGTGCCTGAATAGACTGCGTCGTGCTGCAGCAGCAGCCAGATAAAGGAGGCCGCGGGGACCGCGGCCAGGGCGAAGAACGAATTCCTGCCAAACTTTCGGAACAGCAGCGGGGCCACAGCAGCCACCGCAAAGTGCACGGCAAGGACTGTGATCACTGGTATCTCCGCAACGTCAGAAAGTCGATTGTCAGCAAGTTGGAGCAGGCGGGTCATTTGTTAGGTTCGGTGCCGTCAGTTTACCAAGCGTGTACAAATTCTTTTGGCCGAGACACCGGTCACTGAACAATTCGACGCAAATGTGAAGCCGGGGCTAAACCCTGCCTGGCAAAACCCCCTGCCGCTCCCCCTCGGAGGACGCCCGGGGCGGCTACGATTCTGGCTATGAACACTGCCGCCGCCCCAGAGGCCATGCGCCCCTCGGAACTGGAATCGGGAAGTCCCGTCCCGCACCGTGGCCGGATCCTCGCGTGGGCCTCGTGGGACTGGGGTTCGTCAGCCTTCAATGCCGTCATGACAACGTTCGTTTTCACCGTCTACCTGACCTCCAAGGCATTCGGCGGGGAGGACCAGGCCTCGGCAGTCCTGGGCGCCGCGCTGGCCGTCGCCGGCGTGGCCGTTGCCCTCCTGGCCCCGGTCACCGGGCAGCGCTCGGACACGGGCGGCCGGCGGAAGCTGTGGCTGGGGGTCAACACGGCCGCCGTCGTCGTCCTGACCGGGTTGTGCTTCTTTGTCTTCCCGCGGCCGGACTTCCTGATCCTGGGCGTCACGCTCATAGCGCTGGGCAACGTCTTCTTCGAGTTTGCCGGGGTCAACTACAACGCCATGCTCACCCAGATCTCCACCCCGCGGAACATCGGCAAAGTGAGCGGCTTCGGCTGGGGAATGGGGTATCTCGGCGGCATCGTCGCGCTGCTGGTTGTGCTCCAGCTTTTCGTCCAGCCCAGCGTGAACTGGTTTGGCGCCTCCACCGCGGACAGCCTGAACATCCGGCTGGTGGCGGTGTTTTCGGCCCTGTGGTTCCTCGTCTTTGCACTGCCCGTGCTGTTCGCGGTCCCGGAGCTGCCGCGCTCGGACCGGGGCGCAGGACTGGGGTTCCTCGCCTCCTACGGCCTGCTCGTACGGCGCATCAAGGCGATCTACCGGACCAGCCCGCACACTATCTACTTCCTCCTCGCGAGCGCCATCTTCCGGGACGGGCTGGCAGCTGTCTTCACCTTCGGCGGGGTGATCGCGGCCGGCACCTTTGGCTTCGAGCTCAAGGACGTCATCTTCTTCGCGATCTTCGGAAATGTCGTGGCGGCCGCCGGCGCCATCCTCGGCGGCTTCCTGGATGACAGGATCGGGCCGAAGACCGTGATTATCGCGTCTCTGGCCGGCCTGCTGGTCGCGGGTACCGCGATCCTGGTCCTCGGCAACGGCAGTTACAAGTTCTTTGGCATGGCCTGGGCAGGGACCACCACGTTCTGGGTCTTCGGCCTGCTGCTGTGCCTCTTCGTGGGGCCGGCCCAGTCGTCCTCCCGCGCCTACCTCGCCAGGCTCGCCCCGCACGGCGAATCCGGCGAGCTCTTCGGCCTCTACGCCACCACGGGCCGGGCCGTAAGCTTCCTCGCCCCCGCGCTCTTCACGCTGTGCATCGCCGTCGCCGCACCCTTCGTAGCGGAGGGCGAGGCCCAGCGCTGGGGCATCCTCGGCATCATGGTGGTGCTGCTCGTGGGCCTGCTCGTGCTCCTGCCGGTCAAGGCCCCCGACCAGACCGAAATCGCGGTGGTCCCCGAGTCCTGAGGCGGCCGAATCAACGGTTCGCGCACTAGGCTGAGGGTATGAACGTGGATGAGACGGACCTCCCCGGCCTCGGCCGGCGCAAGGACTTCATGACTGCCTCCGGACGCCGGATCGGCGTTGTCGAATACCGCGAGGGCCAGACGGAACTCATCGTCTCGACCTGGGACGATCCTGACACCTGCCAGGCCTCTGTCCCGCTGACTGCGGATGAGGCCGCCGCCCTGGGCAACCTCCTGGGCGGCCAGCGCATCGCCATGCAGCTCTCGGAAGCCCACCGGGAAATCCCGGGTATTGTCACGCGCCAGTTTTCGATCAGCGCTGAGTCACCTTTCCAGAACCAGCCGATGGGGAAGGCGTGCATCCGGACCCGCAGCGGGGTCTCGATCGTGGCTATCATGCGCGAAGGCGAGGTCGTGCCCTCCCCGGGACCCGACGTCGTCCTCCACCCCGGTGACCTCCTCGTTGCGGTGGGTACGCAAGAAGGCCTGGACACGGCGGCCGGCATCCTGCGCAACGGATAAGCCGGATGGATCCGCTCGCGCTGACCCTGATCGAGCTGGGGGCCGTCGTCTTCTGCCTCGGCCTGCTGGCCAGATTGGCCGGGCGGATCGGCATGTCCCCCATCCCGCTCTATCTGGTGGGCGGGCTGTTCTTCGGGGCCGGGGGCCTGGTCAAGCTCGAAGGCATGCACGAGTTCGCGCACCTTTCCGGCGAGATCGGCGTAATTCTCCTGCTGCTTATGCTTGGGCTGGAATATACGGCGTCCGAGCTCGTCACCGGCCTGCGGCGGTCCTGGCAGGCCGGCGTCCTGGACCTGCTGCTCAATTTCCTGCCCGGTGCCGGGCTCGCGGTGATGCTGGGATGGGGCGTCGTGGGGGCCATGGTGATGGGCGGCGTCACCTACATTTCATCCTCCGGGATCGCCGCCAAGGTCATCACGGATCTTGGCCGGATCGGCAACCGGGAAACTCCGGTGGTCCTGTCCATCCTGGTGTTCGAGGACCTCGCCATGGCCGTGTACCTGCCGGTCCTGACCGCCACGCTGGCCGGCGTCAGCATCCTGCTGGGGCTGCAGACGGTGGGGATCTCCCTGGCCGTCGTCAGCCTGGTCCTGGTGGTGGCCCTGCGGCACGGACACCACGTGTCCAAGGCCGTGCACAGCGAAAACTCCGAGGTTTTCCTGCTCAACCTGCTGGGCGCTGCACTTCTGGTCGCGGGGCTCGCGGCCGCGATGCAGGTTTCCGCAGCAGTGGGCGCCTTCATGCTCGGCATCGCGATTTCCGGCGCCACGGCCCACAGCGCCACCCGCGTCCTGGAACCGCTCCGTGACCTCTTCGCGGCCATCTTCTTTGTGGTTTTTGGCCTGAACACCGACCCCCGGTCCATCCCCCCGGTCCTGGGCTGGGCCCTGCTGCTGGCCCTGGTGACGGCAGCCACCAAGGTGGTCACCGGGTACTGGGCGGCCAAGCGGGCCGGGATTGGCATTCCCGGCCGCTACCGCGCGGGCGCGGCCCTGATCGCACGCGGCGAGTTCTCGATTGTCATCGCCGGCCTGGCCGTTGCCTCCGGCGTGGTGCCCGCCGATCTGGCAGCCCTCGCCACCGCCTACGTTCTGATCATGGCGATCGTGGGGCCGCTGGCCGCCCGCTTTGTGGAGCCGCTGGTCCGGCTCCTGCGCCGTCCGGCACGGCGGCCCGCGTTCCGGACCTCGGGCCCGGCGTAACGCTGCCGCCCTGCGACTCAGCGCACTGGGTGCCTGGCCAGGAGGCTGGCTTGGCCGGCGCGGCCGTCCGGCCTGGCAGCCGTCCCGCCTAGATGTTGGTGAGGTGGAAATTCAGGTGGCTGCGGCTGGCCGTGGGCCCGCGCTGGCCCTGGTAGCGGTTGCCGTATTCCCCCGAACCGTACGGGTGCTCCGCGGCCGAGGACAGCCGGAAGAAGCACAGCTGGCCGATCTTCATGCCGGGCCAGAGCTTGATGGGCAGCGTGGCCATGTTGGACAGTTCCAGCGTGACGTGGCCGGAGAATCCGGGATCGATGAAACCCGCCGTCGAGTGCGTCAGCAGGCCGAGCCGGCCGAGCGAGGACTTGCCCTCGAGGCGGGCCGCGATGTCATCCGGCAGCGTCACGGTCTCGTACGTGGAGCCAAGGACGAACTCCCCCGGGTGCAGGATGAACGGCTCGCCGGACTCAACTTCCACCAGGCGGGTCAGCTCGGGCTGTTCCTCGGCCGGGTCAATGTGGGCGTATTTGTGGTTGTCGAACAGCCGGAAGAACTTGTCGATCCTGACGTCCACCGAGGACGGCTGGACCATGTCGGGGTCGAAGGGTTCGAGGACAATCCGCTGGGAGTCAATTTCGGTTCGAATGTCGCGGTCAGAGATCAGCACAGGTTCAAAAGTACCGCACGGGGCCCTGCCCGGCTTCATGATCGGGTGCAGCCGCCAAGTGTTACTCCAACGGGGCGTCTATTCCGTAGCGGGCATATCTTCGAGGAGGGACTTGAGCCGCTCGAGTTGGCCGACCTCGGCCTTCATCCGCCGGCGGAAGGGTTTAGTCAGGCGGGCAATGAACCCCCTGGGCTCGTAGTTCAGGGCGAATCGGACGCGGGTGCTGGGACCCTCGGTGCTCAGGTAGTAGCCGCCGTGCGGCCGGGCCGGCCCGACGATGACCTGGTACTGGATCTCAGCCCCCGTCCGGGCTTCGACGATTTCGAAGTCTGCGGCCACGGGTCGTCCGCCCGGTCCGGCGACCGTCTGCCGGTACACGGCACCTTTGGCGCCGGCGGCACCGGAGTGTAGTTCCACGCTCCGGACCCCCTCCCGCCAGAGTGGCAGGTGGCCCGGGTCCAGGAGGAAGTTGTACACGCTCATGGCGTCACGGTGGATGACGACGTCGTACTCTGCGAATGCCACGAAAATCCTTGCTTGGCGGACGGCAATGGGCGTAGCCCGCTTCCCCCAACACTGCAGCTAACCAATTCAGGATATTCGCCCGGACCGCCAGTACCGCGGCGGCTCCAGGTCCTTTACCGAAGAGTTACGGGGCCACCCCAGGGCGGTCGTCGCTCATCGCCCTGCGGGGCCCGCCAAAGAAGACCCGCCAAAGGGCCCCGCCAAAGGCAGGGCCCGGACAACCCGGCAGTCATCATCAGGTTTCCACACTCGCGAACTTGCCACGGCGAACGTGGGCGGGCCGGAAGGAACCGTCGTCGCGGTTGTCGACGGGAGGGATGCGATCGGGATGTTCGGCGCCGTATCCGGCAACGTACGCCGTGTTGGCGTCGGGGCCCCGACGGGGGATCCTGTTTTGGACGACGCCGAGAATGTTGGCGTCGACAAAATTGAGCTGGTCGATTGCCTTGGCCAGGCTGTGTTGGCTCACCCTCTTCGTTCCGACCACCAGCAACACGCTGTCGGTGCTCTTGGTCAGCACACTGGCGTCGGTGACGGGGAGGATGGGCGGGGAATCGACGATGATCACGTCGAACTTTTTCTGCAACTCCTCCAGAAGGCGGCTCATGGCTGCTGAACCGAGCAGTTCACTGGGATTGGGCGGCAGAGGACCCGAGGCCAGCAGCGCCAAACCGTCGTCGGACCAGTACTGGATGCTGTCGTCGAGGCTGGACGTTCCGACAAGGACAGTGGTGAGTCCGATGCCCCCCTCGATTCCAGTCGCTGAAGCAACTGAGGGAAGACGAAGATCCGCATCCACGAGGATGACCTTCTGGCCGCCCTTGGCGATCGTGACGGCAAGGTTCAGCGCGACCGTGCTCTTCCCCTCCCCCGCTGACGCGGAAGTAACAACGATCGAGCGCATCGGCCGGTTCACACCTGCGAACTGGAGGTTCGTTCGAAGCTTGCGGAACGCCTCCGCGCCCGAACCGCCCAGGACCGAGGGAGGGGCCCCTGGCAGACGGCCGGCAGTCTGTTCAGTGATTCCTGCCAAGAGCGGCAGATCAGTCATCTTGCGCAAATCCGATTCCGTCCGGATGTTGCGGTCCAGGACATGGCGCAATACGGCCGCCGCGATTCCGGCCGCGAGCCCGTACAAAAGGCCCAGGCCGAGGTCCAGCTTCGCGTTGGGGCTCGACGGCTCGGTCGGCGTGGTGGCGTGGTCCACCGGGCTGAGCCGGACCGGGGTCGGCGTTCCGTTCGTGGGCCGCTCCAGGTCAGCGACAGCCGTGATGAGGCTGGCAGCGACGGCGTTGGCGATGTCGGCGCTCCGCTGGGCGGAGCCGTCCCTGGCTTCGATTTCGATGATCACCGTATTGCGCGCGGTGGATGTCTTGATCTTGGCGGCCAAGGCTTCCGGGGTCATGCCGAGGTTGAGCTTGTCGATGACGGGTTGGAGCACGGTCGGTTTTGAGGTGACGTCCACATACGATTGGACGCGCGCCAATGCGAAGACACTGCCCTGTTGCAGTTCCGCGGACGTTTCCGAGTTCTGCGTCGAAACGAAAAGGCTCGTCGATGCCGTGTAGGACGTGGGAGTCAGCAAGGATGCCACGCCCGCGAGTATCGTTCCCAGCAACGCCAGGACAGTGATCAGGCGCCAGCTTCGGCGCAAAATAAGCAATTGTTCACGGACGTCCATTGCGGGTCCTTTCACAGGCGGTGGTTGCAGCATTCCAGGCGAAGCGGCGCGTTTTCATGCGGCCAGCCAGGTGTAGCATCCATCCGACACGACGCGGGCGGTGCCGGCCGGGATGGTGAAGGCCGACGTACCGTTCGATTGCGCAATCGACCCGCCTGCTGCATCGTAGGCCACCAGTGTGCAGTTCGAGGAGGGATTCCATGCCTCGTACTTACCTGCGGAGATTGAACCACCGCCTTCCTTGGGCGCTGCCGCACCGATGGTGAAGTCGCCGTCGGTGAAGCCGCGGCGCGCGGCATCGAGCTCGGGCTGGAGCCCGGGACAGAGATCATTAATGGCAGCGACCACCTCCGCGTCCACCTTCTCGATCAAGTGGGACACCACGGCCTTCTGGTCCGTGGCTTTCACATTTTCCAGTTGGGCGCAGCTTTCCTGTCCGACTTGAAGGACAGCGTTCGGGTCGGTGCCCTGGGGGACCCGTGAAGCGAGATACCGCTGCTCGGGAGGCGCAAAAGTGGGCTTGGGTGCAGCCTGCGGGGTTTGCGCCTCGCCGGAGGCGGCGGGGGTGTTAGCAGGTGCCGCTGTCTTGGCTCCCGTGGCGGGAGCCGAGGGGGAAGCCCCCGGAGGAGCGGCCGGAGCCTCAGAAGCTGAGGCGGACGGGGAGGATGAGTTGGCGGACGTGGACGTGGCGTTGGGATTTCCGGGGGAGGTGCAACCGGCGGCTGCGAAGACCGCAGCCGCCAGAAGCACCATTCCCAGGGATTTCGAGAGACCGTTATACATGGGATGTTTTCTTTCGAGAGCTATTTTTACCTAGGGATTCGGCTCGAAGTTCAGGACCAGGGCCGGACGTTTGGCAGCAGTGGCTTCCCGCGAGAAGAACCACATGTTGTCGGTTCCAGCGCTCTGCATCGAGAAGTTGATGTCACCTGCGAGCGCTGCCGAGATTGCGGCCGCGTCGAGCGAAATTGAGTACGACGCGTTCGGTGCCGTCGGACCGGCCAGCGTTCCCAGCAAGGTGCTGCTGGTTTGTGGGCGGTTGTTGTAGGTCGTCGTCGCCTCGGACCAGTCACCGGCCATCGCCACCGTCTGCTGTGGATCGGCGGACCCGGCAAAGGAGTCCGCGGTAGTTGAGAACTTCAAGGTCGCCGACACGAGGTGCTGGCCCGCAGGAACCTGCGAGGACGCATTGAACCTCATGTAGGTGATGTAAGCCGACGTACCCCTGGTGGCCAGGGTCGTGAAGGACCCTGTTGCGGTATTCGGCGCTCCCGCATTCACGTAGGTGTCGGCGGTCGGTGTCAGCGTGAGCGTGACCGGCTGCGGGAGCGGGACCACCGTTGCGGATGCTTCGTTGGACGGGCCGCTGATGTTGCCGGCCTCGTCGGCGGCGAGAACCTGATAGTAGGACGTTCCGGCCGGACGGCCCGCGTCAGTCCAGCTGAGCGTGCTCCCGTTCACCGTGGCGACGAGGCTGGCTGCTGACGGGGTGAACCCGCTGGTATCGGAACGGTGGACCTGGTATGCCGTAACCCCGACGTTGTCGGTGGTTGCGTTCCAGGAAACGGCCACATCACTGGCATGTACCGCGGCCGCAACTCCTGTCACGGCCGCGGGAGCTTGTGTGTCGGGGACCGGCTGTCCGATTCCCTTGCCGATGTTGAAGTGGTCGGTGACCTGAGCCGCCGAAAGCACCGTCGGGTACACGGCGAACTCGTCGATGGAGCCGGCGAAGTAGTTGCTCGAAGGCCGCAACGGCCAGCTGTTCAGCTGGTCTCCGCCAATCTTCCACGAACCCCAGTAGCCCTGCGCTGCAGTCTGGTTCGGCAGCGCGCCGATCTGGGTTCCATCCACGTAAAGCCGCATGCCGTCGCTGCCCTGCGTCGCCACGGCGTGGTGCCAGGCGTTGTCGTTGTAGGGCAGAACCGAGCTAACCGTCCTTGTGCCGTTGACGTAGACACCGTAGATCAGCGTGCCCGCGTTCGTCATGTAGAGGTTCCGGTCGTAACTGCTGCTGAGTCCGGGATTGGTACCGTGCCGGTTGGGCTGGCCACTGCCGAAGCCGAAGATCTTCCCGCCCCGGGTCGTGTTCGTCTTGAACCACACCTCCGCGCTGTAGACGGTGGGCGCATTGCCCCGATTCTGGCCGTAGGCGAATGCGCTCGTGCCATTGAACGTCGTCGAGCGGCTGGTGTCATTGGCAATGGCTCCGGTGTCGCCGGCAAATGCCGGTCCGCCATAGCTCAGTTCCAGGTTGTTGCCCGCAGAGCTGTCGGCGCCGACCGTCGGACCGTTGCCGTCAAGCCGCCAGTACGTACTGGCACCTGCCCCAAGGACAGCGGCCGGGTAGGCTGCGGTGTTCCTCGCTGTTGTGACGGCCACCGAGGCCGAGAGCGGACCGGTGTTGGTGCCGTCAGTCGCCCGGACGCGGTAGCTGTACTGCGTTCCGGGTACGGCTGTCTTGTCCGTGAAGGACACCTGGCCTGTCGACCACCACAGCGAGCTGGCATTAACAGTTCCCAGCGGGGTCGAAGAGCCGTTCCGGTAGACGCTGTAGCTCAGCTCCGAGTCGTCGTTGTCGAGGCTGGCCCGCCACCGGATCTGGTTTTCGCCGGCCTTGAGGCTTTCCGCGCTGACGTTGCTGGGCGAGGAAGGTGCCACAGTTCCCGGGCCGGGGCCGAACCTGGTCAGGCCCTGCTGGGCGGTGCCGTTGGTGGTGGTGAATTCGCCGGCGACCCAGAGCATGTCGCCCGAACCCCGATTCGTGTGGACGATGGCCCTGGGGCCAATGCCTTCACCAATCCCGTCGTTGGTATCAGGGCTCCACCCCAATTGGGGTGCCGGGGCGTTGACGCTCTGTGCCGTCAGGTGCTGCCGGACGCCGTCTGCCATTTCATTCATGGTCGAGCAGTCGTGCTCGTGGCTGGCGGCGTAGAGGACACCGCCGTAGACATCCACCGCCTGGGTGGCTCCGAGGCAGGTGTCCCTCCACACCTGGTCGTAGGTGTCAAGGCTGAATCGTGCCCGTCCGTCGAAGACGCCGCCTCCGGTGCCCTCGTTGCCGATGTAGAAGTTCTGCCCGTCGTCAACGATGGATTTTGTAAATGACGTGCGCGAGATGAACGTTGCGCCGTATGCCCTTACGTTCGCGCCGGTGTTCGTGTCGACGACGGCGATCGACTGGGATGCCACGCCGTTCACAGTTGCGAAATCGCCACCGAGGACGGCCACGTTGCGGCCGGCGGGGATGTCCAGCGCGCGGGCTGACGCGTTGACGGCCGGCGCCCATGGAAGGAGCGCGCCGTTTGAGTCCATGGCCGCGTAGCGGCTGCGGGCCTCGGTCCCGACCGTTTGGAAGTCGCCACCGAAATAGACGGCGGTGTCGGTTGCGGCGATTGTCCGGACTGTGGCCGAGACGATTGCCGGCCGGAAGGTCGTGTCTACCGTGCAGCCAGGAAGCTTGACGGCAGCGATGCGGGTGGTGTTGACGCCGTTGATGGCCCCAAACAGACCGCCCACATAGAGCCGGCTGCCGTCCGGAGTTACCGCCAGGGCACGAACGGTTGTACCTGTGCCGCCCGTCACGGACAAGGCGCAGGAAGTGGGGTTGCCGGTGAACGCGTCGAAGGCCGCGAAGTTCACCGCATTTCTTGACTGGGCGCTACCGGCGGCGGTGCCAGGAGGCCGGATCTGGGTGAAAGTTCCGCCGGCGTAGACAACTCCGTTTGACTGGGCCATGGTCCAGGCAACGCCGTTTGTCTGCCAAGTCGGGAGGGCGTTGGCGGAAAACGCAACTCCCGGAGATAGAGCGAGCGCGGAGCTACTGGTGGCAATTAACGGCGCCACCGCTAGCGCTATGCCCGCTAGAACAGCTGGGATTTTTTGACGCATGGAGTCCCCCCCGGTTACGTAATCATGAACTTCAGGGCTGAAGCTACCAAGATCAAATCAGCAAAGACCAAGGGCGGGAACGGTTGCTCCTACTAGCTTTTCCACCCCTCCTACTTGTCTTACTAGTCCCGCTACCTGCTTTAGCCGCCCGCCCACGCGTTTCTCCCCAAAGTGCTTTCCGTCAGGCAATAACACCCTCAGCATGGAATTGGGGGGACCAGCCCAGCGCCTCGACGGCCGGCCGGTGCCTATGACCTATTCGGCATTCGTGAAGAATCGAGTTCGTTGTGACTGTTCGTATCGGCTATGCATCCGGTGTCTATGATCTTTTCCATGTCGGGCACCTCAACCTGCTCAAACATGCACGGTTGCACTGCGACTATCTGGTCGCGGGAGTGGCTTCCACTGAAGCGACACTGCTCGTGAAGAACAGAGAGCCTGTCGTGCCTCTTCATGAACGGCTTGAGATCGTCCGGAATATCCGGCTTGTCGACGAGGTGGTGGTCGACAACTACCCGGACAAAGTAGACGCCTGGCATGCCGTTGGCTTCCACGTAATTTTCAAAGGCGATGATTGGCGCGGAACAGAAAAGGGAAACCGCCTCGAAGCCGGCATGTTGGCGCTCGGCGTCGAGGTGGTGTATTTTCCCTACACCGTTCACACCTCCAGCACCCTGCTGCGGCGCGCCCTGAACCTGCTTGATAACGGCCTTGAAGACAACGAGTCATTGAAGGCGTGAAATGCAGGCAAATCGAAGTGCGGGGAAATCAGGAACCGGCACTGGGAATATTCCGGATAATCGCAGAGCGCTCTCCCGGCGCCAGGCCATCTTCCTTGGAGCATCGGGATTATTTCTGGCCGGATGCACGCCCGCTCGTCCGCCTGTTCAAGCTCCACCAATTCACACAGTGGCCACGCTATTCGAAAATGATCTTTTTATTGTGGCTCACCGCGGCTCCGGAGATAACTGGCCGGAACACACTATGCACGCCTATGAGCAGTCGGTAAATTCCGGTGTTCCGGCGCTCGAAGTTTCGGTGAACGCCACCAAGGACGGCGTGCTGGTGTGCCATCACGACCAAAGTGCGCTCAGGGTGACCGGGCAAAACCGCAAGGTCGCGGAACTTACCTATGCCGAGCTCAGCGGCCTCCGGGTCGATGCCCGCGCTTGGCTTGGCCCGTCGACGGCCCTTGAGCCAATTCCGAAGCTACGGGACGTCCTTGACCGGTTCGCGGCGTCGCATGTCATTTTCATCGAAGACAAACAAGGCACGAACACGAGAACGCTTCTTGACCTGATGGACAGCTACCCGAATTCCACCGAGCATTTCATCTGGAAGCAACCGGCCCCCGCCCTCCAGGTTGCGGCAGCCGCCAAGCGCGGCTACAAAACGTGGGGGTACTTCATGCCGGATGCCATTCCCCGTTTGGACGAGCTCGCCGCCGGATTCGATTATCTTGGCGTTTACCACACCGCCGATGACGCGACGGTCCGTAAGGTCGTGGCCTACGGCAAGCCCGTCATTTGCTGGGAAATCCATACTCGTTCCGCTGCCAACCGCGTGACCAGCCTGGGCGTTCAAGGCCTGATGTGCTCAAACATCCCCTATGTGACATCGGCGACCGCGGAATCTCAAGACACGTTCTCGACCGGTTCCCGGGCCGCCGGCGATCTTCCTTGGACTGTTGACCAAGGCTGGGGAGCCCAACCGGTGATCGACGCGGCATCGGCATCAGTAGTGCTGGATAAAAGCGAGAACTTCAGCTACCGGCTGGGTTCAATGGGTCCTGTCACGAAAGAGATCCACAGCATTACGTTCGAAATGTGCTGGCCCCAGGAACTTCCGTCGAATCTTCAGCACGCCGGAATCGCGTTCGGGCAACAGGATGACAACCCCTACCGGGTGTTGGTGCCAAGCAGCGTCGGGGGATATCACCTGATCATTCGGCCGGCCGGAGAGCTGGTCCTGTACCGGCGCGACCCAGGCAATCCCGCCGGCACACGGCTACAGACGATCGCGACATCACCCGTGAAGCCCGGGGAATGGATGCACTTCAAGATCGACGTTACGCCGTCCTCCATCCGGTTCTCGAGGGTAGACGGCGCGGGCTGGTCAGGAGAGACGATGGACCGGGAGTATCGCGGGGGCTACATCAGTCTCTGCAAGGATTACCCTGCCCCGGTTCCCGTGCAGTTCAGGGGTGTCACGGTCATTTAGACCGGATGCCCGGCAGGGCCGGCTACCCGCCGTGTTCTGCCGCGCTCACCGGGCGTCAGCAGCCCGCCGGAGCTCGACTTCCGCCGGATCGGGCCGATGCAACGACGATTCTGTCCGGGAACGGGAACGGGATCTCGACACAACGGTGGCGGTCCCCCCGACGATAACCGCGGCCGCGACTGCCAGCGCAAACGCCCAGGCGGCGCCAACGGTGCCGCCCGCATACGCCAGGGCAAGGGGCAGCACAAGCGTCAGAAGGGCCAGAACTGCCCGCATGAGCGTCGACAGCCTGTTCGCCTGGACGGACCTGTAGTAGGCCAGCAAGACGGTGTAGGGAACCATCGCGAAGTATTGCACCAAGTAAGGAAGTCGCAGCCCGGACGCAGCCTCCCAGGATGCGCCGAGCACGAGGGCCCCTATGGAGCCCGGCAGCAGCATGACGGCCGCGCCCCACAGCCCGGCCATGGCTGCCACGACCACAGCCGTTTCGATCAGCCGCATTCGAAAGACCGCAGTGCCCTTGGAGCGCACGAGCTCGGGAATGACAGCCATCTTGATAGCGGAAAAGGCGGTGTTAAGGGGCGAGAACAGCAATTGCGCCGCCCGCAGCGCACCCACGCCAGCAGCACCCAGAGGCAGCGCCAAGAGATACAGCACGACGAAGTTGGACGCGTTGAGCGCTGAAAACTCCCCGAGATAGCGAAGCCCGGGGTTACGGTTGACGCCAAGCCAGCGCCTGCCGTCGCGCAGCGAAGGCAGCACCCGCCCCAGCAGGAGTCCCAGGACCAAAGCTGCCGCTGCGCCGCCGCCCCAGCACAGAACGACGGCCCACACGGCTCCGGTGGTGGACGCGACAGCCACCATGGACGTGATCGACAAGACGGCCCACACAGCGTCGATGAGCAGCGCCCGCCATGGACGGTGCTCGCAGATAAACAAATACCGGAGCGTGTCTTGGAGGAGCACGAAGGGCAGGCTCGCGGCGATGACAAACCAGATGAGGCGGGCCGATTGGTCAGCCACGACGGCGCCGGCCAGCAGCAACGGAACGGTGGCGGCTGCGACCAGTACGCTGGCACCCAAAACGCCTCTTCTCACCGGGGCTTTCAGGGAGCCGACGGCGGAGTATTTGACCAGCATTGTCTCTCCGATAAGCGCACGCTGGGCGCCCAGGAACAGGAGCAACCCCGCATAGCCCAAGGAGAACTGACCGAACTGGCCGGGGGTCGCGACATTGGCCGTAATGGCTACCGCGACGAAGTTCGAGATGCTGGATACGGCCTGATCGCCGAAGGCGACATACCTGCTCAGGCGGGCCATCTAGTCCATCCTTGCCAGGGCACGGGAAAACTTCGCCACATAGGCGGCGCAGAAGACGCAATGGAAGATCGCCAAAGCCGCGTAGCTGGGCAGGAATATGTTGATCCACGGCACTGTCATCAGGGCCAGGCACGTCACGCCGTAGTCGACTGGCAACGTGAGGATTGATCGCTTTATCGAAGTTGAGGCATCGTGGCCGGGAGGTGACGGGCGCTGCCCCGCCTGGCGGGTCAGCTGATCGAACAGTGCGCCGGCGAAGAAGATTGTGGAGTTGGCGAAAAGGAACACGCCGCACAGCGCGGCCAGCTGCAGCGCCGGAATGGAAGTTGTGCGCAGGAGGAAGCAGAAAACGGCTCCGTGCAGGACGACGATCCGCCCGCTGTCCAGCACGTGGTCGAGCCACTCACCCAATTTTGAGCTCCGTCCCTGGAGCCTTGCCAGCTGCCCGTCTGCGGAGTCGAGGACAAACCCGGCGGCGAGCACTACTCCCACCAGGGCGGAGCCTGCCCCGGTTCCTGCCCAGAGGGCCAGCCACAGCAACGCCCCGTAGGTAAGGAGCGCCCCCGCGAAAGTCACCTGGTTTGGCCCGAACCGGGTGTTCCTGAGCGCGGCTGCGACCACCCGGCCGGCCGGCCGGTTGACGTACAGGCAGTACAGGGGCACCCCCTTCTTGCCCTTCTGCGCCAGGCTGAGCTCCCTGAAGGACTGGGCAAAACCGGGCCCTGCGGCATGTGGACGCTCGAGCTTGTCCGTACTCATTTCGTGTCACCTGGCTTTCGTTTGGCGCTCACGCTCAGAACAGCAATGGCCAGGGCGAGGATCAGCAGCCTCCCCATCGACTGCAGCAAAGAGCCGCGGAGCAGGATAAACATGTACCCGGAGAAGATGGCGACGCCCAGATAGCCCACCGATCCGGCGGACAAGGCACCCGCGCCGAAGCCGACGTCGAGCCTTCTGCTCAGCACTCCCAGCAGGGCGAATGTGACCGCCACCCCGAGGACTCCGAAATTGATCCAGGCCTCTGCCCACAGTGGGGACGACAGGTTGACGTTGGCACTGCTCATCCACTGGCCGACCTCAACACCGCTGTCGAGCGGTTTGGTCGGCCAGACGACGCGCGGCACCCAAAACAGCACGGCGCCAAGGAACTGGTACCCCCAGGTCAGTCCCTCATCCCGGGTGAACCCAAGGGTATTCGCGAGCATGCTGAACTGGTCATAGTCTTTGGTCGAGATCATCCGCCACACCGAATCCGTCTGGAGCATGACGCCGGTCCCCGCTGCCCGGCGGGTGATGTCGCTTAGCGGAAAAAGGAAGATCGCCGCCACTACCCCGCCGACGATCGCCAAGTTGAAGAGGGCTTTGCGTGACCCGATGAGCGGCATGACCAGGCCGAAAAGCACGGCCAGCGTCCAGTAACGCGAGTTGGAGATCGGGTTGTTCACGACGACATTGAGCACCACCAGGCCGACTATTAATACGGAGTCAAGCAGGTTGAGGGAACTTCGGAGGACCCGGAAAATGTGGATGTAGAAAATGAGCGCCACCAGGCAGGTCACGGAGCCGAAGGCGGAGATGATCGCCCGGGCGGCTTGTCCGCTGTCGGGGCTCACCTGGTCCAGGGCCTGGCTCGCCTCCTGCCGGCTGGCAAAGAACACGCTGATTCCGCCGACCTGAGCCACGTATATCAGCCCGCCCAGGATCGCGGCTGTCGCAAAGATCCTCAGGGTTTCCATGCTCCGCAGCTTGCGCACGGGCGCCGGGCCGCCCAAGTTCTTGAAGAGTCTGAGGTGATAGGCCAGGTCGAAGCTGACGCAGCCAAGAAGAGTGATGGCGGTTGCCGCGTACAAGGTCGAGTCGTCGACCTGGACGGCAAGGATGGTTGACGCGCCGGTCGACAATTGGGCCAGTGGAACCACGCCCAGGCAGACATAGACGAACATCCAGAAGACACCGGCTACCGGTCGCACCTGGTCTTTCCAGAGAATGGCACTCATGCGGAAAGCCGCATAGAGGAGCACCGAATATCGGATGAGGAAGTCAGTATCGCTGTAGGTGGCTTCCGACGCCGACCGCAGGATGAGCGGTATGGCGACGGCAAAACACAAGAAAGTCAGGATCGCCAGCGCCGCGCCGATTCCTGACTTCCTCTCGCCCGGCAGGCTGATCGGGCTCCGGAGGTCACTGCCGGCCAGCATCTATCGCCTCCGCATACAATCCCAGGAGACTTTCCGCGAGGGATTCGGCAGACCAGAGACCCAGGTGCAGCTCACGGGCCCGCGCACTCAGCCGGAGCCGCAGATCCTGGCTGGCCGCCACTGTGGCCATGGCTGCGTGGAAGGCCCCGGCCGTGGGTGCGGCGACAACCGCCGCGCCCGCTTTCTGCAAGGGCGCGGCCAGTCCACATTCCGAGGTCAGGATGATGGGCGTACCCACAGCCGCCGCCTCGATGATCACCATCGGGTAAGGCTCGTGGCGGGCGGGCAAAACGACGGCGGTCGCATGGGACAGCGCCTCCAGCACCTGGGGTTCCGTCAACTCCCCCGGAAGATCGAACCGGTCGCGGAAGCCTGAAGCCTCGATCAAACGGTGCACGCTCTCCAGTTCGCCTTGGTCAGGTCCGGCAACCACGAACCGGGCTTCCGATCCCTCCCGCAGGAGGGCAATGGCTGCCTCGACGAACACCGTGGGCTGCTTGCGCGCCGCCAGCCGCGAAACAAACAGAAAGGTGGGGGTCTGCGGGTCTTCCCACACGGTGCCGGGGTCGGCTGTAGCGTTCACCACCCTGCGCATCTTCGTCCTCGGCACGCCGAGGGACTCAAGGTTCTTTTCTTCGGCCTCCGTCAGGGTCAGCCATATTTGCGGCGTCCGCATCGCCCGACGGAAGATCAGCGCATCGAACACCCGCAACCCGCGCGAACGCGGCGCTGCCAGCATGCCGTGGGCCTGCGCGATGACGGGAATGGCAGCACCGCGGAGCACCAGGGCGCTGAAGGTCGTGATGAAGTCGCGGCAGAGGTGCAGCTGGACGACGTCGACCTGGCGGCTCCGGTCCCAAACATGCCTGACGAGGCCAACCCCAATCAGGCCCCTGAGACGCGCGCCCCGGAAAGGGCGCCGGACGCGGAAAATTCTTTCATGCGGTTCCGGGCGAGTGGCCGGCCGGCCGCCGAGCCAGCCCCCGACGAGTTCAACAGCGGCACCGCGGCGCACCAGCGCTGCAGTCTGCATGCGCGCGACCGCCCAGACGCCGCCCGCGACGGCCCCCGGGCCGGCCAGGCCGCCGATCTGCAGCACGCTCAGGGGCGGCCTCGACGATGCGCGATTTTCAGACATGCTCAGCCAGCCGGCTGCCGTTTTGCTGTAGCTCGCGGGTCTTCAGGCCGATCTGCCAGTAGTACGTGGCCAGGGCGACGGCGTAGTCCATGCCGGCCCGTCCGTCCAGGAAGCCGCCCCGGACGATGTAGCTGTAGACCCAGAAGGCAACTGGTTTGAACGGGACGACATCAAAGCGCTGGCCCTGCAGGCTTTTCGACGAGCGCACCGAGCGCCGCATGGCCGGGTCGGCATGGATGTAGGCCTCCCAGTCGGAGTACTTGTTGTGCCTGTCGAACCAGGTGCGGACCGGATCCAGATCGTGGTGTGCCAGCAGGCCCGCTGTGCGTCCCACCTCACCTGTCGCCTCTGGCTGGTAATGCACTTCCAGCTCTGTCATCACCGGGAGATTCACCAAACCGGTGTCCTCATAGCGGTTAAAGCCCCGCTTCAACAGCGAACGCTTGACCACCCGGTGGCCGTGTTTGAGAACCTTGCCAGCGAAGTGATAGGAGATGGGGATGTCGAAAGCCACACGGCGTTCCAGCGGATCCGAGACGATCACGGCGATTTCCTCGATCAGTTCCCGGCTCGGAAATTCGTCGGCGTCAAGGAACAGGATCCACGGGTGGCGCGTCGGCGCATGTTCAAGCTGCCACTGCTTCTTCTGCGGGTAGGCCCCGTTCCAGGTGAAGTTGATAACGGTCGCACCGCCGGCGGCGGCAAGTTCCGCGGTCCGGTCGGCGCTGTTTGAATCGACCACGATGACCTCGTCAAAGTCGCTCAGTGCCGCCAGGCACCTCTCGATGCTCGCCTCTTCATTTTTCGTCTGAATCAGGACCGAAGCTGGTATCTTCTGCATTCACTTCCCCCTCGAGAGTGGATTGCCGATAGTCTTTGCGAATGGATTTTCTGAAGAGCGCAAACAGGACCAGATCATCCTTCCGGTTCCGTCACGTGAAGGAACTTGGATTTGGCCTGCTGGCCGTCGTGGCGGTCATGATTGCTGTGCTGGCATTCACCGCGCGGGGCAACGGGGCCGCTCCCTCGCCGGCTCCAGCTGCCAGCACGCCGGAATCGAGCCGTGCCGCGGTCCCAAACGTTGACATCATCGGCGACTCCTACGTTGTTGGCTCCGACCAGGGTGGCTACGGAGCAGCAAACTGGGCAAAGATCGTCGGGTCCCGCTTTTACTCGGAATCCCATCCGGTCGACATGAACGTCATCGGCCATCCCGGCGCCGGGTACATCGTCAGGGGAACCGAGAAAGTCACGTTCGCCGAAGCCGCCACCACCAGCCTGCGCTCGACGGCAGATCTGGTTCTCGTCTTTGGGAGCAGGAACGACGGTAAGCAGGACCCTGCAACGATGGCTGCGGCTGCGACGGATCTCTACACAAAGATCCACGAGCGGGCGCCCCACGCGAAGCTGATCGTCGTCGGGCCGGCCTGGGTCAACGAGCGGGTGCCGGACTTCATCACCAGTGACAGCAAGGCGATCGCCGGGGCAGCGTCTGCCGGTGGCATTCAGTTCGTCGACCCTTTGAGCGAGCGCTGGTTCTTCGGCGCCGATTCCAAGCTCATCGGCGCCGACGGCGTCCACCCGACCGACGCCGGCCATCAGTACCTCGCCGACAAGATGTACGCGTTGATTTCCAAGACCCTGGCCACCATGGCTACCCCCTAGGATGCATTGTGCCATCACAGGACATCATTTCCCCGGAACCGTTCTCTGATCACTGAGGGGCCGGGCACCCGCCCGTAGACAGCATTCGGCGGAACCTCACCACGGACCACGGTGAGCGGCTCCACGACGGCTGACTGGCCAATGTGGGCTCCGCCGAGCACCATGCAACGCGAGGTGACCCATGCGCCATCGTCAATGTGAACGGGGCTGGTTATCAGGCCCATGTCGCTGCGGGCCCGGTGGCTTCCCGTGGTGATGAAGCATTCCTGTGAAACCACAGCGTTGGCGCCGATGTAGACATCGTCCTGGTTGTGGAACCAGACGCCCTCACCAATCCAGCAGCCGGTTCCGATGTGCAGCTTCCACGGAAACTTGACGCGGGTGCGGGGCCGGAATGTGACGCCCGGACCGATCTCGGCGCCGAAAGCCCGCAGCACGGCGACCCGGAGCCGTGAACTTATCTGCCAGGGGTTGCTCACGAACAATAGCTCGCAGGCCCCCCACAGATAGACAATCGCCCGTGGCCGGTCCCAGGCTTCACCGGCGCCCGGCGCCTGAGCCAGATCAATGACAGGCGTCTGCCGCCCTGGTCCGGCGTCCGGCGATGATTGTGCTGGCATCAGGACACCGCCTCGGCAGTCTGCGCGGACCCTTGTGGTGCCAGACGGCGGTCCGCAACGGCTTTGGCCAGCACTTCTTCGAATCGGGTGGCGATCGGACCAATACCAAACCGCTCGACGGAAAGCTGGCGGCTTCGCTCTCCGGCGGAGACAAGCGCCCCTGGCGACTGGACCATCCCCTGGAGCCAATCGGAGGCACCCACCACACCCTGCGCGTCCGGAGTCCCGACATACCCGCCGGCCGCCCCGATGTCCACGGCCGCTGGATTGTCCCGCGGCATGAGTCCCAGGACGGGACGGCCGGCCGCCAAGGACGAGAGCACCTTGCTGGGTATCGAAAACTTTGACGCCCCGGGCTCCAGGAGGGCCAGGAGCACATCAGCGGAGCCGAGCATTTCAGAGAGTTCGGAAGCAGGCTGGAACGGCAGCAGGGTGATCGGCAATTCCGGTTGCCGCTCCGCGATCTGGCGCACGGCTTCAATCCCTTCCCCCTCCGAGGCGACCACGAGACGCGCCGGGATGCCCTTGCCCAGGGCGGCGCGCAGGAGATCAATCAACAGCAGCGGATTGTGCTTCCGGCCGAGCGTTCCGGCATAGAGCAGACGGATCTCCCGGCCCTGCGGGAGATGGGCGCGCGCCCACCCGTTGTCCCTTGGCCCGGGCAGGATCTCACCGAGCGGCGCCCAGTTTGGAATGACAGAAACGTGGCGCACATCGAGGCCCCAGCGCCGGTACGCCCGGCGGAATTCCTCGCCGATTGCGACGACCTGACTGGCACTGCGGACCAGGTTCTTCTCCGTGCGCGTGACCCATCGCTGCGCTGCCGGACCGACAGCCGCAGGCAGCCGTTTCCTGATCTCTTCTCCGATGGCTCTGCTGAAGAGGTCCTGATGCCACAACACCCAGGGCTGCCCCGACTTTGCCATCGTTGAGCTGAATCTGTTCAGGACGAACAACGGAACGTTGCATGCCACGACGCAATCGGGACGGGCCTGCTCGAGGTGGCTGACCCAAGCTTGGGCAAATGACTTCTCGAACCGCATCCGTCCCAACGGCGAATACTTCTCGAAGGTCCTCACGGCGGTGATTCCGCGGAAAGTCAGCGCGTCCGGGTCACCGTCCAGGCGCTCCAGCTTTCCCTTGCCACTGGGATACTGGGTCGCGTAGGCGTGTTCGACGTCGTGTCCCCGCGCGGCGAGTTCCCGGGAGAGCTCCGCCTGGAACGGGTGCCCGGCGAAGTCGTGAATATGGATGCGCACGGGGGTTCACCCCTGCGCCTTGAGCTGGTCGAAGATCCACTCGTAGGTCTTTTCCAGTCCGGTCCGGAGCGTGATGGACGGCTCCCAGCCGTACGTGGCATGAAAGAGAGTGTTGTCGCTGTTCCGCCCGCGAACTCCCTGCGGGGCGTCGAGCTTGTAGTGCCTGGTCACCACGGTGCCGGAGATCTGCTCGAGGAGATCCACCATCTGGTTGATCGAGACCAACTCAGAGGATCCAAGGTTGACGGGCTCGGTCAAATCGCCGTGCAGGACGTCTTTAGTGCCCTGGATGCAGTCGTCAATGTACATGAAGCTGCGGGTCTGTTCCCCGTCGCCCCAGATCTCAAGATTGGTGTCGCCTGTCAGTGCCGCCCGTGCGAACTTGCGCGAGAGTGCGGCCGGCGCCTTCTCCCGCCCACCGTCCCAAGTGCCGTGCGGGCCGTAGACGTTGTGATACCGGGCGATTCTGGTCTGCAGCCCGAAGTCCTCGCGGTAATGCCGGGCCATGCGCTCGGTAAAGAGCTTCTCCCATCCGTAGCCGTCCTCCGGCTGTGCGGGGTACGCGTCTTCTTCACGCAGTGCGATGACGTTAGAGGACGTTTGATGTCCGGCAGCATAAACGCAGGCTGAGCTGCTGTAGAAGAACCGCTCAACGCCTGCTTCCTGCGCTGCCATGAGCATGTGAGTGCTGGTGAGCACAGTCAGCATGCAGGCCGCCTTGTTGTTCTCAATGAAGCCCATGCCGCCCATGTCGGCGGCGAGGTTGTAGACGTACTGCACGCCCCGGTTGACCTCGCGGGCCGTCTCCAGCAGCGAGCAGTCGCCCTGGATGTTCTCCGCCTCCGGGTGCACCTGGTACCACTCTGCAAAAGGCTTGCGGTCTACTGCCCGGACTGATTGTCCGTCTTTGAGGAGTTGGGCCACCAAATGGCCTCCGATGAATCCACCAGCCCCCGAAACAAGTGTGGTCATTGCCTTGCCTTTCTCAATTTTTGTAGAACAGAAACCCTTGGTTTGTCAGTAGGCCCCGACCGGATTGATGAGCATCTTTGCTGTGCGCCAAAGGATGATCAGGTCTCCGGCCAGCGACCAGTTTTCGACGTAGTACAAATCCAGTCGGACGCTGTCACGCCAGTTCAGCTCCGATCTCCCATTGATCTGCCACATGCCTGTCAGGCCCGGTTTGATGTAGAGCCGCCGGAGCACCTTGTGGTGGTAGTTGTCGACCTCGCGCTGCAGCGGGGGCCGTGGACCGACCAGGCTCATGTCGCCCTTAAGGACGTTCCAGAACTGCGGCAGTTCGTCGAGGGAGTGCTTGCGCATCCAGCGGCCGACCCCGGTGACCCGCGGATCGTTGTGCATCTTGAAGAGCACACCCGCGCCCTCGTTGTGTTCCAGGAGCCCGGCGAGATCGTCCTCCGCGGTTTCGACCATTGACCGAAATTTCAGCATGTTGAATTTCTCACCGCCGCGACCCACCCGTTCCTGCCTGAAGATCACGGGCCCGGGGCTGTCCCGCTTGATCATCACCCCGAGGACCAGAAACACAGGGATGAGCGCCACCAGGGCCGCGGCGGCCAACGTGATGTCGAATAGCCTCTTCAGAGCATGCTTGGCGCCGGCGTACTGCGGCAGTTCCACATGCATGAGGGGAAGGCCCTCCACGGGACGGGAGTGGATCCGGGGACCGGCGACGTTGGTCAGTCCGGTGGTGAGGATCAACTGGGTGGACGACTGTTCCAGCTTCCATCCGAGTCGTTGTATGTAACGGCTGCCGCCCTTCATGGGTCCGGCCACGATGACAGCATCGGCGTCCACGGAAGCCACTGCTTCCACGACGCTCCGCTCGTCTCCAATGACGTTGAGGACATGGCTGCCTTGGGTGAAGGTGCCGGCGCCGGCGGACCCGGAAAGTGCGACACCCACGACCTTGTACGCCGCACCGGACTTCTTTTCGATCTGGCTGACGACGTACCGGACGTCATTCGGCCGGCCCAACACGATCACACGCGAAAGGTAATGGCCGTGAACCCGCTGTCTGGACAGCCACTGACGCATGCTCCAGCGTGCCGCCAGCAGGCCGGTCAGCCCGGCGGGCAGGGCGAGCGCGAAGAATCCCCGGGCCACGTCGATATTCAGGACAAAACAAACCAGAGCGATGAGGCCCAGAAGCATTGCGCTTGCGCTGACGACCCGTCTGTATTCGTCGATTCCGATTCCGACGATCCGCGTGTCCCTGCTCTTGTACAGCCCCAACGCAAGCATCCAGGCGGCCGCGATGACCACGGAAATGTAGAGGTAATCCACTCGGAACTCGCCCACTTGAACCGAACTCACTGTGCTCAACCCGAACCGGGTGATGTGGGCCGCCGCAGTCACTGCCGCAATCACCAGGGCGTCTGCGGCTATCAGCAGATGCCGATAACGGTTTGCCCAACGAATGCCCTCGCGACGGGAGCTGCTCGCAAGCCGGAGTTTCGCCGACCTGAAGTCGGGAAATGGGATGGACGGCGGGGCTAAAGCTGCCGCGCCGGCAGCAGACCTCGGTGAATCTTGCGTTCGTGGGGTGACCCGGACATGATCCAGGGATCGATACCCCGTATGGACCGGAACGCGCTGCTTGAGCTCACTCATGCTTGCCGCCAATAGCGCCAACAGGACCACTGAACCCGGCCGTCCGGCGGCCCTGATGCCGTGCCAAACGCCTGGCCGGCGAGTGGCCTTGATCCGGCACGTTTGGGTGGGCAAACCCACCCGTTGGCAACAAAGGACGGGCCACCATCAACTTTTGGTCGTACATGTGAGACCTTCTAGCGACTCGGTTGGCTGTGGTCTCCTCCAGTAAATTCGATGGCTTTCTGCTGCACACGAGTGTGGCCTACCCCTCTTGAGTTGGTGGACCACTCGTCAAATTCGCCGCCACGGGCGGACTACTTGCGCCCATTACCCGGATTCGAGACAGCACTACCCATTTCGGGGTGCGGTTTCGGCTCGCTTTCTGTGCAGATGAACGAGGCGTTCCCACAGCGTTTCGGGGAAATGACGGGCCCGGGGATGCCGGGATCAGCGATCTTCAGAGCGAGGGACACCGCAGGCGCGCCATCCGGTCACAATCGCGCCACCCCAGCGCGGTACCGGCCAGGCGAGCGCGGGGTGTACAACCTCGAACTCAGACTGAGGTAATGTAAACCTCGTTGATCGGGACTCACGGCTGGAATTCAGGCCGGTCCCACTGCGGCTGTAGCTCAATGGTAGAGCGCTAGCTTCCCAAGCTTGATACGCGGGTTCGATTCCCGTCAGCCGCTCCACATGCCCCCACAGCATCCCGGGCTCCTATTAGGTTGCTACCTGTATCGTCGGAAGTCAGGAACCTCTTCGGTTCCGCTACAGGAGCAATCATGGCTGACAAATCCCCCCGTCAAGCAGCATCCAAGAAATCCGGCAAATCCATTAAGGAAAAGCGCGCTGACAAGAGGGCCGCTTCAGCGCCGGCCAGCTCCCTCGATAAAGTGACCGCCGCAAAGACGGCGAGCCCCAAAAAGAAGTGACCCGTTCACCGAATTACCTCACGCTCGGCATCCTCGCCGGCACACGCAAACCGGACGAGCGGCGCCTCCCGATCCACCCCCTGCACCTGGACCGCATCGCGCCGGAGATCCGGGACCGGTTGATCCTCGAGGAAGGCTACGGCGAGCGCTTCGGCCGGTCCGACGCCGAGCTCGCACCCCTCGTGGGGCGCATCGCGCCGCGACAGCAACTGCTGGCGGAAGCCGACGTCGTCCTCCTGCCCAAGCCGCAGCCCGAGGACCTGGCCGAACTCCGGGACGGGCAGGTCCTTTGGGGCTGGCCGCACTGCGTCCAGGACCGGGCCATCACCCAGCTGGCGATCGACAAGAAACTCACGCTGATCGCCTTCGAGGCCATGAACCACTGGGCCAGCGACGGCGGGTTCGGCCTGCATGTCTTCCACAAGAACAACGAGCTCGCCGGCTACTGCTCCGTGCTGCATGCCCTGGCGCTGACCGGTTCCACCGGGGACTACGGCCGCCGGCTGAGCGCCGTCGTGATCGGCTTCGGGGCCACCGCCCGCGGCGCTGTGACGGCGCTGAATGCCCACGGCGTCCATGACGTGCAGGTGCTGACCAACCGCGGTGTTGCCGCCGTTGGCTCTCCCATCCACTCGGTACGCATCGCGCAGTTCGACCATGACAGCGAGGCGCCGTTCCTGAGCGAGGTCATCACCGAGCGCGGGCGCGTGCCGCTGGCGCCGTTCCTGGCCGCGAGCGACATCGTGGTCAACTGCACGCTGCAGGACCCCAACGCGCCGCTTACCTACCTGCGCACCGGGGACCTGGCCGCCTTCCGGCCCGGCAGCCTGATCGTGGACGTCTCCTGCGACGAGGGCATGGGCTTCAGCTGGGCGAAAACCACCACCTTCGCCGAGCCGATGTTCAAAGTGGGTGACCACATCGACTACTACGCCGTGGACCACAGCCCGTCCTATCTGTGGAATTCCGCCAGCTGGGAAATCAGCGAGGCGCTGCTGCCGTTCCTCGAGACCGTGGTGTCCGGCCCCGAAGCCTGGGCGGGAAACGAGACCATCCGCCGCGCGATCGAAATCCGCGACGGCGTGGTCCTGAAGCCGGATGTGCTGCAGTTCCAGCAGCGGGAAGCCGAGTTCCCGCACCGCCCCTTGGAGCTCTAGGGATTTCCGCGACGAATTAGGACAGCCGCTGCGTGGATCCACGTAGCGGCTGTCCTTTTTCGGTGCGGAAATCGGTCCGGACGATCCGCAGCAGCCGGCGCCGGTCCTTCAGGTCCACTTTGAGCATGAGCTGCCCGCGCCGGGCGAGGACGACGGCGACGGTCGCGGCAGCCAGCACCGGGACGCCGCCGGAGACGAGGACGGCGGTGTGCGGGTCCGCGTGCTCGGCCAGCCAGCCCATCATCGGGCCGCCGATCGCCTGGCCGCCGATCAGCACCATGATGTACAGGCTCATGACCCGCCCGCGGATGGCCAGGTTCGCGCTGACCTGGACCAGCTGGTTCGCGGCGGTCAGGAACATCAGGCACCAGAATCCGGCCAGCACCATGGCCGCGCCGAACCAGGCCATGGACGGTGCCAGGGAAGCCAGGCACAGCATGAGCCCGTACATCCCGGCGCCCAGCACCACGGAGCGCAGCCGCAGGGCGCGCCGCCGGGCCGACGTGATGGCGCCGGCCAGGGCGCCGAGGGCCACGAGCGTGTTGAGCAGCCCGTAGCCGCCGGCACCGGCGTCGTACACGTGGTCCGCGAAAGCGGCCAGCAGCACCGGCAGGCTCATCGCGAACACCGCGATGAACCCGGCCATCAGCCAGGGCCAGTAGATGGTGGGCTTGCTGAGCGCATAGTCCAGCCCTTCCCGCAGCATGCCCGGGCGCTTTGCGGCCGGGGTGCTGACATGCAGCTGGTCCTTGCGCAGGCTCAGGAGCATGGCCACCGTGAAGCAGCAGGCCACCGCATTGGCGGCAAAGGCCCAGCCGGCCCCCACGGCGGTCAGCAGGATCCCGGCGATCGCAGGACCGATCAGGCCGCCCAGCTGGAAGATCGTGGAATTCACGCTGATCGCGTTTCGCAGATAGCCGGGGCCCACGAGCTCGTTGACGAACACCTGGCGGGCCGGCTGGTCCAGCACGGTCACGAGGCCCAGAACCAGCGCGATCGCGTAGACGTGTCCCACCTCGATCCGCTGGCCGAGCGCCAGGACGGCAAGGACCGCGGCCAACGCGGCGGCCACCGACTGGCACAGCATGAGGATCTTCCGCTTCGCGAAGCGGTCCGCCATCATGCCGGCCCACGGGCCGAGGAACAGGGACGGCAGGAACTGCAGGGCCACGGTGATGCCGACGGCGGTGACGGAACCGGAGAGCTGGAGCACCAGCCAGTCCTGGGCGATCCGCTGCATCCAGAGCGCGATGACGGCGACGAAGTGCCCGATCGCGAAGATGCGGAAGTTGCGGACCTTGAGCGAAATGAAAGTGTGGCGCCAAGGCAGAGGCTGGCTGACGACGGCGAGTGGTTGGGTGATGGTGTCCGGCAGGGAAGCTGCGTTCGCCTCTAGCGGCGGAGGGGGTGCCACGGAAAAGTCCTCAAAAGAGCGGGTGAGTGGAATGGACTTAACGCTAGGCTGGCCCCAAGAGATTATGGAAGCCTATTCCACGCATAACTCGCATTACAAAACGCAATGCAGGGTATGCGACACCGATCCGGAGACCCCCATGTTCGAACCCGCCCAGCTCCGCTCGTTCCTGGCCGTGGCCGAAACCTTGAGTTTCACCAAGGCCGCCGAGCGCCTCGGCCTGGCCCAACCCACCGTCAGCCAGCACGTCCGCAAGCTGGAGACCGCCGCCAAGCGGGTGTTGATTGCCCGGGATACCCGGGATGTACGCCTGACCGACAACGGCGATGCCATGGCCGGCTTCGCCCGCAGCATCCTCGCCGCGCACGACTCCGCCGCCCGCTATTTCTCCGGCTCCGCCATGCGCGGCCGCCTGCGCTTCGGCACGGCCGATGATCTCGCCATCACCGGGCTGCCACGCATCCTCCGGGAGTTCCGGCAGATCTATCCCCAGATCAACCTCGAGCTGACGGTCGGGCAAAGCGACCAGCTCTACAAGCGCCTGAACGCCGGGCAACTGGATCTGGTCTTTGTGAAATGGGTGGCCGGTGCCAAGGACGGAACCGTGGTCCAGCAGGACGCCTTCGCCTGGGTCGGGCTGGAGCAGACCGTGCTGGAACCGGCTGATCCTGTCCCGCTGATCGCCTACCCCTCCCCCAGCCTGAGCCGGAAGCTTGCGATCGACGCCCTGGAGGCCACCGGGCGCACCTGGCGGATCACCTGCACCACGCGGCAGATCAGCGGCGTACTGGCCGCCGTCCGGGCCGGCATCGGTGTGGCGGTAATGCCTTCCTCCCTGGTGCCGGAGGATCTGAAAATCATCACCCGCCGCTTCGATCTGCCGCCGGTGGGCGACGTCGATTTCACGCTCATCCGCAATCCGCTGGCCAATACCGAGGTGATCGATGCCCTCACGCAGGCGATCGTGGGCCGGACCCTGAAGCGACCGGCCTGACGCGCGGGCGGTCCCGCAGCCAGCGCTGATCCTGCCACGGTACCTACGGGGCGGACTACCCGGACCCGAGCAGTACTTACTTGACCATTGAACGGTGCACGTACTTCATCTATCCTGACACTACTTAAGATCCACCGTTCGAGGTCAAGCAGTGGCCCACGACAACGATTCGAAAAACGAACGCTGTCCGTCGCTGGCGCCTGTGGCTGGCGTCGGAACGTTCGGGATAGGCCGCCATTGATGCCAGCCATTAATCACCCCCGATTGCCCGCCCCCGCCGCCCACGCGACAAAGTCCGCCCGTCAGGTAACCGCGCCGGCCCACCCCGCAGCGGCCATGCACCACTCGACCGCCGGAATGCAGCACTCAGCCGCGGCCCAGCACGCGGCCACCCCGGGCCAACGGGGAATCCGCCCGGCTACCCTCGCAGAGTCCGATTATGTGGCCAGCCCGTACTGCGAACGCTGCGGCACGGACGAGTTCATTTACCTGGAGACCTTCGTCCCGGCCACGCACCGGAGGGACGGCTCGGTCAGCAAGCTCGGCGAGGTCACCTACTTCTGCTCGGGCTGCGACGATTTCTCCGCCCACGCGGTCCCCGCTTCCTGGGTCCCGCCGGGCTGGTACTTCGGCTAGCCCCGGCTCTGCTTAGCGCCTTCGCCGTTAAACGCCGCCGCCGTGCCGCACCTTATGGTGCCTGCACAGCGGCGGTGTTTTTTGGGTTTCAGGGTTTTAGCACGCCCGAGCCGGGGTTTTAGCAGCCCCGGGCTAGATCAGGGCGTCCGAGACGTGGTTGGGCGTGCCGAAGCGGTGCGCCGTGATGCTGATGGCCTGCTCATGCAGGAACGGCAGCAGTTCCACGCGTCCGGCTTCCGTGACGGGGTGGACATACACCGCCAGGTCCGGGCGTCCGCCCGTGGCCTCGGCCAGCGCCTTGGCGTCCCCGCCAATCAGCCGGATCCGGGCGCCGGAGAGCTTGCCCGCCGCGGCGAGGGTGCCGGCGGAAGCGAGCCATTCGGCGTCGTTCTCAACAGTCGCGGCGATGCCAAGCCCGGACAGGACGGCGCGCAGCTGGGCGGGCAGTTCGACGGCGGTGGAGACCGTCAGGACGGACCCGGCCAGGACGCCGGCGGCGACGGTCCGGACGAGGCCGGCAAGCGGCTCGCCTTCCGCGAGGCGGACCGTGACGGGCAGAGCACGGTAGCGGAAGACGTTGCGTTCCGCACTCAGGCCGGAGACGTCCTTCGCGGTGCCGAACTCTTCGGCCCAGGCGCGGGCGTCGGAGGCGAGCGCGCGCTGCAGCGGCGCGAGTTCGTCGGCGGTCAGCAAGCCCTTGGCGGCGTCCTCGATCCGGCGGACGCCGGCTTGGGCGGGAGCAGCGCCCGGGGTGCCGGCGGCGGTGCTGGGCTTGCTGACCCATTCGCCGAGGCCGACGAGGTAGTTCGGGCCGCCGGCCTTGGTGCCGGCGCCGACGGCGGATTTCTTCCAGCCGCCGAAGGGCTGGCGCTGGACAATCGCGCCGGTGATGCCGCGGTTGACGTAGAGGTTGCCGGCCTGGATGGTGTCCAGCCAGATCCCCAGTTCCTCGCTGTTCAGCGAGTGCAGGCCCGCGGTGAGGCCGTATTCGATCTGGTTCTGGATCGCGATGGCCTCCTCGAGGGTCTCGGCGGTCATAACGCCCAGGACCGGGCCGAAGAACTCGGTGAGGTGGAAGTAGGATCCGCGGCGGACACCGGAGCGCACGCCAGGGCTCCAGAGTTTGCCCGAATCATCGAGCTTCCGCGGCTCGACGGCCCAGGTCTCGCCCTCGCCGAGGGTGGTGAGGGCGTTCAGGAGCTTGCCGTTGGCGGGCTCGATGATCGGGCCCATCTGGCTCGCCGGGTCCTGGGGGTAGCCGACCTTGAGCGAGGTGACGGCGTCGATCAGCTGGTTGTGGAAACGCTTCGACTTCGCCACGGAGCCGACGAGGATCACCAGCGAGGCGGCGGAGCACTTCTGGCCGGCGTGGCCGAACGCGGAGTACGCGACGTCCTTGGCCGCGAGGTCCAGGTCCGCGCTCGGGGTGACGATGATGGCGTTCTTGCCGCTGGTCTCGGCCAGCAGGGGCAGGTCCTTGCGGAACGAGCGGAACAGCTCGGCGGTCTCGTAGCCGCCGGTCAGGATGACGCGGTCCACGGCCGGGTGGGAAATGAGCTGCTGGCCCAGTTCCCGCTCGCCCAACTGGACCATGGTGAGCACGTCGCGCGGAACGCCGGCCTCCCAGAGGGCCTCGATCATGACGGCGCCGCTGCGGCGGGCCTGCTTGGCGGGCTTGACCACGACGGCGGAGCCGGCGGCGAGGGCCGCAAGGGTGGAGCCGGCCGGGATGGCGACCGGGAAGTTCCACGGCGGCGTCACAACGGTGAGCTTGGCCGGGACGAAGGTGGCGCCGTCGACGTCGTCGAGCTTGCGGGCGGACTCGGCGTAGTAGTGCGCGAAGTCGACCGCCTCGCTGATCTCCGGATCGCCCTGGTCGATCGTCTTGCCGGTCTCGCTGGCCATGACCTCGAGGAGGTCCGCGCGGCGGGCCTCGAGGACGTCGCCGGCGCGGTGCAGGATTTCGGCGCGCTCGGCGCCGGAGAGCGCACCCCAGGCCTTGCCCTTCTCGACGGCGGTCTCGATCACGGCATTCAGGGTCGCGGCATCGTTGATCGTGGCGGCCTCGACGGAGGAGTTGCCCAGTGTCGACGTCGTGACGCGGCCCAGGATGGCGCGGCCCCAGTCGCGGTTCGCGGGCAGCGACGGATCTGTGTCGGCAGTGTTCTCGAACGAATCGTGCGGCAGCGGCGCGGCCGGAAGGGCGCGGTTCTGCAGCCGGTTCGGGCCCGGGACCTCGTCGTCGAGCTTGGCCAGCGAGGCGAGGAAGCGCTGCTTCTCGCGCTCAAACAACGTTTCGTTTTCGCTGAGTTCGAACACGGCGGACATGAAGTTGTCCTGGCTGGCGCCCTCTTCGAGGCGGCGGATCAGGTAGGCGATCGCGACGTCGAACTCGGCAGGGTGGACCACGGGAGTGTAGAGCAGGAGGGAGCCGACGTCCTTCTTGACGGCTTCGGCCTGGCCCTGGGCCATGCCGAGCAGCATCTCGAATTCGATACTCTGCGGTGCGGTATCCGCGATGCCGCGCTGCTTGGCCAGGAGCCAGGCGAAGGCGATGTCGAAGAGGTTGTGGCCGGCGACGCCGATCCGGATGTTGCGGATCCGGTCCGGGTGCAGCGAGTAGTTGATGACGCGCTTGTAGTT
Source organism: Arthrobacter sp. 05T410 (assembly GCF_056396505.1). Taxonomy (NCBI): domain Bacteria; kingdom Bacillati; phylum Actinomycetota; class Actinomycetes; order Micrococcales; family Micrococcaceae; genus Arthrobacter; species Arthrobacter sp. 05T410. The sequence continues at coordinate 36,215 of NZ_JBFTLP010000013.1, read as the reverse complement.
GGTGTCCGAGTCCTGCTTGGTGCCCCAGGTGGCGAGCGGCCAGTCATGCAGGGAGGCCTCGACCTGCTCCATCGGCAGGTTGGCGCCCTTGACGACGCGGACCTTGATGGCGGCGCCGCCGTCGGCGCGGCGGGCGGCGGCCCAGTCCTGCAGGCGGATCATGGCGGACAGGGCATCCGGGAGGTAGGCCTGGAGCACGATGCCGGCCTCCAGGTTCTTGAACTCGGGCTTGTCCAGGATCCGGGTGAAGACCGCGATGGTCATGTCCAGGTCCTTGTATTCCTCCATGTCCAGGTTGATGAACTTGGCTTTCTGGCCAGTGGACGCGTAGGAGGCGGCGCGGGCGAAGAGCGGGGTGAGCTTCTCTACGACATGCTCCACGGCCTCGTCGAAGGCCCAGGCGGAGTGCGGGGCCACCGTGGAGGAGACCTTGATCGAGACGTAGTCGACGTCGGGCCGGGACAGCAGGGTGTGCGTGCCCTCGAGCCGGCGGGAGGCCTCGTGTTCGCCGAGCACGGCCTCGCCGAGGAGGTTGACGTTGAGCTTGATGCCGTCTTTGCGGATCTTGGCGATGGCCGGGCCGAGCTTGGCGTCGGTGGCGTCGACAATGAGGTGGCCGACCATTTCACGCAGCACCCGGCGGGCAACCGGGATGACCACCTGGGGCAGGACCGGGGCCATGGTGCCGCCGAGGCGGACCGCGCTGCGCATGTACCAGGGCAGGAAGGCCGGGACCTTGGGGGCCAGTGCGGCGAGGTTGCGGGCGGCGACCTGCAGGTCTTCGGGACGGACGACGCCGTCGACGAACCCGACGGTGAAGTCCAGGCCGTTGGGGTCCTTCAGGACCCCGGCGAGCTGCTCGGCCGAGGCGTCGACGGGCACCTTTGCGGCCTCGGTGAGCCAGCGGCGCACCAGCGCGATGGTGTCCTCGGCGAGGGCTGCGGCCTCAAGGACCGTGGAGCCTTCCGAAACGGCGGCGTGCGTGGCGTCGTTGCCTGCGGCGTTTCCGGTGGTGGCGCCGGGCTCCGTGGAGATGTTGGTCATGGCTGAAACACGTTCTTTCTCAAAATGTGGACCTCTTACGAAACAGTATGCGACCGGATTTTCATAAGATAAAGCGAAGTTTTCTGAGCAATACCGGTTAGAAAAACCGACGCTTCCGGTTCCCGTCCGAACGTTCGGGAACCACCCCTGCCGCTTAAAAACCCGTTGCGCTATCACTTCCGGGCCTTAAACCCCGGGAAGCCGGGAATGGGAGCCAGAAGTGATAGCGCAACGGGGGGGGTGGGGCGGCTAGGTCAGGGGGCGGTGCATCTCCACAATCTCCTCGTGCCGCGGGCTGTCCGGGTTCATCAGCGAGTGCCTGCGGCCGTACGTGAAGTAGATGATCAGGCCGACGATGAGCCAGACAACGAACCGCAGCCAGGTCTCCCAGTGCAGCTGGAACATCAGGAAGAGCGAGGCAAACACGCCGAACGCCGGAACCACGGGCATCAGGGGCAGCCGGAACGTCCGCGGGGCGTCGGGCTTCTTGTAGCGGAACACGATCACCGACACACAGACGACGACGAACGCGGCCAGGATGCCGATGTTGGTCAGGTCCGCGACGGCCTTGATCGGGAGGATTCCGGCCAGGATTGCGGCCCCGACGCCGGCGATCCAGGTAACGCGCTGGGGCGTGCCGTTCCGGTCCGTCTTCGAGAACCAGCCGGGCAGCAGGCCGTCGCGGCTCATCGAGAACCAGACGCGGGTGACGCCGAGGAGGAAGGTCAGCATCACGGTGAGGATGGACAGGACGGCGAACACGGAGATGATCGTCGCGATCACCGGAAGGCCAACGCTGTTGAAGGCGGAGGCGAAGCCGGCCTTGGGGTCGATCTCCGTGAAGTTCTGCATGCCGGTGAGCACCAGGGTGGCGGCGGCATAGAGCAGCATGGCGATGACCAGCGAGAGGATGATCGCCTTGGGCATGTGCTTCTTGCCGTCGGTGGCCTCCTCCGCCGCGGTACTCATGGCGTCGTAGCCGAACACCGCGAAGAACACCGTAGCGGAGCCGGCCACCACTGGACCAAAACCGCTGGGGAAGAACGGGTTGTAGTTGTTGGTGTTCACGTAGAAAATGCCCAAGCCGATGATGAACAGGATCAGCAGCACCTTGATGCCGACGGCGATCAGTTCGAAGCGGCCGAAGGTCTTGGTGCCGCGGGAGAGGATCCAGGTCACGAGCAGGCAGACGAGGATCGCGGGAAGGTTGATGATGCCGCCGGTGCCTTCATCCGGCGTCGCGGTCATCCAGGCGGGCATATGGATGCCGATGCCGGAGAGGAACGCGTCGAAATAGCCCGAAATACCGATGGCCACCACGGCGACGATGGCGATGTACTCCAGCAGCAGGTCCCACCCGATGAACCAGCCGATGATCTCGCCGAGGGCAACGTAGCCGTAGGTGTAGGCCGAGCCCGCCCGCGGGATCATTCCTGCGAACTCCGCGTAGGACAGCGCCGCGGCGGCGGATGCCAGACCGGCGATCAGGAAGGAGATGAGCACGGCCGGTCCGACTCCGGGCTCGGACTCGCTGCCGTGGGCCACAAGGCCCGCCAAGGAGAAGATGCCGACGCCGATAATGCCGCCGACGCCGATGGCCGTCAACTGCCAGAGCCCCAGGCTCCTGTGCAGACCGCTGTGTTTGTTTTCTTCCTCGATGTCGTCGATGGGCTTGCGCCGCATGATCGACTGTGACAAATCCCGTGTAGCCATGAGGGCCTCCTGCTTAGGTGCGGTGCCCATCACTCCACCCTGTGATGGGGCTTATCGAGTGAGAACAGTATGCAAGCCCGGTTGCATTAGATAAAGTGAATTCTCTTAATGAATAACCGTCAGGATTCACAAAGGAATAGAGATGCTCGACGTCCGGCGTTTGCGACTGTTGCGCGAACTGAAGATCCGGGGCACTTTGGCCGAAGTGGCCGAAGCGCTTCAGTACAGCCCGTCGTCAGTCTCGCAACAACTGGCCCTCCTTGAGAAGGAGGCCGGGGTGGAGCTCCTCCGCAAGACCGGACGCCGGGTGCAGCTGACCCCGCAGGCCGAAGTCCTGGTGGCCCACACCTCCCAGCTCCTGGAGACCCTCGAGCAGGCGGAGGCGGACTTGGCCGCGTCGCTGACCACGGTCACCGGCACCGTGCGGATTGCGGTGTTCCAGTCTGCCGCGCTGGCGCTCATGCCGGACACCCTGACCAGGATGACCGCCAGCTACCCGGAAGTCCGCGTCGAAATGACCCAGCGGGAACCGGAGACGGCCCTGCACGAGACGTGGGCCCGCGACTTCGACCTCGTGATCGCCGAGCAGTACCCGGGCCATGCCGCCCCGCACTACGCCGAACTGGACCGCGTGGCCCTGACCCGCGACGCCATCCGACTCGCCGTTCCGCCCCCCTCGCCGGACCGCGACCCCATCAGGACGCTGGCCGATACCGCAGGGCTGGCCTGGGTGATGGAACCCCGCGGAGCGGCCTCCCGGCACTGGGCCGAGCAGGCCTGCCGGAGCGCCGGGTTTGAGCCCGACGTCCGCTTTGAAACCGCCGACCTGCAGGCCCAGATCCGGCTGATCGAATCCGGAAATGCGGTGGCCCTGATGCCCGACCTCGTGTGGACCGGCCGCGGCACCAGCGCGCAACTCCTGGACCTGCCCGGGGATCCGCACCGTACGGTGTTCACCTCGGTGCGGCGCTCGAGCGCCAGGCGGCCCGCACTGCTGGCGGCCCGGGAAATCCTGGCGGTGACGGCGGCATCCATCGTGCCGGCGGCGGCCGCGGGCGTCCTCGGCCCGGCCCCCGTGGACCGGCCCGCGTGACTTCCGGCATGTGGAACCGCGCGCGTAACGGCCCGCGGCATGTGCAGTGGGCCACAGCGCGGGCGGTGGCCCCGCGTTAGACTGATGTCGTTATGAATCGCACAATATTCAAATCCAAGATCCACCGCGCGACGGTCACGCACGCGGACCTGCACTATGTCGGATCCGTCACCGTGGACCTGGATCTGCTGGAGGCGGCCGACATCCTGCCCGGGGAGCTCGTGGCGATTGTCGATGTCACCAACGGCGCCCGGCTCGAGACCTACACGATTGCCGGCGAACGCGGTTCCGGCGTGATCGGCATCAACGGCGCCGCCGCCCACCTGATGCACGAGAACGACATCGTCATCCTCATCACCTACGCCCAGATGACCACGGAAGAGGCCAAGGCGTACAACCCCAAGGTGGTCCACGTTGACCAGGACAACAAGATTGTCCAGATCGGCAACGACCCCGCCGAGGGCATGACGCCCGGGCTCATGCGTCCGCCGCACTCGCTGAACAACGCCGCGCTCAACTAGCGGCAGCGCGCCGTCGGACGTAATAGGACAGCCCGCGGAATAAAGCTGATTACTCTGGACGGGTGACCATCACCCGCCGCCCACCCGCCCCGCTGCGGAGAACCGCGTGCTAGGGGTATTGGCGGGATTCTTTGTCGTCTGGGCCATCATCCTGGTCGGCATGTTCGTGGGCCGGCGCAATATCCTGGGCGAGAACGCCCGCCCCGTCCTGAGCGCCCTGACGTTTTTTGTGGCCAGCCCCGCCCTGCTGTTCGAGACCCTCAGCAAGGCGAAACTCCACGATGTCTTTGCTGCGCCGCTTCTCGTGACGGCAGTCGGGGCGGTGACCACGGCGGTCCTGTTCTTTGGCATTGTGCGCTTCGCGCTCAAGCGGTCCCTGCCGGAAGCCCTCATCTCTTCCATGAGCTCGTCCCTGGCCAACTCGGCCAACCTCGGCATTCCCATCGCCGTCTTCGTGCTCGGTGATGCCAGTTATGTGGCACCCCTGCTGATCTTCCAGCTGGCTTTCTTCACTCCGTTGTTCCTCATGGCGCTGGACGCCACCACCAGCTCGCACCGCACTACGCCCCTGAGTTTCGTGCTCATGATCCTGCGCAACCCGATGATCGTGGGCACCGGACTCGGGCTCCTGGTGGCCGCAACCGGCTGGACGGTACCGCCGCTGATTCTGGAGCCCATTCACTTGATTGGCGGGGCCGCGATCCCGGCCATGCTGATCGCCTTCGGCATGAGTCTGAACGGTTCCAAGCCGTTGCAGGCGGCCGCCGGACGCCGGCTGGACGCCCTGCTGGCGAGCTTCTTCAAGCTCGTCGTCCACCCGCTGGTGGCCTACCTGTTTGCCCATTTTGTCCTCGGCATGCAGGAACAGGCGCTCTTTGCCGCCGTCGTCACGGCCGCCCTGCCCACCGCCCAAAACGTGTTTGTCGCGGCCAGCCGTTACCGCACCGGCGTAACGGTAGCCCGGGACACCGTGCTGATCACTACGGTGGTAGCTGTGCCCGCCATGATCGGCGTGGCCCTGCTGCTGGCCTGACCTCGCCGGGCAGCCGGGCCCGGCTGAACGGGATCGGCGGACCGGCACCAAATCCGGAGGAGGACCCTTGAAAACAACCCTGGACACTGTGGTCATCGGCGGCGGCGCGATGGGCTCGGCCGCCGCGTGGGCGCTGGCCCGGCGCGGCCGGGAGGTGACCCTGCTGGAGCAGTTCGGTCCCGGCCACCGCAACGGCGCCTCCCACGGCACAACCCGGAACTTCAACCCCGGCTATGCGGATCCGGACTACGTCGCCATGCTGGCAGAGGCGGCCAGGCTGTGGCGCGAGCTCGAAGCGGACGCCGGCGAGCGCCTGCTGGCGCGCACCGGCGTCGTAAACCACGGCCCCGATCCGCGGTTGCCCGAGATCCAGAATGCGCTGCTTGCCGCCGGGCTCCGGGCGGAATTCCTCTCCGCCGGGGAAGCCTCCGAGCGCTGGCGGGGCATCCGTTTCGATACGCGCGTGCTGCACATGGCGGATGGCGGCCAGTTGAACCCGGACGCCGCACTGCCGGCGCTGCAGCGGCTCGCCGCCGGGCTCGGCGCCGGGATCCGCCATCGTGTGAAGGTCCTCGAGTTGAATGTCCTCGACGACGGCGTCCGGCTCACGCTCGAGGCCGGCGGCCGCAGCGAGGTGCTCACCGCAAGGCAGGCAGTGGTCACCGCCGGCGGCTGGACCACGAAACTGCTCGCCGGGGTCGCGCCCCTGCCCCGGCTGACGGTCACGCAGGAACAACCCGCACACTTCGCCATCACCGATGAGGGCGCCCAGTGGCCGGGGTTCAACCACATGCCCGGCCACGGGGACGCGTACGCGTACTGGCGTTCGCCGGTCTACGGCATGCAAACACCGGGCGAGGGGATCAAGGCCGGATGGCACGGGGTGGGCCCGGTGGTGGACCCGGACCGGCGGAGCTTCGCGCCGGTGCCCGAGCAGCGGGCGGCCCTGCAGCGCTACGCCCGGGACTGGCTGCCCGGGGTCGACGCCGACTCCCTCACCGACATCAGCTGCACCTACACGACCACCGTTGATGAGAACTTTGTCCTGGACCGGATCGGGCCGGTTGTCATCGGCGCCGGCTTCTCCGGGCACGGCTTCAAGTTCACGCCGGTCGTGGGCAGGATCCTGGCCGACCTCGCGACCGGCGACGGCGGAGCGCCGGCTCTCTTCTCGGCCTCCCGCCCCGGGGTCCGCTGACTCCGTCGGAGAGCCAACGCGGGGTCACATGGCGCCCATGGTGGGGCCCGGCATGGGCCTGATGTGACCCCGTGTTGCTGTGTGGACCGGTAGGCTGGGGCCGGTCTTATGCGCCCGGATACCCGGCGCGCCAGCATGAGGTGGGGGAAAATTGCTCAGCACGCGATCAGGCAGCATCCAGTCCAGCGACATCCAGTCCAGCGGCGCCCAAGGCATGAGCGCCCGCAGCCCGAGGATCGGTGCGGTCGACTGGATCGCGCGTGGGGTGGCGGGCCTGTTGCTGGTGGCGACGTCAGCGTGCTCCGGCCCGGGTACTGTTCCCCCGGCCGCCGGCAACGGCGTCCTCCCCGTCGTCACGGCTACCCCCGCCACTGCGTCGGCCGGCACGGACAGCGCTCCGCTGGATCCGGACGCCACCCCCGGTGTCGAAGTTCCCGGTGCCGAAGTTCCCGGTGCCGAAGTTCCCAGTGCCGAAGCTTCAGGCATCGACGTTGCCGGCGCCGATGTTGCGGCCGCCGCGCCCCGGCAGCCGGCATTGGCGGGCAAAGCCCTCGCGGTACTGGCCACGCTGCCCGTCAAGGGCCGCGCCCCCAAGACGGGCTATTCCCGCGACCAGTTCGGCCCGGCCTGGTCCGACGTTGATCACAATGGCTGCGATTCCCGCAACGACGTGCTCCGCCGCGACCTTACTTCTGTCGCGCTCCGGCCCGGGACGCGGGACTGCGTGGTGCTCTCCGGCGTCCTGGCCGACCCCTACACGGCCGTCGCCATCCACTTCCTGCGCGGCAACGCCACCAGCACCGCCGTCCAGATCGACCACGTCGTGGCCCTCAGCGATGCCTGGCAGAAGGGCGCGCAGCAGCTCAGCCCGGCACGGCGGCTGGCCTTCGCCAACGATCCCCTGAACCTGCTGGCGGTGGACGGCCCGGCCAACCAGAGCAAGAGCGACGGCGACGCCGCCACCTGGCTGCCGCCGAACAAGTCCTACCGCTGCAACTATGTCGCCCGCCAGATTTCGGTGAAATCCAGCTATGGGCTCTGGGTGACCCAGGCCGAGCACGACGCCATGGCCCGGGTCCTGTCGAACTGCCCGAACGCCCTGGCCCCCGCCACCCAGCCGGCAGCCGCTCCGGCCCAAGCAGCACCCGCGCCAGCGCCGGCGCCAGCACCCGCGCCCGCGCCGGCACCGGCACCGGCGGCCGGCGTGGCGTACGCGAACTGTGCCGCGGTCCGTGCGGCCGGCGCGGCGCCCATCCGCGTCGGCCAGCCGGGGTACAGCCGCAGGCTGGACCGGGACGGGGACGGCGTCGGCTGCGAATAGCGGCGGCCGGCCCGTCCCCGGGCCGGGTGGTCAGTTCTTCTGGTGCTCGTGCAGGAGCCGGGCGCAGCGGATGAAGCCCAGGTGCGAATACGCCTGGGGATGGTTGCCCAGGTGGGTTTCCGTGCCGGGGTCGTATTCCTCGGGCAGCAGCCCCGTGGGGCCGAACAGGTTGACCAGCTGGTCGAAGAGGTCCCAGGCCTCCTCGATCCGGCCCACGGCGATGTAGGCCTCGATCAGCCAGGTGGTGCAGATGTGGAAGCCGCCCTCCAGGCCCGGCAGTCCGTCGTCGTACCTGTAGCGGAAAACGGTGGGCCCCACCCGCAGTTCCCGCTCCACCGCCGTGACGGTGGCCAGGAACCGGGGGTCGTTGACGTCCAGCAGGCCGGAGAGACCGATGTGCAGCACGGCTGCGTCCAGGTCCGGGCTGTCGTACGCCACGGTGTAGGAGGACGCCGACTCGTCCCAGCCCTCGCGCAGGACTTCCTCCCGGATCTTCGCCGCCGTGGGCTCCCAGGCCGGCAGCGGTTCCCGGCCATGCCGGACGGCCGTGCGCAGCGCCCGGTCGAGCGCCACCCAGCACATCACCTTCGTGTAGACATGGTGCCGCGGCGCCCGCCTGGCCTCCCAGATGCCATGGTCGGCCTCGTGCCAGCGGGCCAGCACGGCGGCGGCCATCTGGACCAGCAGGTCCCAGTGCTCGTCGGAGAGCATGCCCTGGCGGGCGCTGAGGGCGTGGATCAGCTCGGCGATCGGGCCGAACACGTCCAGCTGCACCTGGTGGTCGGCGGCGTTCCCGATCCGCACCGGGCGGGATCCCGCGTAGCCGGGCAGGCTCTCGATGATGGCCTCGGTGGACAGCGGCGCCCCGGTCACGGAGTAGAGCGGATGGAGCCACTCCGGACCCGGGGCGTGGGCCAGGATCCGGCCCAGCCACGCCAGGAATCCCTCGGCCTCGGCCGTGGAGCCCAGGTCCACGAGCGCGTTGACGGTCATGGACCCGTCCCGCAGCCAGCAGTACCGGTAGTCCCAGTTGCGGGTGCCGCCGATTCCCTCCGGCAGTGAGGTGGTGGGCGCGGCCAGCACAGCGCCGGTGGGTTCATGGACAAGCGCCCGGAGCACCAGCGCGGACCGACGGACCAGCGACGGCTTCACGCCGGGCAGTTGCAGTTCGTTGACCCAGCGCCGGGAGTGATGGGCGACGGCGGCGCGGCGCCCGGTCTCATCATCCGGCATCGCGGGCTGAGGTTCCGTGTCGCCGCAGCGCAGGTTGAGGACCACCGGTCCGTCCCGCAGATCGACGTCGCCCGTGGCCGTGGCGTGCCGGCCGTCGGAGGTGATGGCAAAGGCCACGCCGGGAGCCCGGAGAATGATCGGATCCGCGGTTCCCACGACGTGCAGTTCAGTTCCGCGCGCCTCCATGCTGAACGGGGCATTCGCGTAGTCCGGCCGCGGGGCGAAGACGACCCGGGCCGTGCCGGTGCCGGACAGCACCCGGACCAGGCTGGTGATGCCGTCCGGGGCCGGCTCCAGGTAGTCCGTCACGGTGACGTCGGCCCAGCGGGTTTCGACGATCATGGTGCTGTCCACGTAGCGCTGGCCCAGGACCTGCGAGGCCTTCGCCGGTTCCACGGAGAAGTGCCCCGCCGCATCGCCGCCGAGCAGATGGGCAAACAGCGACCCGCTGTCCGGCAGCGGGTGGCTCATCCAGCAGATCTTCGCGTCCGGGGTGATCAGGGCGGTGGACGAGCCGTTGCCGATCATGGAGTGCCGCTCCAGCCCCACGGCATCCTCGCCGAACAGCCACGCCCGCCGCAGTTCGAACAGGATCGCCAGGACGCGGGCGAACGACTCCGGGTCCCGGAGCGTGTGGGCTGCCACGGTGGGCCCCTCCCCCACGCGCAGCGCCATGTCCGGCCCGCGCAGCGTCGCCATGGCCAGCTCATCGCTGGAGGCGTCGCCTGCGTAGAGGGCGGCACTCACGCCTAGCATGGAGCGCAGGTGCTCCAGCGCGGAGGCCTTGGACGGTTCCACCACGGAGAGATCCAGCACCGAGCCGTCCACGACGAAATGCAGCCCGTGCGCCCGGGCGATCTCCTCCGCCTTCGAGGTGGCCAGTGCGACGATGTCCGGGCCGGCCGGGCGGGTGTGCACCGATACGGCGACCGGCTTGCGCTCAATGCTGATGCCCCGGTAGGCGCCAACGGTTTCGGCGAGTGCCTGGCTGGCCTGCTGCAGCACTGATTCGGTGGCGAGGGACAGCCCGTGGGCGTAGCCCATGTCGAACTCCGCGCCGTGCGAGCCGACCAGGTGTACCTCCGCGGGGAGCCGTGAGACGGCGGCCAGATCCCGCAGCGACCGCCCGGAGATGACAGCCGCGTGCGTGTTCGGGAGGGCTGCCAGGGCCCTCAACGCGATCGCCGCGCTGCCCAGCGGCAGGGTCTCGGTGGAAATGCCTTCTGCCGCGCACAGCGTGCCGCCGTAGTTGCAGGCCACGAGCAGCCCAGGAGTGCGGGCCAGGATCTTGAGCTCAGCCAGCAGTTGCGGCGTGAGCCCGTCGTCGGCCGCGTTGGTCTGCACGAAAGCGCGGAGCAGGCCCAGCGGGAGGGATTTGGTGAGAAGCGCAGAGTCGGCCAGGGCCTGGTTGAGCGGTGTGGGCATCGGCGCGGTCCTTCGAGTAGTCCCCCAATGCCTGCATGCGAATCGTCCCCGGGAGGACGCACTTCAAGTATCGTCCCGGGACGATTTCGCATGGGTGTCCCGGCAGTTGCGACTGTGTAACATCCGCCGGGCCGCCCGGACACCCTGGCACCAGTGCTGGTTCCTTGCTGCGCCGCCGGGCCGTTGCGTTTCAGCAGCCGGCTGGCCTGTATTCGTAGGTCCCCGCATCGGCCGCGCCGCCGCCCTGGCAGTCGCCCTTCTGGTTGGCCGGCCGCCCGTCCAGATCCAGGGGGAAGGGGCTGACCCCGGCCCGGTCAATGGCCGGGCTCGCGCCGGAGAGGTGGAGATCGGCGGGTGCGTTGACAAAGTCGGCCGGCTCGGTAGTGGAGGTGGCATCGGGAATGATGTTCGTGGGGCCGTTGAGGACGTTTTCCCGCTCGGTCCAGCCGGCGCCGTCCATCCACAGCGCGTTGCGGGCGGCCACCAGGATGTTTCCCCTGACGACGGTGGAGGCCGGGCACGACGCGTGGCAGACCAGAGCCTGGGAGTCCGCGCCGTCCAGCCACACGGTGTTGTATTCGAACGTGGTGCCGTTGGTCGGGCCGAAGGAGGACGTCCTGCCGCGCGCGATCAGCCCCATGGCCTGGGAGCAGTTGGGGCCGCAGGTGGACCGGACCAGGTTGTAGCTGTACGTGTTGCCGTCGGCAGTTCCGCCCTTCCCGCGCCCCAGTTCGGAGAAGACGTTGTTATCCACGGCCACGTTGTGGTGGATCCTGTTCCGGTTGCCGTTGAATATTTCGAACGCGCTGCCGTCGTGGCCAAAGTCGTAGGACAATGCGGTGGAGCCGGTGACGGTGTTGCCGGCGAACTCGTTGTCGCTGCCGTTGATCAGGAAGCCAAAGGCGCCCGAGTCGTCATCGCACTTCAGGGCCGTGGCGGTGCCGCACAGCTCCCCCGGCGTATTGACGTTCATGATGTTGTTGTCGGCAAGCGTGTTGTTGGTATAGGTGCCGAAGTCGGAGCCCTCGCTCACTTTGATGCCCGCGGCATTGTTCCTGGCGGCGGAGTTCCGCACGGAGCCGTGGTCGCCGTAGATGCTGAAGCCCGCATAGCCGCACGACTCCGCCCGCAGGCCGTCAACGGCGATGTAGTCACCGTCGAGCTTGACGCACGTTCCTGCCAGTCCGCCCGTAACGACGGGCGGATCGCCGCTTCCATAGGCATTCAGCGTGACCTTGAGCCGGCTGGTGCCGCTCTGGCCGACCACAAGGCCGCCGGAGAAGATGTCTCCGCGACGAAAGCTGACCGAATCCCCGGGCCGAAGCGCAGTGGCATTGACCTTGTCGAGCGTCGCCCAGGCTGACTGCGGCGACGTCCCGCCGTTGGCGTCACTGCCGTCGGCGCTCACGTAATACGTGGTGCCCTCGGACGACGCCGGCGCGGACGCGGACGGGCCGCCGAGCAATCCTCCCAGGAACAGCAGGACGAGCAGCGTGGCGGCGGCTGTGGACTTGATCTTCATGGGTGCACCTGGGTTTTCGCCATGTATCCGCGGTTCCGGGCGCCACCGCCAACCGGCGGACCACATCGGCACCCTGAGGGGCTTAACGCTAAGAGCGGTCCCGCCCTAAGTCAACGGACGGGTCCGGCCATGCGCGTCAAAATGTTCTTTTTTGCTACTTGACGTTCCTTATTGTGCGATTATGATAGCTAATGATGTGAGCTGCTTCACTCCACCCGCGTTATTTCAAAGGAGAAATTATGACCATGCATGAAGACGCACTGCTCCGGGCCTCCAGCCGAGGCGGGTGGGACCGGAGGACACTGCTGAAGACCTTCGGCGCCGGAGCAGTCGCGATGGCCGGCATTCCCCTGCTCTCGGCCTGCACGGGCGGCAGCGCACCTGCCAGCGGCGGCGCCAAGACGGCCACGTTCGGTTCCGGGTCCTCCGACGAGGTCCCCAAGGCTGCCTACAAGGCGGTGACCGACGCTTTCCAGAAGAAGTCCGGCATCGCGGTCACCACCAACGTGGTGGCGCACAACGACTTCCAGAACAAGATCAACACCTACCTCCAGGGCAGCCCCGACGATTCGTTCACCTGGTTCGCCGGGTACCGCATGCAGTACTACGCCGGCAAGGGGCTGCTCGCCCCGATCGATGACGTCTGGGAAAAGGTCGGCGGAAATTACTCCGATGCCCTAAAAAAGGCCTCGACCGGAGCCGACGGCAAGATGTACCTGATCCCGAACTACAACTACCCCTGGGGCTTCTTCTACCGCAAGAGCCTCTGGACGGAAAAGGGGTACACCGTCCCCACGACGTTCGATGAGCTGAAGGCCCTCGCCACCAAGATGAAGGCCGACGGCCTGATCCCGATTGAATTCGCGGACAAGGACGGCTGGCCCGCCATGGGCACGTTCGACTACCTGAACATGCGCCTGAACGGCTACCAGTTCCACATGGACCTCACCGCGCACCGGGAAAGCTGGGACCAGAAGAAGGTCAGCGACGTCTTCGACACCTGGAAGGCCCTGCTCCCGTTCCAGAACCCGAACGCGCTGGGCATGACCTGGCAGGACTCGGCGAAGTCCCTCGCGGACAAGAAATCCGGCATGTACCTGCTCGGCTCCTTCCTCACCCAGCAGTTCACGGACAAGACAATCGCCGACGACATCGACTTCTTCCCGTTCCCCGAGGTCGCGGTGGAAGGCCAGGATGCCATCGAGGCACCCATCGACGGCCTGCTGCTCTCCAAGAAGGGCGGCCAGAACCAGGCCGCCCGGGACTTCCTGGCCTACGTCGGTACCCCGGAAGGACAGGATGTGTACGCCTCGGTCGACTCGTCCAACATCGCCACCGCCAAGGGCGCCGATACCTCCAAGTTCACTCCGCTGAACAAGAAGCTGGCCGAGGCCATCAGCGGCGCCAAGAACATCAGCCAGTTTTTCGACCGCGATGCCCTGCCCGCCATGGCCAACAACGTGATGATCCCGGCGCTTCAGTCGTTCATCAAGGACGGCAACGTCGATGTGAAGAACCTGGAAGCCCAGGCCAAGTCCCTGTACGCCGCCCAGTAGCGGCGTGCCGACCGCGCGGGTGACCGCGCGGTCAGCACGGCTCTTTCTTCTGCATTTCCCTCTGCATTTCGCTCTGAATTTCACAAGGCAAGGAATCTCCATGAGTGTCTCTACCAACCCGTCGGCGCGGGGGCGCAAAGCAGCCGCAGCCCCCGCGCGGCGGGTTCGGCGGCTGTCCGGCCGCGACAAAGTGGTGCTCGGCTTGATGGTGGGCATCCCCACGCTGATCCAGCTCGTACTGGTCTGGATCCCCACCCTCATGTCGGTCGGACTGTCCTTCACCCGCTGGAACGGGCTGGAGCTGACCGACATCAAGCCCGCCGGCGTCGAGAACTACCAGTTCATCGCCCAGGATTACCCGCCGTTTTGGCCGGCCATGCAGCACAACGTGCTGTGGCTGGCGTTCCTGGCACTCGTCGCCACCCCGCTGGGGCTGCTCCTGGCCGTGCTCCTGGACCAGAACATCCGCGGCACGCGGATCTACCAGAGCATCTTCTTCGCCCCGGTGATGCTCTCCCTGGCCCTGATCGGGATCATCTGGCAGCTGTTCTACAACCGGGACAGCGGCCTCCTGAACTTCCTGCTTGGCACCGCCGGCACGCCCCAGGCCGTCGACTGGTTCGGGGATTCCAGCGTCAACATCTGGGCAGCCCTCTTCGCCGCCACCTGGCGGCACGCCGGCTACGTCATGATCCTGTACCTGGCCGGGCTCAAGGGCGTGGATCCGACCCTGCGCGAGGCGGCCCAGATCGACGGCGCCAACGCGGTCCAGACCTTCTTCCAGGTGGTCTTCCCGGCCATGCGCCCGGTGAACGTCATCATCATCGTCATCACCGTCATCGAATCCCTCCGGGCGTTCGACATCGTCTACGTGATCAACCGCGGCACCAACGGGCTGGAACTGATCAGCGCCCTGGTCATCCAGAACCTGGTGGGCGAAGGGCAGGTGATCGGCATCGGCTCGGCGCTGGCCGTCATCCTGCTCGTCATCTCGCTGATCCCCATCACGTTTTACCTCTCCCGCGCATTCGGAAAGGACAAAGAGGCATGAGCATCGCCCATCCAACCGATGCCGCCGCGGCCGGCAGCCCGGCAGACGCCCGGCAGCGCAGCTCCGGCCCAGGCAAGACCGGCCCCCGCCCCGGCAGGCCGGCCAACAACAAGCAGGGCAAGACGCACTACGGCACCCACGTCTTCCTCATCGTCATGGCGGCGATCTGGCTCGTACCCCTGGCCTGGGCCATTTTCACTGCCCTGCGGCCCAAAGCCGACACCGACAAATACGGCTACTTCAGCACCGGCGGCGCCTTCAACTTCGACAACTTCGCCCAGGCCTGGACACAGGGCGGCTTTTCCCAGCTGTTCTGGAACTCCGTGCTCATCACGGTCCCCTCGGTGTTCCTGATCCTCTTCTTCGCCTCCATGATGGCGTTCGCCGTGAGCCGGGTGAGCTGGAAGTTCAACATCACCCTGCTGATCATGTTCACCGCCGGAAACCTGCTGCCGCCGCAGGTGCTCGCGGCGCCGCTCTTTGAAATGTTCAAGCACTTCGAGCTTCCCTACGCCGTCAGCGATTCCGGGAACCTGCTCAACACCTACATCAGCGTGATCGCCGTGGACACCGCCTTCCAGATCGGCTTCGTGACGTTCGTCCTCTCGAACTACATGAAGGCCCTGTCCCCCGAGCTGACCGAGGCGGCCCTGGTTGACGGTGCCGGCGTCTGGCGCCAGTACTGGGACATCATCCTGCCGCTGTGCCGCCCGGCCCTGGCCGCCATGGGCACGCTCGAGGTGATCTTCATTTACAACGACTTCTTCTGGCCCCTGCTCTTCATCCAAAGCGGAGACCGGCTTCCGGTCACCACCGCGATCAACAACCTCCAGGGCCAGTTCCTCTCCAACTACAACCTGATCGCCGCCGGCGCCATGATCACGGCCGTTCCGGCCCTGATCATCTACCTGCTCCTGCAGCGCCACTTCGTGGCGGGCCTGACCCTCGGCTCCAGCAAAGGATAAACGTGGACAACAGCTCCAACCACAACAACGCCATGGACTACATCACCGCCCGCCTCGGCTCCGAAGGCTCCCCGATGCTGGCATTCGGCGGAGACTACAACCCGGAACAGTGGCCCGAGGAGACCTGGGACGAGGACGTCCGGCTGATGCGCGAGGCCGGCGTCAACCTGGTCAGCGTGGGCATCTTCAGCTGGTCCCTGCTTGAGCCGTCCGAGGGCGTCTACGAGTTCGGCTGGCTGGACCGGGTCCTGGACCTGCTGCACGCCAACGGCATCCGGGTGGACCTGGCGAACGCCACGGCGTCGCCGCCGCCCTGGTTCAGCCACAAGTACCCCGACTCCCTGCCCGTGACCGCCGACGGCGTGCGGCACAGCTACGGTTCCCGGCAGGCCTTCGCGGCGTCGAGTGCCGAATACCGCCGGGCCGCCGCGGCCCTGACCGAGCAGATCGCCACCCGGTACAAGGACCACCCCGCCGTCGTGATGTGGCATGTCCACAACGAGTACGGCTGCCACAACCAGCCTGATTTCTCGGACGGTGCCGCCGCGGGTTTCCGGCGCTGGCTCGAACGCCGGTACGGCAGCCTGGAGGCCCTCAATGCCGCGTGGGGCACCGCCTTCTGGTCCCAGCGCTACTCGGCCTGGGAGCAGATCCTGCCGCCGCGCACCTCCGGGACCTGGGTGAACCCGACCCAGCAGCTGGACTTCGCCCGCTACTCCTCCGATGAGCTGCTCGAATGCTACAAGGCCGAGGCCGCGATCATCCGCACGCACTCGGGACATCCCGTGACCACCAACTTCATGGGGTTCAACATGGGCCTGCACCAGCCCGTGGACTACTGGCGCTGGTCCGAGGAGATGGATGTGGTCTCCAACGACCACTACCTGATTGCCGAGGATCCGCGGAACTTCCAGGAACTGGCGGCAACCGCAGACCTCACCCGCGGCTGGGCCAAGGGCAAGCCGTGGCTGCTCATGGAGCATTCGACCTCTGCCGTGAACTGGCAGCCGCGCAACATCGCCAAAGCGCCCGGCGAGATGCTGCGCAACTCCCTGCAGCATGTTGCCCGCGGCGCCGACGGCGCGCTCTTCTTCCAGTGGCGGTCCTCGCGGGCCGGCGCCGAAAAGTTCCATTCCGGACTGCTGCCGCACGCCGGCACGGACACCAAGGTTTGGCGCGAAGTGGTCCAGCTGGGCCAGGCGCTGCGGAGCCTGGCCGAAGTCAGCGGCTCGGTGGTTACGGGCGCGTCCGGCCGGGTGGACGTCGCGATCCTCCACGACACTGACGCCCGCTGGGCCTCGGAACTGGACTCGCACCCGAGCGTGGACGCCTCCAACATCGCTGAAACCCGGCGCTGGCACGATGCCTTCTACCGCGCCGGCATCCCCACCGACTTCCGCCAGGGCACCGATGACCTATCCGGCTACCGGCTCGTCGTCGCGCCGATGCAGTACCTCGTGAGCGATGCCGGGGCCGCGAATCTGGACGCGTACGTGCGCTCCGGCGGCCACCTCGTGGTGACCTATTTCTCCGGTATCGTGGACGAAAATGACCACATCAGGCTTGGCAGCTACCCCGGCGCGTTCAGCGGACTGCTGGGCGTGAAGATGGAAGAGTTTTTCCCGCTGCGCGGCGGCGAAAGCATCCGGCTCAGCAGCTTCGGGGCGGGTAGCTGCTGGAACGAATTGGGGCATGCCACCACCGCCGAGGTCCTCGCGGCCGTGGAAGAGGGACCGGCCGCCGGTTCTCCCGCCGTGACCCGTAACCGTGCCGGAAGCGGCCGCTCCTACTATGTCGCCACGTCACTCGCGCCGGAGGGCCTGGGCGAACTGCTCGCCGTCGTCTGCGCCGATGCCAGGGTGCAGCCGCTCGTCCCGGACCTGCCGGCCGACGTCGAAGTGGTCCGGCGCAGCAAGGACGGGACGGACTGGACGTTCTGCATCAACCACGGCACCCACGACGTCCGGCTGCCGCTGGAAGGCGTGGACCTGCTCACCGGCGCCGAACTCGACGGCGGGCTCGGCCTCGCGGCCGGCGGTGCCGCCGTCGTCCGTTCGGCTGCCGCCCGATTGGTCGGCACCTCCGCCAGCCACTCAAACCAGTCAAGCCACTCAAACCTGTAAGGACTCCACATGCTAGCCGCAGCCCGCCATTCCGCCATCCTCGCGGAGGTCCAGCGTGAGCGGATCGTCCGTGTCGCGGACCTCGCCAAGATGCTTGGCGTCTCGCTGATGACCGTGCGGCGGGACATCGAGGCCCTGGACGCGGCGGGCGCCGTGGAGAAGATCCACGGCGGGGCCAAGTTGCCCGGCGGCGCCGGCACCCACGAGCCAGGCTTCGAGCTGAAGGTGACCCAGCTCAAGGACGAGAAGATGGCGATTGCGCAGGAGGCGGCCGCGCAGGTGCGCGAGGGCATGGCGGTGGGGCTCAGCGCCGGCACCACCACGTGGGCGCTGGCCCAGCTGCTGTCCACCGGCCCGCGGATCACGGTGGTCACCAACTCGGTGCGGATCGCGGACGTCTTCCACCAGAGCGCCTCCCCGTCCACCGTGATCCTGACCGGCGGCGAGCGCACACCCTCGGACGCCCTCGTCGGCCCGCTGGCCACTTCCTCGCTCAAACAGCTGCACCTGGACGTATTGTTCCTCGGCGTCCACGGTGTCGACGCCGACGCAGGGTTCACCACCCCCAACGTGCTCGAGGCCGAAACCGACCGGGCCTTCGTCACCGCGGCCCGGCGGGTGGTGGTGCTGGCGGACCACACCAAGTGGGGCACCCTCGGCATCAGCACGATCGCCGGTCTGGAGGACGCTGACGAACTCATCAGCGATGACCTTCTGGGCAGCGAGGCCCGGCGCATCCTCGGCGAGCGCGTCGGCCGCCTCCGCCTGGCCCATACTGGCGACGCCCGGAGCATCAGCGCAGCCAGCCCCGCAGCTGCCACAGGCTGACCGCTCGGCCCCCGCCCACCCAAACCACTACGCCTGGAGCTGCCGTGAACAACCCGGACCTCACCCTTGCCGCCGAGACCCGCTCCCCCGTGGGCGTCCCCCCGGTGGAGCCGTTGTACCTGCGCCGCTCCGGAACGTCCCTGCTGATCGACTTCAGCACGGGCGAGGCCGCCATGCTGCACTTCGGCGCCGACCTCGGCCCGGCCCTGCCGGATCTTTCGCTGTTGGGCCAGGCCGTGCCGCACTCGGCCCTCGACGTCCCGGTGGCGCTGGGACTGATCCCGCAGGCGTCCTCCGGCTGGCGCGGGCGCCCCGGCCTCCGCGGCCACCGGAACGGCCAGGCGTTCTCGGCCCGTCTGCGTGTTGTCAGTGTTGAACGTTCCAGTGCTGAGCTGTCCACCGGCGAGCGGTCCCGCGGGGCGGACTGCTCGGCCGTCATCACCCAGGCCGACCCCGAGGCCGGTGTCAGCGTCCGCACGGAGATCAGGATCAACGACGGCGGCCTGCTCCAGCTCCGGCACCGGCTCGACAACGACGGCGCCGGTCCGTACAGCCTCGACGAACTCGCCGCCGTGCTGCCCGTGGGCCGCGCCGCCACAGAAATCCTGGACCTCACCGGCCGCTGGTGCCGGGAGTCCCACCCCCAGCGCCTGCCGCTGCGCCAAGGCACATGGGTCCGCTCGGGCCGGCACGGCCGGACCGGCCACGACGCCTCGCTCCTGCTCGCGGCCGGAACCCCCGGATTCGGGAACCGCCACGGGCAGGTCTGGGCCGTGCATCTGGGCTGGAGCGGCAACCACGAGAGCTTCGTTGACGCCGCCGCGGACGGCCGGACCGTCCTGGGCGCCTCGGAACTGCTCGGCGCCGGCGAGATCAACGTGGAAGCGAACGCCAGCTACGAGACCCCGTGGCTGTACGCTGCCTACTCCGCCGCGGGCCTGGACGGCATCAGCGATGCCTTCTACAGCTGGTTCCGCGGGCGCCCGCACCACCCCGGCGTGCGGTCCGGCAAAGCCCGTCCCGTGGTGCTCAACGTCTGGGAAGCGGTCTACTTCGACCACCGCCTCGAGCCGCTGCTCGAACTCGCCGAAGCGGCCGCCGGCCTCGGCGTGGAACGCTTCGTCCTCGACGACGGCTGGTTCCGCGGCCGCCGCGACGATCACGCCGGCCTCGGCGACTGGTACGTCGACGAGGACCTATGGCCCGCGGGCCTGACGCCGCTGATCGACGCAGTTACCGGCCACGGCATGGAATTCGGGCTCTGGGTCGAACCCGAAATGGTCAACGAAGACTCGGACCTGGCCCGCGCCCACCCGGACTGGATCGCCGGCCCGGCCGGCCGGCTGACTGGCCGGCTGCCCATGCAATGGCGGCACCAGCAGGTCCTTGACCTGGTCAATCCGGCGGCCTGGCAATACATCTTCGACAGGCTCGATGCCCTGTTGAGCGAATACCGGATCAGTTACCTCAAATGGGACCAGAACCGGGACCTGGCCGAGATGGGCCACGCCGGCCGGCCGTCCGTGCACGCCCAGACTCAGGCCGTCTACCGGCTCCTGGACGAGCTCCGCAAGGCCCACCCCGGCGTCGAGATTGAAAGCTGCTCCTCCGGCGGGGCCCGCGTGGATCTCGGCATCCTGGAGCGCACCGACCGGATCTGGGCCTCGGACTGCAACGATGCCCTGGAACGGCAGACCATCCAGCGCTGGACCGGCGTGGTGGTGCCGCCGGAGCTCGTCGGATCGCACATTGGCCCCACCACGAGCCACACCACGGCGCGAACGCACGATCTCTCGTTCCGGGCGATCACCGCGATGTTCGGCCACTTCGGCCTCGAATGGGATGTCCGGCGCCTCGACGATGCCGAACGGACCGAGCTTGCCCGAGCCATCGCACTGTTCAAGCAGTACCGGCCGCTCCTGCACAGCGGGCGCATGGTGCGGGCCGACGAGCCCGATCCCGCCCTCCGGCTGCACGGGGTCGTGTCCCACGACGGCGGCGAGGCCCTCTACGCCCTGGTCTCGGTGGCGACGTCGTTCGCCGAAGTCCCGGGGAAGGTCTGCCTGCCCGGGCTGCTCCCGGACACCGCGTACCGGGTGGAAGCGGTCTACCCGGCGGCCGGGGACCGGCGGGCGTTCCTGCAGGCGGCGCCACCGGCGTGGCTTGCGGGCGGCGTCGAGGCCTCGGGACGCTTCCTGGCCGAATCCGGGCTCCCAATGCCGGTCCTGAACCCGGAACACGGGCTGCTCCTGGCAGTCCGCCGCGCCACCGCCGCCGCTCCGGCCGCCTATCCAGCCGCAACCAGCGCACACCCCGTGAGGAACCCCTAGCATGGGCCAGATTACGAAACGCTCCCACAAGCTCTCCGACGGCCGGGACATCATCTACTTCGATGATGCCGATACCGCCCTGCCCCCGCACCGGGGCGAGGATCTCCGCGCGCCGGCGGTCCGGCCGCCCACGGCCACCATGCGCCAGGACGCCCTCACCGGGGAGTGGATCTCGATCGCGGCCGCCCGGCAGAACCGGGTGGTCCTGCCGCCCTCGCACCTGGACCCGCTGGCCCCGGCGTCGCCGGAGAATCCCTCGGAGATTCCGAGCCTCTACGACGTCGCCGTCTTCGAAAACAAGTCCCCCTCCTTCGGGCCGGACCTGGCGGGGGCCGCCGCGCCGGAAGGCCTGGATGACCTCGCCCGGGTGGGGCTGGGGCGCAGCCGGCAGTCCGTGGGCCGGTGCGAAGTGGTGTGCTTCTCCCCGGAACACACCGGCTCCCTGGCGGGCCTGCCCCTGTCCCGGATGCGCACGGTCGTGGAAGCCTGGGCGGACCGGACGGCCGCGCTGTCCGCGCTGCCCGGCGTCGAACAGGTCTTTCCGTTCGAGAACCGCGGCGAAGCGATCGGCGTGACGCTGCACCACCCGCACGGACAGATCTACGCCTACCCGTACATCACGCCGCGCACGGCCCAGCTGGTCCGCACGATCGAAAGTTACGGCGGCTCGCTGTTCGAGGACATCCTGAGCTTCGAGCAGAAATCCGAGCGGGTGCTGCTCCAGGGCGAGCACTGGACGGCGTTTGTCCCGTTTGCCGCGCGCTGGCCGCTGGAAGTGCATATCCTCCCGCACCGGCACGTCCCGGACCTCGCCGCCACGACCGACGAGGAACGCGATGAGTTCTCCCTGCTGTACCGCCAGCTCCTGCGTGGCGTCGATGCCCTCTATGACAGCCCCACGCCGTACATTTCGGCGTGGCACCAGGCTCCCGTCCACGCCCACCGGGACGACATCCGGCTCATGCTGCAACTGACCTCGCCCCGCCGGGAGGAGGACAAGCTCAAGTACCTGGCAGGGTCGGAAGCCGCGATGGGGGCATTCATCGCGGACATCCCGCCGGAAACGGCTGCCGCCCGGCTCCGCGACGCCATGGAGGCAGCATCGCCGCCACCGCGTACAACAGGGCTCGAGCCATTCCGCACAGAACTCCCAGCAACAGAACAGGAAGCAGCCCAGCCATGAACGAGGTCCTTGAACGGGAAAGTGGGTACTTTTCCAGCGAGTTTGGGGGCGCGCCGGACGGCTTGTGGTCGGCGCCCGGGCGGGTCAACCTGATCGGTGAGCACACGGATTACAACGAGGGCTTCGCGTTTCCGATCGCGATCGACAAGCGCACCACGGTGGCGGCCCGCGTCCGCGCAGACCGTCTGCTCCGGGTCACCAGCAGCTCTTTCCCCGGCGTCATAGAGGTAAGCCTCGACCGCCTGGACCCGGATAGCCTCACCGGCTGGGCCGCGTACCCCCTCGGCGTGGCCTGGGCGATGTCCCGGGCGGCAGCAGCCGGCGCCGGTTCCGGCGTCGCGTCCGGTTCAGCAGCCGGTTCCGGCGTCCCGTCCCGGATGTCCGGCCTGGACCTGGCGCTGACCTCGGATGTCCCGGCCGGCGCCGGGCTGTCCTCCTCCGCCGCAATCGAATGCGCGGTGGCCCTGGCCCTGAACGATCTCTGGGACTTGGGGCTGGGCAGGCCTGAACTGGCACGGATCGGCCAGCTGGCCGAGAATCGGGTGGTCGGCGCGCCCACCGGCATCATGGACCAATCGGCCTCGCTCCTTGGCGAGCCCGATCATGGCATCCTGCTCGATTGCCAGAACCTGTCGACCGAGCCGGTTGCCCTCGGCTTCGCCGTTGCCGGGATGGGGCTGCTCGTGATCGACACCCGCACCAGCCATTCCCATGCCGACGGCGGCTACGCCAGCCGCCGCCGTTCCTGCGAGGACGGCGCCCGCCGCCTGGGCGTCGGCAGCCTGCGGGCGCTGGGCCCGGACGATCTTCCCCGCGCCGCGGCACAGCTCGACGGACAGACCTACCGCCGGGTCCGGCACATCATCACGGAAAACCAGCGGGTGCTCGACACCGTGACGGCACTGCGGACCTCCGGCCCCGCCGCGATCGGGCCGTTCCTCAACGAATCGCACGAGTCCATGCGCGACGACTTCGAGATCTCCACCCCTGAGCTCGACCTCGCCGTGGCCAGCGCGCAGGGATTGGGCGCCATCGGCGCGCGCATGACCGGCGGCGGTTTCGGTGGCGCAGCCATTGCTCTGGTCCGCAACGACGGCGGCGCAACGGTGGCCGCGGGCGTTGCCCGCGACTTCGCCCGGGCCGGATACGCGGCCCCGCACATCTTCCCCGTCACCGCGTCCGAGGGCGCCCGCCGGGAACTGTAGCCCGGAAGGCCCCAGGTCGTTATGCCCGCACGAGGCGGGCGGCGTCGGCCAGAAGTTCCACAGAACGGAGCCGGGGTTCGGTCCCGGTGCTCTGGTGCGCCACGATCAGTTCGTCGGCGTCGGCGTGCGCCGTGAACTCCTCGAGGTACGCCAGGACGGCCTCGGGGGTGCCCACCGCGGAGTACTTCATCATCTGCGCCATCTGCTGGCCCTGGGGCGAGTCCAGGATCATATCCGCCTCGTCGTCGCTGAACACACGGCCATTGCCGAAGAACAAGGAAACCCTGGCCCGCTTGGTGGCCTGGAACATCGCCTGCGCCTCAGCGGCGGAATCGGCGGCAATGACATTGACTCCGGCGATCACGTGCGGGGCCTCGAGCTGCGCGGAGGGCCGGAATTCGCGGCGGTAGACCGCCACCGCATCCTGCAGCGCGTTGGGCGCGAAGTGCGAGGCGAACGCATAGGGCAGGCCCAGCTGGGCGGCCAGCCTGGCGCCGAACAGGGAGGACCCCAGGATGTACAGCGGCACGTTGGTGCCCTTGCCCGGGGTGGCCTCCACGCCCTGGATGCGGGTGGGGCCGCTCAGGTAGCCCTGGAGCTCCAGGACGTCCTGCGGGAAGCTGTCTGCCGACATCGGATCGCGGCGCAGGGCGCGCATGGTGTTCTGGTCGCTGCCCGGCGCCCGGCCCAGGCCGAGGTCGATCCTGCCCGGGTGCAGGGTCTCAAGCGTGCCGAACTGTTCGGCGATGGTCAGCGGCGAGTGGTTGGGCAGCATCACGCCGCCGGCGCCGAGCCGGATGCTGGAGGTGTGGGCCGCGACGTGGGCGATCAGTACACTCGTGGCGGACGAGGCGATCGCGGACATGTTGTGGTGCTCGGCGTACCAGATCCGCCGGTAACCCCGGTCCTCGGCGAGCTGCGCCATGGCCACGCTGCCGGCGAAGCTTTCGGCCGCCGTCTGGCCCGGGCCGATGGTTGCGAGATCAAGAATGGAAAGCGGAACAGTCACGGAAAAGCCGGCCTTTCGTAGCGGAGCAGTGTGCGGGCCGGAGTTGGGACTGCGGTCCTGGGTGGCACCGGGTTTCCGGCGCGGGCACACTGGGGTCAACGACGGCGGCCCCCGGGATATTTCTGCAGGCGGCTCAGGGGCACGAGTAGTTGTAGTCAAGGCCCCCGGAGATGTACTGCGTCATCGAGACGCGGCTGTTCGGGGTGAGTCCGGGGCGGGCGCAGTTCGCCTTGGCCCCGGCCGCCGATCCAGCTCCAGCGAGCCAGCTCGGCAGACCTGCCAGCGGGCTGGCGAACTTCACGGTTCCGGCGATCTCCCCCCACTGGTAGGCGGTGGAGTAGAGGCCCACGCGGGCGCCGATCTTCTTGAAGTAGGCGGCCATGCCTTCCAGGACGGCGACGTTGGCGGCTTTGTCAGCCTGCCAGGTGTTTTCCGTTTCCACATCCAACCACCAGAGGTAGGACTGCGGGTTGCTGACCCCGCGGCGCTTGGCGTCGTCGGACGCCTTGGCCCACCCATACATATAGGAGCAGGCTTTGAGCGACCCCAAGGCGCAGTTGCCGTAGGGGTTTGTGACCTTCACCCCGTTGTAGGTGTTCAACGTGGGCCACCAGGACCCCTGCCGGGCGGGGTTGGCCGTGTTGACGTACAGCGCCACCCTCGGCTGCGCCGTCGCTGCCGGGGACTTTGCGGTCTTGGCCCAGGCCAGCTGGCTTGCCAGGCACGGGTTCGTGTTGTTGGCCAGGCCATGGTTGACGCCGACGATCGCGAAGGCCGGCTGCTTTGGGAGGGTCTTCCCGCATTGCGGCCAGGACACATCGATTCCGGGTCCCGAGGTACTGGCCGTAGCGGCCGAAGCGGGGCTTCCGCCCAGCATTACAAGGCCGAGGGTCACGGCAAAGGCCAGCACGATGCGCGGGAACGAGTTGGGCATGCCACAGTCTAAGGCAAAATCGCAGAAACGCTAATCGGTGGCGTAATTCCGCCACGGCGCAGGTTTTGCCGCAGGAATGCCCGGAACGCACGCCTGCAGGCGCCCCCGCATCGACGGGCGGGGACGCCCCGTTAGGGAGCCTTGGAATAGTCAGCAGACTGAGGATGTTCACTTTCCTATGAGCCACGACAATTCACAGCATCCGGAAAAATCCGCCACGATCGCCCTCAAGGATCTGGGAACCGTCCACCGGCTGGGCTTTGGCGCCATGCGGATCGTCGGCGACGGCGTCTGGGGCGAGCCGGCAGACCGCGCCGCCGCGGTCGCCGTCGTGCGCCGCGCCGTGGAGCTCGGCGTCGACTTCATTGACACCGCAGACTCTTACGGCCCCAACATCAGCGAGGAAATCCTCGCCGAGGCGCTGCATCCCTACCGGGACGGCCTCAAGATCGCCACCAAGGTGGGGTTCACCCGCACCGGCCCCAACGTCTGGGTTCCGGTCGGCCGGCCCGAATACCTGCGCCAGCAGACGGAACTGAGCCTGCGCAAACTCAAGGTCGACTCCCTCGACCTCCTGCAGCTGCACCGGATCGACCCCAAGGTGGACCGCGACGAGCAGTTCACCGTGCTTCGCGATCTGCAAAAGGAAGGCAAGGTCAAGGCACTCGGCCTCTCCCAGGTCAGCGTCGAGGACCTGGAGGAAGCCGGGAAGTACTTCACCGTCTCCACGGTGCAGAACCGCTACAACCTCACCGACCGCAGCTCCGAGGACGTCCTCGAGTACGCCGAGGAGAACGGCATCGGCTTCATTCCGTGGGCGCCGATCTCCGCTGGCGAGCTGGCCCGGCCGGGCGGACCGCTCGACGAGGCGGCGAAGCGGCTGGGCGCCACGACTTCCCAGGTGGCGCTGGCCTGGCTTCTGCGCCGGTCCCCCGTCATGATGCCGATCCCCGGCACCGGCTCCGTCAAGCACCTTGAAGAGAACCTGGCCGCCGCCGGCGTCGTCCTCGACGACGCCACCTATGCGGAACTCAAAGCGACCCGCTGAACCGCGCCGCTTCCCATATTTCACCTTATCCACCGTCCGCCGGCCCCGCCGGCAGAACAGGAGCAGCACCATGGCTAAAAATATTCTGATGGTTGTCTCGGCAGCAGATTCCCTGACGATGCGCGACGGCAGCGAACACCCCACCGGGTACTGGGCCGAGGAGCTCGTCGTCTCCCACCGGACCCTTCTCGACGCGGGCCACACCGTGCACATCGCCACTCCTGGCGGCAAGAAGCCGACGGTGGATGAGGTGAGCCTCGCGGCCGAGTCCGCCGGTGGGCAGGACCGTGCGGATAGCTTCCGCCGCTACATCGATTCCCTCGACGCCGAACTGTCCAACCCGCTGGTGCTGGCCGACGTCGACGCCTCCGCCTACGACGCCGTCGTGATGCCGGGCGGCCACGGGCCCATGGCCGACCTGTACCAGGATGCCGACCTTGGCCGCCTGCTGACGACCGTCAACACGGCCGGCAAGATCATTGCCCCCTTCTGCCACGGCCCGGCCGGGCTGTTGAGCGCCACGGACGACGACGGCGCGTTCACCTTCGCCGGACGCCGCCTCACCGTCTTCACCAATGAGGAGGAGCTGGGTGGCGGCACGGGACCCAATACACCGTGGTTCGTGGAGGATGTCCTGAAGGAGAAGGGCGCGGTAGTGGAGAACGGCGCGGCCTGGACGTCTCACGTTGTGCGGGACGGAAACCTCATCACCGGGCAGAACCCGCAGTCCAGCGAGGACGTGGCCAAGGAGGTCCTCAAGGCCCTCGCCGAATAAGCCACTCCTAGCCGGGTCCGGGAACCCCGGACCCGGCTAAGCTAACCGCATGGCCATCAAATCCACTGCAGACAAAGTCGCCACGATCGTCCAGGGCTACACTTTGGACGGCCCGACGATCGAGCTCGGCGCGGCGATCGTCGACGGCGAACTCCACAAGGAAGCCTCCGTCCGGCTGCCGCTCGCGATGATGAACCGGCACGGCCTCGTGGCCGGGGCGACAGGCACGGGCAAGACCGTCACGCTGCACATGATGGCCGAACAGCTTTCCACCGCCGGCGTGCCCGTGTTCCTGGCCGACATCAAGGGCGACCTCTCGGGCCTTGCCACCGCCGCCACGGGCACCGAAAAACTCCTGGCCCGCACGGAGAGCATCGGCCAGGCCTGGTCGGGCAAGACTTTTCCGGTGGAGTTCCTGGCCCTCGGCGGCGACGGCAAGGGCATACCGGTCCGCGCCACCATCACCTCGTTCGGCCCCATCCTGCTCTCCCGCATCATGGACCTGAACGAGACCCAGGAATCCAGCCTGCAGCTCGTCTTCCATTTCGCGGACAAGAAAGACCTGGAGCTGATCGACCTCAAGGACCTGCGGGCCGTGATCCAATTCCTGACGTCGGCCGAGGGCAAGGACGAACTTGAGGAACTCGGCGGCCTCTCCAAGGCAACCGCCGGCGTGATCCTGCGCGAACTGATCACGCTCGAGGCGCAGGGTATGGAGAAGTTCTTCGGCGAACCCGAGTTCGACACCGCCGAACTGCTGCGTACCGCGCCGGACGGCCGCGGTGTGGTGAGCTGCCTGGAGCTTCCGACGCTGCAGACCAAGCCCATGCTCTTCTCAACGTTCCTCATGTGGCTGCTGGCCGACCTCTTCGAGGACCTGCCCGAGGCCGGTGACCTCGACAAGCCCAAGCTCGTCTTCTTCCTCGATGAGGCCCACTTGCTGTTCAATGGCGCCTCGAAAGCCTTCCTGGATGCGATCACCACCACCGTCCGGCTCATCAGGTCCAAAGGTGTCGGAATTTTCTTCGTGACGCAGACCCCCAAGGACGTCCCCGCCGACGTCCTCGGCCAGCTGGCAAACCGCGTGCAGCACGCCCTCCGCGCCTATACCCCGGAGGACGCCAAGGCCCTCAGGGCCACCGTCTCGACCTTCCCGACCAGCGACTACGACCTCGAGGAGACCCTCACTACCGCCGGCATCGGCGAGGCCGTCATCACAGTCCTGAATGAGAAGGGCGCGCCGACCCCGGTGGCGCTGACCCGGCTCCGCGCCCCGGAGTCCGTGATGGGCCCCAGCACCGACGAGCTGATCTCCAGCACCGTCGCCGCTTCCGCCCTGCTGCCCAAGTACGGCACCGCCGTCGACAACATCTCGGCGTACGAGAAGATCGCCGCCGAAGGCGGTGACCGCACAGGCGCTGCCCCGACCGGGCCGGCGGCCGGGACCGCACACCACGGCGGCGCCCGGGACGGCGGCAGCCAGGAATCCGCCCAGGGCGGCGGTTTGGACCCCCGCGCCATCGACGCCGAAGCCCGGCGGATCGAGGAGGAAATCCTTGGCCGCCCCAGCAGCCGCCCCGCGCCGGCGCCCAGGATGCCCGACGATGACAACGTGCCCGAGCGGCGTGCCCCCCGGCCGGCGCAGCCGCCGGCCGGCGGCGGCGGGGGCATCGGCGGCGAACTCGCGGGGGCCCTGGGCGGTGGCCTTCAGAGCATGGCCCGCTCGCTGGGGACCCAGCTTGGCAGGGAACTGCTCCGCGGCGTCTTCGGCACTTCCTCCAAACGCCGCCGCCGCTAGGGATCACCGCGGCGGCATCCAACCGAACGTTCCCTGCCCGCGGGCCGGGCGGCCTTCAGCCATGCTCCGCGTCACAGATACGGACTGTGACACCGGGATTCCTGTGGGGTGCAGGTAACGTAAGAATGGTGCAGATGAGTCAGGCGTTGGTCAAAATCGCAGCAGTGTGGCTGCTGGGACTCATGCTTGCCGTCGCCGGGGCCATCGTGTCGATCAACCTGGTGAACGACTCCATTGCCGGGCCCCAGCAGCCAGTCCGCGAATATTTGAGTGCCCTGCAAAAGGGCGATGGCGAAAAGGCGCTGGGCCTGTTGCGCGCCTCCGTGCCACAAAGCAACCCGGCGATGCTCGACGGCACGGCCCTGCAAACCGCGGCGGCACGCGTCTCCGACGTCAAGCTTGGCGCCGCGGAAGAGCGCGGTGCCAATCAGGTCATGGTGCCCATGGAGTACACAGTCGACGGCCACAAGTTGCGGACCGAGTTCCTGTTGGAGCGCTCCGGCACCGAGTGGCTGTTCTTCCACAAATGGTCTTTCGTCCCCTCTGAGCTGCCCGTCCTGGACGTCACCGTGGTCAACTCCAGCGAGGCCACCCTCAACGGTGTGCCGGTGAACATGCCCAACGGCCGCAACTCCTTCGCAGTCTTCTACCCGGGCGAGTACGAGGCGACCCTGAACGGCCAGTATTTCTCCGCCCCGGCCACCCGCGCCACCGTGTCGGCCGCGGACGCGCCTCCGGCCCCGCTGAACCTGCTGACCGAGGCCACGGGCGCCCTGAAGGAGGCCGTGAGCGGCAAGGTCAAGGAGTTCCTGGACTCCTGCGCGGACGAGGCCGACAAGCAGCAGAAGCTGCAGCCCAACTGCCCGTTCTACCACGCCACCAACAACCGCGTGATGGACGGGACCATCGACTGGAGCATCACGGACTACCCGAGCGTCAGCATCGAGCCGTTCGGCGGCCGCTGGGTGGTGGCGCCCCTCGACGGCAAGGCCCGGATCAAGGCCCGCCAACAGGATCTGTTCTCGGGCGCCGTGTCCGACATCGACTCCGTCCACGATTTCAGCTTCACGACCCGTCTGGACATCGACGGCGACACCGTCAAGCTCACGCCGCAGCTGGACTACTAGTACCCGCCGGGGCTCCGCGGCCGGAGGCCCGAAGAAAGCCAAAAGGCTGCTGTCCGTGATTCAGGGTCACGGACAGCAGCCGTCTGCTCAGCCTTGGCGCAGCGGCTCAGTCCATTCCGCGCAGGTCCAGGACCAGCTCGGTGTCTCCGTCGGCCTGCAGTAGCACGGGGATTCCCCAGTCCTGCTGGTAGAGGTGGCAGGCCGCATGGTCCGGGATCTCGCCGTCGGCGTCTTCGGGCCCGTCACACGCGGCCGCGCGGGCGGTGATGTGCAGGACGCCCTCGGGGACGTCGGAGGAAAGCTCCAGGGTGCGCAGGAGCCCCACGGACGTCCCGCCGCCGGAGACCAGCAGTTCGGGGGGTGTGGACGAGATCTTCAACTGGGTGGGATCGCCCCAGCGGTCGTCCAGCTTCTGACCGGTGGGCGCCGTGAAGCGGACCGCCAGTTCGAGCGGCCCAGGCGCCACGGGGCTCTTGGGCCGGTGGGTCTGCGCCGCACCCTCGTCCACCTGCTGGGCTTCCTTCGGGATGGGCACGTACACGAGCTGGTGCTTGTTGGCCTCGACCACCACCAGCAACGGCTCGGATCCGGCGACCTGGGTGTGGTCCACAATCACGTCCGAGGGCTCGGACAGTCCGCGGGCCAGCGTGGAGACCGTGCCCGTTGCGGGGTCGTAGCGGCGGACTGCGCCGTTGTACGTGTCCGCGATGGCCACCGAACCGTCAGGGAGCACCGTGACGCCGAGCGGGTGCTGCAGCCGCGCCTCCGCGGCGGGGCCGTCGCGGAAGCCGAAGTCGAACAGGCCCTTGCCCACCGCGGACTCAACGCTGATGCTGCCCGCGTCATCAATCACGAGTTTGCGCAGGGCGGAGGTCTCGGAGTCAGCCACCCAGATGTTGCCGTCCGCGTCTTCGGCGAGGCCGGAGGACTGGGCGAACCAGGCTTCAGCGGCCGGGCCGTCCAGGAGCCCTTCGAGGCCGTTGCCGGCGATGATCTTTACGGCCCCGGAGGTCGGGTCGAAGCTGAAGATCTGGTGCACTCCCGCCATAGCGACCACCACGGCGCTGAGCTTGGTGGACCAGACGACGTCCCACGGCGAGCTCAGGGACACCGCGAGCGGGTCCGCCTCGAGCCGGGTGCCGTAGGCGGCGCCTTCCTCGTCCACGCGGGCCGGGCCGGTTTCCAGCAGCCGCTGTACGCCGTTGCCGGCCAGCGTCCGGACGGTGCCGTCCGTGAGGGACAGCCCGCGGAGCCGGTGATTCACGGAGTCGGCAATGACGACGTCGTAACCGGCGTCCGCGGCGACATC
This sequence comes from Arthrobacter sp. 05T410, assembly GCF_056396505.1. Classification (NCBI taxonomy): domain Bacteria; kingdom Bacillati; phylum Actinomycetota; class Actinomycetes; order Micrococcales; family Micrococcaceae; genus Arthrobacter; species Arthrobacter sp. 05T410. The sequence continues at coordinate 4,871 of NZ_JBFTLP010000013.1, read as the reverse complement.
CTCAGGCAGCAGCATCAGGCCCTGCGGTTCGTTGAACCGGGCGGTGGCGGCGTTGCCGTCGGCGTGGCCCTTTTCGCCGGAGCCATAGGTGACCAGCACGGTCTGAAAGTCGGTAGAGAGTTCCACGAGCCGGTGGTGGCCGGTGTCCGTCACCAGCCACGAGCCGTCGCCGGCGCCTCCGACGCCGCGGCCGGCGGGCAGGAACAGGGCCTTGCCCGGGAAGCGCAGCGTTCCCGACGTCGGTTCCGGCGCCACATAGGGGCCGTCGCCCCGGTGCAGGGTGCCCCTGGCTTCGTGTTCGGCGATCAGCTCGGGGATCAGGACGGCGAGGCCGTCCGCGTGGCCCTCGCCGGAGAGGTGCGCCACGATGTAGCCCTCGGGATCGATGACCACTAGGGTCGGCCAGGCCCGGGCCGTATAGGCCTTCCAGGTGTCCAGCTCGGGGTCGTCAAGGACAGGGTGGCGGATCTCGTAGCGTTCGACGGCGGCCGCCAGCGCCACGGGATCGGCCTCGTGCTCGAACTTGGGCGAATGCACGCCGACCGTCACGAGGACATCCGAGTACTGCTGCTCGAGCGGGCGGAGTTCGTCCAGGACGTGCAGGCAGTTGATGCAGCAGAACGTCCAGAAGTCCAGCAGCACGATCTTGCCGCGCAGGGATTCAAGGTCCAGGGACTTGCCACCGGTGTTAAGCCAGTTGCGGCCCACCAGTTCGGAGGCCCGGACCCGGAGGTGGGTGCGTACGGTTTCGGTCATGAGCGTCCTTCCAGCTTTGAATTGCGTTCGGCAAGCCTGGCGTCGCGCTCGGCCAGCTTGGCAAACATATCGTTGTAAGCGGTGAGATCGGCGTCGTTATTCCTGTCCGCCGCCCGGTCGGTGCGTTTGGACTCGCGCGCGTCGGAGCGGGACCACATCACGGCGACACCGATCGCTACCAGCAGGGTTGGCACTTCGCCGATCCCCCACGCCACGGCACCGCCCATCTGCTGGTCCAGCAGGGCCGCGGGGCCCCAGGTCCGCCCCAGGTTGCCGAAGTAGTCGGCGGCCAGCAGTCCGGTGCCGCCCATGATGGCGACGCCGAAGAACGCGTGGAAGCCCATGGTGGCCAACAGGAGCAGCAGCCGCATGGGGTACGGTGCGCGGCGCGGCAACGGATCGGTGCCGATCATGGTGAGCACGAAGATGTAGCCGGTGAGGGCGAAGTGCAGGTTCATGAGTTCGTGGCCCACGTGGTCCCGCATCGCATAGCCGAACGCGTCCGAGTAGTAGAAAAGCACGATCGAGCCGGCGAAGTTGGCGGCCGCGAACAGCGGGTGGGTCACCAGTTGCGAGAACTTGGAGTGGATGAAGATCATGAGCCACTCGCGCGGGCCGCGGGAGCTGTCGCGCCGGGGGGTCAGCGCCCGCAGTGCCAGCGTCACGGGGGCGCCGAGGACCAGGAAGATGGGGGCCACCATGGTCAGGGCCATGTGGTCCACCATGTGCGCCGAAAACAGCACCCTGCCATAGACCGACGGCGGCCCCGAGGTCACGTAGGTGAGGACCATGAGTCCGATCACCCAGTTGACCGTCCGGAACCAGGGCCACGAGTCGCCCCGCTTCAGCACCCTTCGTACGCCGAGGAGGTAGGACACCAGGCCAAATACGACGACGGCGATCCAGAGCCAGTCGAGCCGCCACTCCGTGAGCCATCGGTCCGGGGTCAGTTCCGGCGGCAGCTCGTAGCCCGAGAGGATGAAGGCAGGCGAAGCGTCGGGGGCGAAAGTGGTGGGCTGCGGCGGGGCGGAACGCCCCAGCGCGACGGCGATCCCGGACGTCGCTCCCATGATGATCAGCTCCACGATCACCAACTGCCACAGCACCCGGCGCGCGGACCTGCCCATGGCGCGGTTGCCCAGCTGCGGGATGACCCAGCGGCGGTGCATGAGCCCGATGCCGCCCAACACCAGGACCGCTGCCGTCTTGGCCAGGATCAGTTGCCCGTAGGCCGAGCCGAAGAGGTCTGCCCATGTGGTGAGGCGGATGCTGGCGTTGATCACGCCTGAGGCGAAGACCAGCGCGAAGGCAAAGCCGGCCAGGGATGAGAACCGGCGCAGGGTTGGCTCGGTGATGTCTGCAGTCCCCGACGCTGCCCCCGAGGTGCGGCCGCCGGCGCCCGTGCCCTCCAGGACCCTGGAGAGGACTGCGAGCATGATGATGCCGCCCACCCAGGCCGATACGCCGACCAGGTGCAGGCCGAGCGAGTTGATGGCGCCCTCGTGGTCGCTGGAGCTGGAGGAGTGTCCGATCAGGGCAGCGGGAACCAGACCGATCAGCGAAAGGACCAGTGTCAGTGCCAGGCCGCCGCGGGAGCGCACTCCGAACAGGGCGGTGGTAACGACGGCGGCGATGATTACGACAGCCAGCCACGCGCGTCCGGTTTCGATGTCCGTCATGAAGTAAACGAGGGAGCGGGTGAATTCCAGATCCCCGGAGATGCCCTGCCCCGCAATGTCCGCGTAGCCCAGGACCAGCACGGTGATCGCGGACAGCGTCCAGACGGCGCCGGCGGCCGCTGCCACGGCCAGCGCCCGGGTGAAGGCCGGATGTTCCGGGGCGTCCTGCTCCTTGGACCGGGAGCCGTTCCTGTTTCGCGGCAGGATGCCGACGGCGAAGATGAGGCCGCCGATCACGGTGGCGACAGCGACGTTGTGGATCGCTTTGCTCACCGGAAGCCCCCAGCGCACCAGCGCCCCGGGATCTGAGACCTCGCGGGCGGCTGCTGCGCCGGAGAAGATAAGTGCCGCTACCAGGCCAATAAACAACGCGCCAAGGCCTGCGATCAGCCAAGGCCGGGCAATCCCGGCGGGACCGGAGCCAGGGCCGCGTGCGTCCCCGGGGGGAACGGGCGCTGCGGTTGTGGGCGTGGGATTTACTGCGGAAGGCACACCTCCATTGTCCGCTACGCCGCCTAGCTCAGCGAATCGGCGCCGGCGGCTGGGCCTCTGGGGATCCGCCCAGCCGGCCCGGCCCTCAAAGGACTGCGGATTGGTCGGGAAGGCCGCCCGGCCGGGCTAAGACCGATTAGGGACCGGGTTAGGGACTGGCCGGGGACGCAAAAGGAGCGGCAACCCGAGGGTTGCCGCTCCTTTCAAGCCTGCGAAGAAGACTACTTCTTCTTGGCGACTGCAGCCTTCAGCTTGGAGCCGGCGGTCAGCTTGACGCTGTGGCCAGCGGCAATCTGGATGGTCTCGCCGGTCTGCGGGTTGCGGCCGGTGCGAGCTGCACGGTCGGTGCGCTCTACGGCGAGCCAGCCCGGGATGGTGATCTTCTCGCCCGCGGCGACGGAGGTCTCGAAGACCTCGAACAGTGCGTCGAGCACGGAGTTGACTGCTGCCTGGCTGGTGCCGGCCTTGCCTGCTACCTCTGCAACAAGTTCACTACGGTTCTTAGCCATTTATGTCCTCCTGGACGGTCACGATTTTTGGAGCCTGCACACGGCATGCGTACAAACCACTGTTCGAAAACTTACCAGCTTGGCGCCTCAGAGGTGGCAAATTCCGCGTGTTTTCGGCCTTTTTTGGGGAAAATCACTGGAATCGGGCGCCGATCGCCGTCAAATTGCGCCGAGAGCGGAAGCCCCCTCGTCGGCGCCGTTTCACCGAGTTCCGCCGCGGTCCCCGCCGGCGTACTTTGTGCCGCCAGGTAGCCACCCCGGGCGCTGCCCGCTGCTGACCCGTCCCATGGTCTGTAAGTCTTTACCCGGCTGCTCTGTGAGTGGCCGGCAGTCTGGTGCTGTGGCCGGGCTTGGGCGTGGCTCACCCATGATATTGCCTCCGAGAGGAATCTCCCACGTACTGATGAGGCCTAACTCTTGGTGTTCTAAGACTGCTTGGCACCATTCAAGGATTTGAACTGGCCGCCGAGCTCTTGCGCCAGGCCCTTTAGGTCCTTACCGCTCGGAGACTCCTGAAGTGCCTCGGACATGTCCACGACCATCCAGTTTTTACCCTCCACGATGGCTAAAGGCTGGGTGCTGTCCGCATACAGCTGCTGCTCAGCATTTCGGGCCTCTTCGGTCTTGAACCACTCGACCTGGACACGTTTTGAACAGACGGCGTATTCGGCCGTGTAACCGGCCAGCTCCGGATTGATGATGGGGGCCGTTTTGGGCGCTTCCTCGCAGCCAATGACATCGGCAACGGATCGGCGGGCTTCCTCGATAGAGCCGAATTCCGTATGCTGCGGGGACTGCGAAGACTGGGCATTCGAGGACTGCTGCGCCTCCATGCCACAGGCTGTTAGGACGCAGATCAGCCCCAGCATTGTGGTCGTAGCGGCGTACTTGAACTTGCCTGTGATCATCACCGGACACCCCCCAAGGTCAGTCGACTAATACTTGCACAACGCCAGGAACTTAATATGTAGGGGGCCAGTTCCAAGGAGCTGGTTTGTCCTTTCGCTGCGCTGGCTGCGCTATCAGAACCCGGCTTGACGAATTTAGAAGCATCCTGGCGGGCAGTGAGGGGATGCCTTGGCGGGTCGACGCCGGCACCGGCCTTGGATGCCCTGCCGGCTGCCCGGGGATGTGGGGCGCTCGTAGCGGGCCCTGGGGCCGCTGTTATGGCAGGCCGTGTACCGGACCGGCTCGGGGGCAGCCGGCCGTGGGCCCGGGCTCCGGGGCCGGGGTCCCGGCCCTGCCGGAGAGGGGGGTTAAATGCGGGAGGACCCCCACCTTGTGGCGGGGGTCCTCGACCGTTAATGGTGTTCCGGCGGTGACCTACTCTCCCACACCCTCCCGGGTGCAGTACCATCGGCGCTGTGGGTCTTAGCTTCCGGGTTCGGGATGGGACCGGGCGTTTCCCCCACGCTATGACCGCCGTAACCCTTGC